>NZ_CAXSNO010000032.1:0-501 GCF_964238835.1 Parabacteroides sp. 20_3 | reverse complement strand
CTTGACGTTATCACGGACACCGTAAATCGTCATATCGCCTGCCATCGCCAAAGCCTCCAGAACGTTCACCTTCTCGTTGCCGATCGTGAAGCTACCCGGACGGGCCACCTCACCCAACACGGAGATCTTGTAATTAGACATACGGACCGTAACGATCGGGGATTCCTTCAAATAAGGTTTCAAACGCTCACGAATCAAGTCCTCCGCCTCGTTCTTGGTGAGACCACCCACTTCCAAGCGACCGATAACAGGGAAATCGATCTCTCCTTTATTATTCACCAAGTATTGCTGCATGGTCGGTTGCGTGGTCGTACTGATATTTGTCAAAGCCGCATTGATTGGAGTCTGTACCGTCAAGTTGAATGGGGTCGCAGCCTTCGGGTCTGTCGTATTGACCGTGATGCTCAACAAGTCTTTTGGCATGATCTTGGCGTCATACAAAGGAAGTACCTCCTCGGAATCGTTCACTGCCTCTGGGTTTTGGAGGTATGGTACGTTCTT
>NZ_CAXSNO010000031.1:0-514 GCF_964238835.1 Parabacteroides sp. 20_3 | reverse complement strand
TTTGCGAGGTGCTGCATGGTTGTCGTCAGCTCGTGCCGTGAGGTGTCGGCTTAAGTGCCATAACGAGCGCAACCCTTGCCACTAGTTACTAACAGGTGATGCTGAGGACTCTGGTGGGACTGCCAGCGTAAGCTGCGAGGAAGGCGGGGATGACGTCAAATCAGCACGGCCCTTACATCCGGGGCGACACACGTGTTACAATGGCGTGGACAAAGGGAAGCCACCTGGCGACAGGGAGCGAATCCCCAAACCACGTCTCAGTTCGGATCGGAGTCTGCAACCCGACTCCGTGAAGCTGGATTCGCTAGTAATCGCGCATCAGCCATGGCGCGGTGAATACGTTCCCGGGCCTTGTACACACCGCCCGTCAAGCCATGGGAGCCGGGGGTACCTGAAGTCCGTAACCGAAAGGATCGGCCTAGGGTAAAACTGGTGACTGGGGCTAAGTCGTAACAAGGTAGCCGTACCGGAAGGTGCGGCTGGAACACCTCCTTTCTGGAGCGAAGGATTCCGT
>NZ_CAXSNO010000030.1:0-531 GCF_964238835.1 Parabacteroides sp. 20_3 | reverse complement strand
TTGTCTTATGCTGATATAGGTAGACACATTCAATAACAATAAAATGTGTAATTATTATGCGCAAAAAACATGAGCATTACAGCGAAGAAGAGAAATTGCATCTTCTTCATTCTTATTATCAATCCGGCATGAGCAAAACCAGTTTTTGCAAACAACATGGTATTAGTGGGATAACTTTGTTAAATAAATGGCTGGCGAAGTATGAATCAGTGGTAAAAGAGGTATCTTTGGCTCCGTGTCAAGCCCCTACGGATATGAGCGATCGAAGCAAAGAGGATTACCATGATGAAAACGCGCGACTCAAGAAGCGTGTTAAGGAGTTGGAGAAGGCCCTTGCCTTCTCCCGGTTGGAAACCGAGGCCCGTGATTTAATGATCAGGCGTGCGGAAGAGTATTTTAACATTCCCATCAGAAAAAAACCTGGGGCCAAATAGTAACGGAACTGGTCAGGCTTCGCAAGATGAAAGTAGCGCCAGCCTGCCGTCTGTTTGGCCATTGTCGTCAAGCCTATTACCAGTCCAAGGCTGACAT
>NZ_CAXSNO010000029.1:0-612 GCF_964238835.1 Parabacteroides sp. 20_3 | reverse complement strand
CTTGTTGCACACGATGCAATGAAAAAAGACATGATAGAGTGGGTTCTCTGGAACTCGGAACGTCTGATAGGACATAAATTCTATTGTACGGGTACAACCGGTACACTAATTAAAAAAGCCCTTGAAGAAAAACATCCTGAAATCAAATGGGATATCACAATCCTGAAATCTGGTCCTTTAGGAGGTGACCAGCAAATTGGTTCGCGGATCGTAGAAGGAGAAATAGACTATCTGTTCTTTTTTACAGATCCGATGACACTACAGCCGCACGATACGGATGTGAAAGCATTGACCAGACTGGCTGGAGTTGAAAATATTGTTTTCTGCTGTAACCGTTCGACTGCGGACCACATTATTACGAGTCCCTTATTCACTGACCCAACTTACGAACGTATTCACCCGGATTATACCAATTACACGCAGCGTTTTGAAAACAAGGGAATCATATCTGAAGCAGTGGAGCAAGTGAAAAAGCGGAGGAATAAAAGTGAGAATAACATTTCCAAATGAACTGTAATAAGTAGTAGCATATTTATAAGGCTATCTAAGAAACAAGTTGTTTACATCTTTCAGAACTGGTATCTACTGAATGGTAATCTGCTTCCACCAACC
>NZ_CAXSNO010000028.1:0-638 GCF_964238835.1 Parabacteroides sp. 20_3 | reverse complement strand
CGCAAGATGAAAGTAGCGCCAGCCTGCCGTCTGTTTGGCCATTGTCGTCAAGCCTATTACCAGTCCAAGGCTGACATAGGGAGCCATGTGAAGAATGAACGTCTCATGCTGGATACCGTACGTGAGATACGTGGCGAGGATCCCGGTATCGGTGGTTACAAGCTGTGGATCATGCTCACCGCCCTCTTCGGAGAGAGGTTCATGCCCGGTCGCGACAGCTTCTACACGCTGCTTCGTCGACACCGCCTGATGCTTCCTCCGCGCAAAGCCAGGGGCACAACCAATTCCAACCATCGTTACCATAAGTGGAAGAACTTGATAAAGGGCTTTGTCCCAACCTCTCCCAATCAACTGTGGGTTAGCGATATTACCTATATACCGCTTGCCGGCGGAGACGTCTGTTACCTGCATCTGGTCACGGATGCTTATTCCCATAAGATAGTGGGATGGGTACTGGCTGATAGCTTGCGTGCCTCAGCCACGCTTGAGGCGTTGCGGCAGGCCATAGACCAGGCCGTTGAGATGACAGGGAGTGAAAATCTGGAGGGCCTGATACACCACTCTGACCGTGGCGTGCAGTATTGTTGCGACGCGTACGTGGAGCGCCTTCGGCGGCATGGCATTGCCATCAGCATGAC
>NZ_CAXSNO010000027.1:0-803 GCF_964238835.1 Parabacteroides sp. 20_3 | reverse complement strand
GTGACGGCGTGCCTTTTGCATAATGAACCTACGAGTTACCTTCCCCGGCAAGGTTAAGTACCTAAGGTACGGAGCCGAAGCGAAAGCGAGTCTGAACAGGGCGGCCAGTCGGGGGGGGTAGACGCGAAACCGAGTGATCTACCCTTGGCCAGGTTGAAGGTTGGGTAACACCAACTGGAGGACCGGATGGGTAAGCGTTGAAAAGCTTTCCAATGAGCTGAGGGTAGGGGTGAAAGGCTAATCAAACTCGGAGATAGCTCGTACTCCCCGAAATGCATTTAGGTGCAGCCTCTTTATAGTATATCGTGAGGTAGAGCGACTGATTGGATGCGAGGGCTTCACCGCCTATCAAGTCCAGATAAACTCCGAATGCGCGATATATATTTACAGGGAGTGAGGGCGCGGGTGCTAAGGTCCGTGTCCGAGAGGAGAAGAATCCAGACCACCGGCTAAGGCCCCCAAATGATCGTTGAGTTGAACTAACGAGGTCGGATCGCAGAGACAGCTAGGATGTTGGCTTGGAAGCAGCCATTCATTTAAAGAGTGCGTAACAGCTCACTAGTCGAGCGATCTGGCGTGGATAATAATCGGGCATAAACGATCTGCCGAAGCCGTGGATGTCGTAAGACATGGTAGGGGAGCATTCCATGCGGCGTCGAAGATGAGGGATGACCCTTGTTGGAGCGCATGGAAAAGCAAATGTAGGTATGAGTAACGATAAGGGGGGCGAGAAACCCCCCCGCCGAAAGACCAAGGTTTCCTGATCAACGCTAATCGGATCAGGGTGAGTCGGGACCTAAGGC
>NZ_CAXSNO010000026.1:0-845 GCF_964238835.1 Parabacteroides sp. 20_3 | reverse complement strand
TAGACATTATATAGATTAAATTGTTATATGACTCATTTTGTGACTGACTCTGAAGTTGTGTAATCCACAAGCAATAAGAATCACCATATCTTCGAAACCGAATTTATGGCATCTGAATCGTTCTTTGACAATACGGCATTTTTTCATACCACCTATGGCATGCTCCACTTTAATCCTGATTCCGGAAATCCGCTTGTTCTCTTGCTTTTCAACAGCAGTAAGCTCTTTTCCTTTAGGTTTCTTTTTGGGCATACATATTTCAACTCCATCCGGTCTGTGTCCGATGAAACCTGTATCTTGCCAGAGCCTGATACTCATCACAAATCTTTTTGTCATGGACATGACCTTTGTATGTGGAGCTCAGCCATACAATCCTGAGTTGGTTGGTACATAGCAAGTTATTCTTTATGCTATGAGTTTTTTTTACCACTATAGCATGCTGACTGCCTGTCTTCATCCAAAGGGCGTTGAATAGGTCGCTCTGTTCCGTCCAACAAGACTTCTTCGCATCCTTGAAGAATGTGAATCAGACGTTTGGAATTACGGTCCGGTAATTCACCAAGCGTTTTCAATGTACGCCGGAGAATATCAGAAAGAAGGTGAATCCATCTATTGGCCTGGGGCTGGGTCATCTCAAACTGAATAGCATGGAGTTCCTGAAGAGGATTAGTCTTCAAATATACCAATATGAAGAACAGTTTGTCCTGAATCAGAGGCAATACACTGGTCTTCCTGTTGTAAGATATACGTTGACGCACTTTACCTTCCAAGGTAAAATGGCTGTAATATTCATCCCAATGGTACTTGAAAGTTGTTAGTAAGGCATCAAACTCAACAGGAGTTAA
>NZ_CAXSNO010000025.1:0-922 GCF_964238835.1 Parabacteroides sp. 20_3 | reverse complement strand
AATTTTCCGGATTGATACCGTCAAAGAAGTATGACTTTGGACTACAATAACGGATTCCGGAGCGAGGATAATAAAACAATTTAAACAACGAAGAGTTTGATCCTGGCTCAGGATGAACGCTAGCGACAGGCTTAACACATGCAAGTCGAGGGGCAGCACAGGTAGCAATACCGGGTGGCGACCGGCGCACGGGTGAGTAACGCGTATGCAACTTACCTATCAGAGGGGGATAACCCGGCGAAAGTCGGACTAATACCGCATGAAGCAGGGGCCCCGCATGGGGATATTTGCTAAAGATTCATCGCTGATAGATAGGCATGCGTTCCATTAGGCAGTTGGCGGGGTAACGGCCCACCAAACCGACGATGGATAGGGGTTCTGAGAGGAAGGTCCCCCACATTGGTACTGAGACACGGACCAAACTCCTACGGGAGGCAGCAGTGAGGAATATTGGTCAATGGGCGTAAGCCTGAACCAGCCAAGTCGCGTGAGGGATGAAGGTTCTATGGATCGTAAACCTCTTTTATAAGGGAATAAAGTGCGGGACGTGTCCCGTTTTGTATGTACCTTATGAATAAGGATCGGCTAACTCCGTGCCAGCAGCCGCGGTAATACGGAGGATCCGAGCGTTATCCGGATTTATTGGGTTTAAAGGGTGCGTAGGCGGCCTTTTAAGTCAGCGGTGAAAGTCTGTGGCTCAACCATAGAATTGCCGTTGAAACTGGGGGGCTTGAGTATGTTTGAGGCAGGCGGAATGCGTGGTGTAGCGGTGAAATGCTTAGATATCACGCAGAACCCCGATTGCGAAGGCAGCCTGCCAAGCCATGACTGACGCTGATGCACGAAAGCGTGGGGATCAAACAGGATTAGATACCCTGGTAGTCCACGCAGTAAACGATGATCACTAGCTGTTTGCGATACA
>NZ_CAXSNO010000023.1:0-1128 GCF_964238835.1 Parabacteroides sp. 20_3 | reverse complement strand
TGGGGCTAAGTCGTAACAAGGTAGCCGTACCGGAAGGTGCGGCTGGAACACCTCCTTTCTGGAGCGAAGGATTCCGTACCGAGGTCATACGAGGTATCGATCGCCTTGTGCTGCTGTTGAGATTATGTTTATATATAGATCTTGCAGACCGGGAGGCCGGTCTAAAGAGAGAAAAATGACGCTGGGACGTAAGTCTTGGCAAGGTTGACAGTCCTATAGCTCAGTTGGTTAGAGCGCTACACTGATAATGTAGAGGTCGGCAGTTCAACTCTGCCTGGGACTACTCCGAATGAGGGGGATTAGCTCAGCTGGCTAGAGCATCTGCCTTGCACGCAGAGGGTCAACGGTTCGAATCCGTTATTCTCCACGCATCCCGCGAGGGAAAGAGGATCTTTGACATATTGGACATCAAAAAGAAGAAACAAGTAGAGCGAGCTTAAGATATATCAACCCGTACGTTAAGTACGAGGTGAGAGAAAGTAAGCAAGGGCAGACGGTGGATGCCTTGGCTCTCGGAGGCGACGAAGGACGTGATAAGCTGCGAAAAGCTCGGGGGAGGCGCAAATAGCCCTTGATCCCGGGATATCCGAATGGGGCAACCCGGCAGGCTGAAGGCCTGCCATCCCGTAAGGGAGGCGAACGTGGGGAACTGAAACATCTAAGTACCCATAGGAGGAGAAAATAAACAATGATTCCGTAAGTAGTGGCGAGCGAACACGGAAGAGCCCAAACCCGTGGCGTCTAGGCGACACGGGGGTTGTAGGACCACGACGTGGCAAGAAAGCAGGGAAATGGAAGCGCTTGGAAAAGCGCGCCATAGACGGTGAAAGCCCGGTACATGACTCCCTGTCGAAGCCTAGTGGCATCCTGAGTAGCGCGGGGCACGAGAAATCTTGCGTGAAACTGCGGGGCCCATCCCGTAAGGCTAAATACTCCCGAGAGACCGATAGCGAACCAGTACCGTGAGGGAAAGGTGAAAAGAACCCCGAGCAGGGGAGTGAAATAGACCCTGAACCCGTCTGCCTACAAGCGGTCGGAGCATCGTCAAGATGTGACGGCGTGCCTTTTGCATAATGAACCTACGAGTTACCTTCCCCGGCAAGGTTAAGTACCTAAGGTACGGAGCCG
>NZ_CAXSNO010000022.1:0-2826 GCF_964238835.1 Parabacteroides sp. 20_3 | reverse complement strand
GTATGGTGATAGCACACTAGCACCCTAAAGGGTGCGTGTGTAAGGGGACGAGCCCCCTTAACCCCCTGTCAGCCGGCTGTCACCGGCTGTTATCGATTGTCACAAAAATGTTAACTTATGGGAGCAACAAGTATTCATGTACAGGCAGTGAAGCCGGGGAGCGAGATTCACAACTTTAGGGAAAAAGAATTGGACTATGTTCGTCCCGAACTTAGTCATTTGAATGAAAGCTGGGTTGGAGATAGCATCTCCCATCGGCTGGAAAGTGCGAAACAAAGATATCTCGATACGGTTGGGCAGAAGATGCAGGCTAAAGCCGCACCCATACGAGAGGGAGTAATAGTAATCAAACAAGAAACCACCATGCAGGAACTCCAGCAGTTTGCCACGGTCTGCAAAGAACGTTTCGGTATCGAAGCATTTCAAATCCATATACACAAGGACGAAGGATACATGAACACAAAGCAATGGACACCTAACCTTCATGCCCATGTAGTTTTCGATTGGACGCAGCCGAATGGGAAAAGTGTGCGTTTATCGCGTGATGACATGGCAGAACTCCAAACCATAGCATCTGAAACACTGGGCATGGAACGTGGCGTTTCTTCTGACCGCAAACATTTATCGGCTATGCAGTACAAGACCGAATGTGCGAAAGAACAGCTTCAGGAACTATCCAACGATATATCCAGTGCATTAGACAAACACAAGGACGTACAAAACCAGCTTCTTCAGCTTCAGAAAGAACTACGTTCCATTGAAACAAAGAAGAACGTCCAAAAACTCATTTCTAAGGCTTCAGAGAAGTTTTACGGCTTGATTGGAAAAACAGTCAACGATAGGGAAAAGGATGCCTTAAAAGCCAAAGTAAAGGCTTTAGAGGGGGAAAATGAACAGCTATCCGATAGACTGGGAAAGGCTATACTTGAAAAAGAGCGAAACGGCACAAAGGCATTCAAAGCCGAGAATGACAAGGAGTATTATAGACAACAAATGGACAACGCAAGGACAACCAGTAACCGATTAAGGACGGAGAACCAAGAACTAAAGACCGAAACCAAGGAATTGAAAAAAGAACTTGGTAAGATGAAAGACTTGTTCAATTCCGAACAACTGGAAGCTTTAAGGCATCATTTCCCAAACATATCAAAAGCTATGGAAGAGGGGAAAGACCTACTCAAGCAAATCACCAGAAGCAGAGGTTTCGGTATGGGTATGTAACCCCCCCCGCCCCCAAAGGGGGAGCGACCAAACGGCAGCTTCACTCAATGGAGTGTTACGCCGTTCGGATTCGGAAGAAATCTTGCAGGGTTCGGAAAACGGTTGTGTGCTTATTCTAAAAAAAGTTTATGGTGTGGCGCTCGTCGGGACGGGTGGTCCCGCCCCTTGCCGCTGGGCGCTCCCCGACCGATGATTTTTAAGTGACTGATTTTGTGCTGTTTTGGGGGTATATTAAGAATAGAAGAAATAGAATAAGTTAAGTACTTGATACACAATATAGGGCATTTTCCATATTGGAAATTCTCATTTTCCAATCTAGAAAATACTGATTTCCTAATATAATACTAAACAGGAAAATAATATTTCCCTTAATATTGTTTTTATGGAAAATAATAGTTTACTTTGTGGAGAATAATATTTCCCAAAAACACATCAAAATGGAAAATAAAAAAGCAGTTAAGTTAACCGATTTTCAAAAGAACGAAGAAAATCCTTTTATGAAACAAGCTATAGAAGGTATTGAAAATCATGTTGTTAAAAAGTATAAGAGTAATAGTGGTGGCGATAAGAGAGCCGTAGTAGCTTTAGCCGACACTGAAACTGGAGAAGTGTTTAAGACTTCGTTTATCCGTCAAATAGAAGTAGATGAAGAACAATTCACTAAATTGTATCTTTCTAACTTTGCTGCATTCTTTGACCTATCACAAGCAGCTATTCGGGTTTTTGGTTACTTTATGACCTGCATGAAACCCAAAAATGATTTAATCATCTTCAATAGAAAAAAATGCCTAGAATATACCAAATACAAAACAGACAAAGCCGTTTATAAAGGACTTGCAGAACTTGTAAAAGCTGAAATCATAGCCCGAGGACCAGCCGATAATCTTTGGTTTATTAATCCTCTGATAGTATTCAATGGTGACCGAGTGACATTTGCTAAAACATACGTTCGGAAAAAGACTTTAGCTGCCCAAAAGAAAGAAGAAGCAGAGAAACGACAATTATCACTTGGCTTTGATGAACAGTAACACTCCATTGAGTGAAGCTGCCGTTTGGTCGCTCCCCCTTTGGGGGCGGGGGGGGATAGATAAAGTTCCTCTATGTAAAGTTATAATGGGGGATGAAAGGCAAGGTTCGCTAACCTTACCCCGATTGTTTATGCTTCCCAGCATTCAATCTATCCCCGTTTATGGGTTTCTCTTTCACCCTACAAAGATAACCTCATGGGGGAAAAATGTCCAAGAATATGGGGTAAAAACTATCAAGTCGGTAGAAAATAAGTATCTTTGAAGTACATTTTTAGTAGGGGTACTGGTATGCCTAGACGAAGCAGATAGGCAAAAATAAAGCCGCTGGAGATGTCGGATGTCCGTCAATTAACTCCAGCGGCTTGTATTTTGGTAACTCTCCCGTATCGGTCAGCTACCGTTTGGTCAGCAACAAAGGTAGTACTTTATTATCGCAAATCCAAATGTTTTTCCCTTTATTTGTGCATTTACAAAACATTCACTAACTTCGCACCTATGCAGTATGGTGATAGCACACTAGCACCCTAAAGGGTGCGTGTGTAAGGGGACGAGCCCCCTTAACCCCCTGTCAGCCGGC
>NZ_CAXSNO010000021.1:0-4225 GCF_964238835.1 Parabacteroides sp. 20_3 | reverse complement strand
ACGATAGGGAAAAAGAGCAAAGCAAAACCAACCAACGGGCGGTAGGATTGGAAACGGGTTTTTATGGCGTGTACACGTTTGTGTACAAAATGTTTGTATTTTATTGAAATATAGCTATCTTTGTGCTGAATTTAAAAGCAAACAGATATGGAAGCATTATCAGTAAGAGAATACCGTAACAACCTCGCAGCGTCTTTCACCAAAGCTGACAATGGCGAGCAGGTACTAATTCGCAGGAAAAACGAGATTTACGCTTTGGTAAAAGTTGGTCGTGAAGATTTGATGATAACCCCGGAGCTGCAAGCAAGGATTGACAAGGCAAGGGAAGAAATCAAATCCGGAAAGTGTGTTACCCTCAAAAGCAGTGAGGATATTGACGCTTATTTCGATAGTCTATGATGTACACAATTAGGGTTTCCGACGGGGTGGATAAGGTGATTGCCAAATGGAAGAAATCAAACCCCAATTTGTTCAAGAAGTATAAGAAAATCTACAAAGAATTGTTAGAGCACCCTAAGACTGGGCTTGGGCATCCCGAAGCGTTAAGGGGCGGTGGGGATATTACATGGTCTCGACACATTACCGCCCATGACCGGATAATCTATGACATTTACGAGGAAGTGGTAGAGGTCTACATCTTGGAGGTAGAGGGGCATTACAACGATAAATGATAAAACTGTTATGGTCGAATATTGTGTTTACTGGTTAGAGAACGGCGAGCCTATGCACGAGGTGTTCTCTTCTCTTGCCGCCGCCGAGATGTACTCATGTGCGATAAGAGGGAAAGAAAACATTGAATGGGTGGAGGTGTCCGAAGAAGAAACCATTGATTTGGACGAACTGGAAGACATGTTCCCGGATGACTTCTGCGGCGTGTAATCCCCTTGGGTAGAAATGGGGTAGAATTTGTTAGGCTGTGGGGGATTTTCTAACACGCCGGGGCTTTTTGCTGGGCGGTTGGCGTGGATGTATTCCCATGCGGCATGTGTATATATAGCAAGAAGTGTCCTTGTCGGACAATTCTTGCTTTTCTCGCTTTGCTCAAAAAGATTTTAAGATTACCTTTGTGGCATGGAACTAAGACGGAACGAAAAGATTACATTCCGGTGTACCGAACTTGAAAAGGACGCACTTGCGGAGCAGGCAGCCCGGTGCAGTCTAAGCGTATCGGAATACTGCCGGAGTTTGTCCCTTGGGGGGCGCCCAAGGGAGAGGTACACCGAGGAGGAACGGCAGCTTCTCCGGGACATAGCCCAGTTGAAAGGAACGCTCCAACGGCTGAACAACTACTTCGGTGGTCGCCAGTACCGGGAAGTGTTCGAGGAGAACCGGGCACTAATTACAGAGCTCAAAAAAATACTCTCACGATGATAGGGAAAGGGAAAAGCATATCACATGGTGTGGCGGCATTGGAGTACGACCTCGCCAAAGAGATAAACGGGCAGGCAGTAGCCACCGAGATAGCCCGGCATGAACTTTATGGGTGTACTGGTGCGGAAATGGTGCAGGAAATGAAACCGTATCACATTGATTTTCCGAACGTAAAAAACAACTGCCTACGTTTCGAGGTCAGCCCCTCGATAGAGGAAAGCGCCACCTTTACGGATGCGGACTGGGCGGAACTTGGTAACGACTTCATGCAGCGCATGGGGTTGGCGAACCACCAGTACATCATCATCCGGCACAGCGGTACGGAGAGCAAGAAAGAGCAAGCCCACCTGCACATACTGGCAAACCGGGTTTCCCTTTCCGGGGAACTGTACCGGGACAACTGGATAGGGAAAAAGGCAACGGAAGCCGCCAATGCCATAGCCAAGGAACGGAACTTTGTACAGTCGCAGGACATTGGCAAAGTCAACAAAGCGGAAATCAAGGAAGCCATGGACGGCGTATTGAAGAAGATGCAGGGCTTTGACTTTACCAAATTCAAGGAAGAACTTGGTAAGAGAGGTTTTAAAGTCCGGGAAGCCAGGGCAAGCACCGGGAAACTTAACGGCTACTATGTCACAGCCCGAAGCGGTACGGAGTATAAGGCAAGCGAGATAGGGAAAGGCTACACTCTCGCCCATATCGAGCGGACACAAAGCAAACTGAAGTGCAACTCAATGAACATATCTCATGGAAACAAACTCACACCCGGAAGCGGCAGCTTCCAACGTTAAGCAGGGACAGTACAGCCCCCGGAAAAGAAAAGATACAACGCCAAGGGTAAACCCGCAGCTTGCGGTAGAACTGGTGTATCAAGAACTAAAGCGTGTTGAAGTCTATACGAAGCGCATAGAGGACGCAACAGCCCGAAAGGTACAAATAGACGGGAAAAGCCTTGAAAGTGCCGAAAATCGCCTAAAAAACGTGTTGGCGGACTTTGAACGGCAGGGGTACAGAATGAAAAACGGCGGTTATGTGGACAAACGAATTTCGTTCTACTCAATCCTTTGTGCTGTTATCTCCCTATTGTTCGCTTGTTTCATGTGCTATCTTTGGACGGATGCAGCCAAAGACCGGGACAACTACAAGCAGTATTATGAATACTACCAAGAGCAGGCAAGGGAACAAAAGGGGAATAAATAAACATCTAACTTTACGAATTATGGGAACAACGGAACACGAAGAACCCCGGTTCTTCTTCATACTGAACAAGGGTGCGAAGTCCGGCGGCGAAATCACCCATGCCGTCCTAAACGGTAGTATCGTTTCGAAGCCGGCAGGCTGGGACGCCTTTCATGGGCTTGCACTGGCGAGAGAGAAACTAAGCAGCGAGGAAATACAACAGCAGATGAAAGAACTTGGTGTAGAAATGGAAATCGTTCCTCTGATTTGACAAGATTACCCGGAGTGTTTCAGCCGGGTAATCTTGTTACTTATCCTTGATTTTCCCTTTAAGGGCGTTTATAATCCACCCTTTCGGATTGTTCTTTTCTCGTGATTTTCCGTTTAGGAGAGCCAGTTCTCCGATAAGGTCGGTTATCTTTTCTTGTGCCGTTATGAATGTCTCTTTGTTCCGGTTTATCTCTTCCGATGTGAAGCCGCAGGAATAACGGAGGTACTCGTACACATGGCTGTCTATCTGATATCGTGCTGTAACCTTTGCTTGCAATTCTTTCCCTTCCAGTTCTTCATCTCTGAACTGTGGTTGATAGACCGGGTAGAACCTAAACCCGGTCACCTTGCTACGTTTGTTGTTTGGGTTTTCACGCACTTTCACGTAGTTGAAAGTGTATGGGCAGCTCTCATCAAGCGCAGCCTTTGCTGGTTTCAAAACTCTTTCCTCAAAATGATCTATTCTGTCTTTTCCGTTCTTGTCCTTGTATTTGTCCGCAGGTATGCCAAGACGGTCTTTCAAGTTTTCAAGGGATATATCCAAAGGGTACACCTGCCCACTCATTAACATGTAAAACCTAAGGGAATACCCAGTAGGTAGCGCAAGAGCCTTGTTTAACTCAAATTCTCTGTACCCCTTGGCGAACTTGGTAAACACATCCCAAAGGTCGTTAGACACACGAAAGGTTATAATGCCAGTGCGTTTTTTATATTTTGGGTTAGATATAAATCCGCACTTCCACCATTCCTCGTCATCTTCGTAAGTAAAAAAACGTCCTGCCAAAGAATCGAGTGCGGCTATGATTTCATTGTAATCACGTCCGGAAAAAATAACGTCAGATACATGCATTTGTGCATCAACATCCCAAAGTCCATGCTCAAACTTGCGTTTCGTGCCTGCATAATCTTTCAGTTTTACTCCCTTTAGTTCAGCTTGGCACGCTTCCAGTATGCGAAGAACTATTCTTTGTTCGTGTATGGACATGTCTTGCTGTTTTGACCATGTATATACCCATGAAACAACAACATCTTTATTCTTGGTAATAGGTAGTTTCTTTTTCATAAACGATTGATTTGCTGCAAATATACACAATCCCCACATTAAAACAAAAAAAGAGGGGTAAAACTCCCAAAGTGTGGGGACTAATTTACTTTTAAACTCCCAAAGTGTGGGGACTAAACTCCCAAAGTGTGGGGAAACACATGTTCTAATCCCTTTATTTATGGGCGTTTGCGAAGAAGTGATAGAGCATATTACAGACGATGCTTATAACAGACAAGGGGAATTTATAGAGCTAAGTGGTTGATTTACTGTCGGAAAAAGAAAAACGATAGGGAAAAAGAGCAAAGCAAAACCAACCAACGGGCGGTAGGATTGGAAACGGGTTTTTATGGCGTGTACACG
>NZ_CAXSNO010000020.1:0-6697 GCF_964238835.1 Parabacteroides sp. 20_3 | reverse complement strand
TTATAGTCCGTGATGTCTCCAATCGGCATATAGGCGTATATAAAGGTTAACGCCTCCCTCTCTTCGGGAGTCATTTGATCGTTAAATACTGCGAAAAGGTCTCCGTTAGGCAGGGCGGCCTGTTTCGCTTGGAAATCGTTCTCAACCTCAGCTCGGTAAGCGGTGTCGGTGATAAAATGTTGTTGGTTGTTACAGCTCGTCCATACGAGTAATGTAAACAACAGTGCGAATAGATGTTTTTTGTTCATAAAGCGGATATGTATATTCGACAAAAGTAGTTATTCTACATATAATATGAAATTTATCTAAAAAAACCGGAAGGATTCATATCCGACCGGTTTTTCTTTTACTTGCGGTTTGTCCATTCGAAAGGATCAATATCCATTGTTTTGAACAAGAGCTCCTTTAGAAAGGTCGATTTCAGTTAGAGGAATAGCCCATAGATAATCCCTATTCGGATTAAAGTTCCTTTGCTCTATGAATACGTGCTTTCCGTCTACTAATTTCCCGTATACAGGCTTCTTCACGTCAGCCTCTGTTGTTTTCCAGCTGCGTGAGTCAAACAGGTGGATTCCTTCGAACGTGAACTCCAAACGTCTTTCCAAGCGGATAGCCTCACGCATTTGCTCTTTGCTTAATCCATCCGGGAGGGGAGGAAGCTCTACACTGGGGCGTTGGCGAACCTGGTTGATTGCGGCATATACTGATTTGTCAGGCCCTTTTAGCTCATTCTGAGCCTCGGCGTATGTTAATAGGATATCGGCATAACGGATGTAAATGAAATTTGTCCAGCCATACTCATTGTTGCCGTCATTTTTGGGGTTGACATATTTTCGCATGCTATAGCCCGTGCGAGTAGCGTTTCCGTTACCCATGCCATTTGAATCGTATGTTTTCCCTGCCAATTCCTGTCCATCCCAAAGGATCGAGTACGCTAGGCGAGGATCGCGGTTCTCGAAAGGTTTCGCCGGATCATAAAGTTTGGATTCCTTAATGGATTTCCCATCTACGCAAGGATAAGCGTCTATTAGGTCTTGCGTTGGTGACAAGGCTTCCCATCCACCCATCATTAGGGGACCGAAGTATTGGTCGATCAAGCTTCCGATCGTAGAGTTATATGCGTTTTGTACATATTGGCGGTCAAAGATGACTTCCTTGTTATTCTCATACTCCGGTAAGAACAGGTTCTCGTAATTCTCGAATAATCCGTAAACCCCAAGATCCATAACCTCCTTGGCAGCTTTAGCGGCGGTTTCGTATTTATGGAAATAAATGCTCATTTTGGCTTTTAGCGCTAATGCGGCTCCTTTGGTAGCACGCCCTATCTCGCTGGACTCGGTCCGTTTTTCTGGCAGTACTTCCGCTGCTTTGTCCAGCTCCTTTACGATAAACTCATACACTTCCTCTTCCGTGTTACGTGCTGGGATAGGTTCGTTTAGCTCAAGTGCATGTGTCAAGATAGGCACGCCGCCGAAATATTTCACCAACGTTGAATAGAAGAAGGCTCGTAAAAAAGTAATCTCTCCCGTAAGGATGGTTTTCTTGCCTTCGTCCATTTCCACCTGTTCGATGTTTGCCATGTAGACCTCGCATCGGCAGATACCGTCGTAGGCCCTCTGCCATACTTGTTTGAAGTGAGGGTTGGAGGCAGTCGCTGTTCCTGCGGATAACTGTCCTTGTTCGGCACCTACGTGTACCGGTACGGCGTTATCCGTATAGCAATCGGTCATGATGATATGGTTTTCCGGGGCGATTAGATATCGGTAAGTCCCCGTTGTGTATTGAGTTGCGTCTTGGGCATCTTTCCAGAAAGAGACATCAGACAATTGATCTTTCGGGGCACGATCCAGAAAACCGTCATTACAGCTAGTTCCCGCTAATAATACGAGTGATACTAAATAATATTTAAGTTTCATAATTGCTTAATTTTTTAGAATGATAGATTAACACCAAATGAATAGTTCCTTGTTAAAGGATAATAGCTACCTCCGCGGCTCAGCTCTGTGGAAGCTTGATTGTTGAAGTCGTAGGCCGCTTCGGGGTCTGCCCCGTCAAATCCTGTGATCGTGAATAAGTTGTCCGCGCTGAAATAGAAGCGTAAGCGACTGATTCCCGAGTTTGCCAATAACTTAGACGGAATGGTGTAGCCAATCTGTAGGTTTCTCATCTTTACGTATGCTGCGTTTTGCATCCAGAATGTTGATGTCTGCCAGTTCTTATTCGAATTTCTCATAGACAAGCGAGGATATGTGGCATCCGGGTTCTCCGGAGTCCAACGGTCCAAATGGGCTTCTGTTACTTTGCCTCCATTATAGAATGCCCTGCTGATCTCGGCCTTTACGATTCCATCTACCATCCCCGCTCCTTGCAGCAATGTGGAGAAATCGAAATTCTTATAATTAAATCCTAGGTTTAACCCAAAGTTCAATTTCGGGAAATAGTTACCAAGTGACTTACGATCTTTCTCATCGATGACCTTATCGCCGTTCAAGTCGGCGTATTTCAAGTCTCCGGGTACCGGAGTTCCCATGACTTGCTTGGGATGAGCGTCAATCTCGGCTTGATTTTGGAAAATACCCTCGCAAACATATCCATAGATATTATTGATCGGATCTCCAACGGAACGTCCCGGTATATCACCACCACTTAGATCTGTGATCTCATTGTGTACGTAACTTATGTTGAATGTCGCGTGATAATTGAAATCACGGATATTGTTGTTGTGCCTAAGAGACAACTCGACACCTGTATTCCTTACTTTACCTGCGTTTTGCATAGGAGCGTCAACACCTACAATCTCAGGGATCGGCAGGCTCAGTAAGATGTCACTTGTGTTTTTCAAGAAGAAGTCACCCGTGAATGAGAGCTTGCCATTCAAGAAATCCGCGTCAACACCCACATCGACTTGACTGGTAGTTTCCCATGTTATATTCTTGTTGGCCATTGTCGGCGTGATAGAGATTCCCGGGGTTAACACGTTATTATAGCTATAGTCATAGCCAAACGCATAGGTGTTATAAAATGCGTAATTGCCGATCTCTTGGTTTCCTAACTGTCCCCAAGAGGCGCGTAGTTTTAGGTTATCTACCCAAGAGGCTTTGAAGAAATCCTCTTCCGAGATTCTCCAGCCGGCCGAGAAAGAGGGGAAAGCTCCGAATCGGCTGTTTTTAGGGAATCTGGAAGTTCCGTCATAACGGATGTTGCCCTCCAGTAAGTACCGATCGTCGAACGAGTAATTAATACGTCCGAAGGCCGATCGGAGCGCATATTCCACCAAGTTACCTTGAGTCTCCTGCGTAGTCACGTTTCCGGCGTTGATCTCTCCTAAGCTGTTGCTGGAAGGCAGGTCTTTACGTAAAGCCGATACATATCGATATTGGTTATATAGTTGAGAGTATCCGGCTAAAGCCTTGATGCCATGCTTTCCAAAAGTCTTCTCGTAATTCAAGTAGGCTTGCAGATTGATTTCCAGCATCTTCTTGTCATAGTTTTGCGCCATGTTCCGAGTTGTCTTGATCGGGTTCTTGGAATCTGCGCTATAGAAATTGATACTTCTGGAGAAGACATGTTGATCCAATAAGTTGAATATCGCTCCGGCATTACCGCGAAGGGTCAGCCCTTCGATAATCTTATATACGAAAGATGCGCTTCCTTGGAAGTTGTTGTTGTATATTCGGCTTAAACCTCCTTCTCTAGCGGTAGCCACGGAGTTATGCTCATTCTTGAAAAGCCCGTATTGTCCGTTTTGGAATTGAATCGGTGTTACTGGTGTCTCGCGGAACGCGTAGTGTATGATATTGGAAGCTCCATCCCCTGTCCTGCCCAAATTGGAAATACCTATCGCGGGTTCTGCTTGGCGATCCCGATAGGCAGCCATGTTCAAAGAGAAGTCGAGACGGTCGTTGACCTTTGCGTCAAGGTTGGCTCGAACGTTAAACTTATTGTAATTCATGTTCGGTATCAAACCTTTTTTATCGTGGAAACCAAAGGATACAGAATAACGGATCGCCTCAGAACCTCCCGTTACATTTAGATGATGATTATGAAACAACCCGTTTTCGCTTAGTAGGGTTCCCAGCCAATCGCTATTGGCAAAATGGTCGGGATCGCTTCCATCTTGGAACTTTTTCAGGGCTGTTTCGTCATAAGGCTTAGGCATATTGTCATTCGCATATGCCTCATTTAATAGTGTCGCATATCCGTACGAGTCCAAGTACTTGGGAAGACGGGTAGCGGATTGCCAGCCAACGTATCCGTTATAGGAGACGTTGGTCTTGCCTGCGGCTCCCTTCTTGGTCGTTACCAAGATTACGCCATTTGCGGCACGCACACCGTAGATAGACGAGGCCGCTGCGTCTTTCAATATAGAGATGTCTTGTATATCATTGGGGTCTACGCTGTTTAGGCTCGACTCTACCCCGTCTATGATAACCATAGCCTCGGCCTTTCCAAGAGTTCCCACGCCACGTACGCGTAAAGAACCGGCGTCAGCGCCCGGCTGTCCTGTATTCTGGATGATCGTTACGCCGGAAACTTGTCCGGTCATCATATTCACCGCATTGGAGGTTGTTCGGTTCTCCATCATGTCAGCCTTGATATTACTGATAGCACCGGTCAGGTTCACTTTCTTTTGTGTTCCATAGCCGACTACTACCACCTCATCTAAGTTTTGTGTGTCTTCTGTCAATTGAATGTTTAATACAGATTGACTGGCTATTTGAATCTTCTTTTCGATATATCCGATATAAGAAATTCGTAAGGTCGCTCTGGTATTTACTTCCAGCACGAATTTCCCGTCGAAATCTGTGATCGTTCCATTAGTCGTTCCATCTTCTACCACATTGGCGCCGATGATCGGTATTCCGCTGGAGTCTGTGATCGTTCCGCTTACCCGTTTTGTTTGTTGCTGGATAAGCGTGCCAGCCTTCATCCGGCTGTTGGAAGAGATAGCGGCTTTTGCCGCAAGATCGTTTGGGAAAGCAACTCCAGTACACAAGAAAAGGCAAAGACATAGTGTAGCTTTTTTTTTGTGTGTCTGTTTGTCAGCAGAGTTCCTGCTGTCGTCTTTAGGCAATAGAAACAATGTTTGTTTCATGACTTTTAGTTTTTTATATTAATAATGTTTCAAAGAGTTAACAAAGATGACTTCTTGTGTTTTTTGTAATGTTTTTCCGTATTTGGAAATTTCTTTTCCATATATGGAATTCCTGTTCATTTTCCAAAGGAAAAATAGATGAATTTATTACTGGGATGTTGTATGTTTTGTTAATAAATGTTTTTTTTGTTTTATAACATATTGTATGCGGCCACGGTAATGTTTTTATCCGGATCCACTACTGTCCAAAGAAATTTTCCCATAAGGTCAACTGACCATCATCGGAGTCATTCTGAGGACGTTTGGGTTTAACAAATAGTTCACCTAAAGGTTTCCTTTCAAAGAGGACTTTACCAATGGCAGCGGATAATATATAAAGATTTTGATCAATATGATATACTTTCTTAGCAATGGCAAGCAGCAGATAATCGCATATGGCAATCCAAATCTGCGAGAATACAGCATTTTGGCTCGTTCCGTAGAACGACTTGATATGCAGTCGCTGTTTGACCCATTTGAAGAAACATTCCACTTGCCAGCGCTCTCTATAGAGTTCCGCTATAGTCAGGTAGGAATGAGTGAAATCGTTGCTCAGAAATCTATAAATGTTTCCGGTAGCATAATCCTCATAAATAACCATGCGGAGTGTGTCTGGATACCATTGGGAGGTTTTCTGTCCAGTAAGCCTAATAGTGGAATCACTCACAACTCCAGTCTGCTTGTCTACGGGGCGTTCCTCCAGCACTTCATATTTCATATTATCCTTGGCTCTTGTTACAAAGAACGCTTGCTGACGATGAGAGTGATTAAACAACTGCTTGAAATCGATGTAGCCTTTGTCCATGAGATAATAGCTTCCTGGTTCTACAGGAATCAAACTCATTGTTTTAGAGTCATGGATGGCAGCCTCTGTCAGATAGATGAATGTTGGTATGGAACCACGCAGATCCAACAGCGTATGCATCTTTACACCGCCTTTGTCATGATGCAGACGAGCCCATGGACAAAGCTGAAGGCACAACTTGATAGTGCTGCTATCAAAGGCGTACACGATACCGTCCACGTCAAGACGGGAAGGCTCATTTTGGTACAGTTCTCTTGCCCAAGCAATCAGAATCTGACCGAAATCATGATATATACGCCAATCCTTGGTCTCATTGATATGGGCCAAAGTGGAACGTTGGATATACTTTATTCCGCTCGAATAGAGTTTGGAAGAGAGTGCAACCAGCGTTGCATCAATGCTGCGGAGACTAACTTGGTCAGTGAACTGCGCAAAGCTCATCACCATAAACTGGTCTCTGCATTTGAACTCGATGGCATGTCTATTGCCATTGTATCTCTTTACGCACTTGTCGAATTCATATCTTGGTATGAGCGACATGATCTGAGCGAATATGGTCTTTCCTTGATTCATGATTTCGGTCTCTTGCAATACAATTTGCAAAAGAACAAAATCAAATCTCGAAAAAATCAAATTTGTATAACTAATTGAATATAGCCAATTTAAACCATGTCCAAGATTTTTTCTTTGGACAGTAGTGATCCGGATCGTTTTTTTTTCTGTAGAAAGTTGTCGAACTTTGTGTTTTTAATTATCAT
>NZ_CAXSNO010000019.1:0-7166 GCF_964238835.1 Parabacteroides sp. 20_3 | reverse complement strand
GCCGACCAAATTACTAAAATAAAGCTACAAAAGCCGACCAAATTACTAAAATAGCAAGCACAAAAGCCGACCAAATTACTAAAACCGACAACTTTTTACGACTTTAGTTTTTATTAGTCGGTTTTTATGCTTATATTTGCTTCGTAACCTAAAAAATCAAGCGTATGGCAAAGAAAGAAATCATACCATTTGAACCGCCCACCGAAGAAGAAATTATGTTGATACAGCCCAATAACGTGACTTTTGGGCAGTATAACGTATCAGAGTGGCAAGAAAACCTCTTAACCCTTATCGGTGACAAAATACAAAAGCACATGACAAGAGAAGAAGAACTTCCACGAGATTTGTTTAATCAGCCTTATGTAGTTATCATGTGCGATGAAGCGGGAGGGAAGAACAATAAAAATAAAGTGCTAAAAGAAGCTATTGATATGCTTAATAAAAGATTCTCTTTCCGTTGGCTTCATCCCAAAATGAAAAAAGAGATAGAAACAACAGGCGGTTCTGTTATCACCAACATACACAATATAAAAGGGACTAACCAAATCATGGTAAATCTTAATCCTTGGGCTATTCCTTTTTTGATTTATTATGGTGTGGGTGTTGGCGGAACTCGATACTCTAAAGGTCTTGCGCTCGGGCTTCGGGGCAATTATACCAAACGGATTTATAAAATCATTTGCAGCCAACGAGATAGAAGAGAATATTATTACTCTATAAACCAATTTAGAAAGGACTTAGAAATACCAGAAAAGCACTCTAATAATGATATAGACCGGAAAATTTTAAGACCTGCACAAGAGAGAATAAAAGAAAGTGGTTCTGATGTTTGGTTTGATTACGAATTGATTTGTAAATACCCCATAAAGGGGCGTAAACCCAAAGCCGACACAATCGTATTTACCATTAATACACTGCATCCACGTGAAGCGGGGGGAGAACAGTTTGAACAATACTCTTTTGTTTATCGCTGGGTATCTAATGCCATGAACAACCCAACCGATGACAGAGCACAAAAAGCCGTTGATAAAATCAGTGATTTAGGACGGTTAAAAGAGGTTTACGAAAGATGTTGTTATTACGATGATAGGGTATGTAGTGGGGCACAATCAAGAATACACGCCCAAAATGCACTTTTAAAAATGTTACGTGAAGAATTTAAAATCAAATAAGAAGAATATGGAAGAACTAAAAGTTAAGGTTGTGGAAGTTTCACAAGAAAAGGAACAACTACAAGGTAACGACTTCATTCGTGTTGTCGTTGAAATTGACGGTCGAAAAATAGCCGTATGGACTACCGAAAGCAATATCAATGCTCTATGCTTTGATATTGACAGAAAGAAATAAATATATTTTTTGTAGATTTTGTAGAAAGCTAAATATATTCTTTATATTTTTGAACGTAATCAATTAATCAACAACAATATGAGCGATATACAAACAAGCACTATTCGAGTACCTAAAAACGTGCTTGAAGATATAAAAATATATTGCCGTAAAGCGGGGCAGCCTGTCGGGGAATGGGTGGAAAAAGCATGGCGTTTCTTGCAAAAGAACGATTTCGATATTTACGATACTGAAGCTACACCTTTTCTTCCGGTTCCGGCTGAAGTAGAAAAAGAACGTAGCCAAGTGGATGCGCTTTGCAAGCTGATGAGTGAATTTATAATATCACAGAAACAAGCACAACTGCCCCCACCGGACATACAGCAAAAAGCGACCGACAGAATAGCCGAATTAGAACATCTTATAGGGAAATATCAAGAGAAGCTGGATTCCCTTAGCGAAGATAAAACAAGGCTGATTAAAGAAAGGTTGCAATGGGAACAAAAATATTATGACCGGGATAAACAGAACTATACGCTTTCAGAAAAGCTTCAAAAACAAGGTGAACTCTTAGAAATAGCAAAAACAGAGTTAAGACACTGTAAAGGATTTTTTTCATCTGCAAATGAGAGCGTTCTAAAAGAACTTGGTATATCTTAGAGAATATTGAATTAAAAACAAATAATCATGGAAGATTTAAAAACACCTTGGGAACTCTTTGGAGTAGAATGCGGGAAAGGTTGGTTTCCACTTATAGAGCCAATCTTACAGTACATTCAATCCTATAACAAAGATAAGGCGGAAGAATATCAAATAGTAGTTTACCAAATAAAGGAAAAATGGGGAATACTTCAATTGGAGATAGGCAACTACCCGGATGAGCTTGCCAAAATGATAGAAGCAGCCGAAAAAGCGTCCACAACCACTTGCGAAAAATGCGGTGCTCCGGGTTCTTTACGGGATTGCAGAGGGTGGTATCACACATTATGCGACAAATGTTTTGAAAAACAACTGAAAGAATAGTTTCGTCTTTTAGCTGTGTAAATTACTACACCATTGTGTTTGCTTTCTGATAGGTTGTTACCCCACAAGAAAGCAAACACAGTGGAAAAATCAGCCTTGCCGGAATCGGGGGCGTCTAAGGGGTTGTTCCGGTTTCTCTCCCTTGTTCCCCGGCTTCGTGTCCTGTCCTGCCAACATTCTCCTAACTTCCTCTCTTACCTCTCGATAGTATTCATTAGGTGAACCCGTAGTTTGTGGGTGTTCCAAAACAGCCGGAACGGGTCTTACCACCTGCAAGAAATGCAACAAGAAAAACTGCCTGTTGCTTTCCACTGCGATTCCTGCAAATTCCCCGGTTTCAAATCCAAGGAAATCTTTCGGTTTTATGGTGTCCCGTTCCTGCACACTCTCACTCACCCCGGTAGTCTTGTAGAACCCGGTTTGTGATTGTGAAGCCGTTCTGTAAATCTTATCTTCCTTTCCGAACTGCCGGGATAACCGTTCTGCCGTGAATGAAGATGAAACACGACCATAGAAATGCGTGTTGCAGGCTGCGAAAAGCACCTCTGCTTTCTCCTTTCCGTAACCGTCTGTAAGCTGCGCAAGGTCCTGGCACATCAAAACAGTTGCCACATGGTTGCTCCGTCCTGTATTCGGCAAGATTTCAAGATTAGGGACAAATATTGTCGGGGCTTCATCCAACATGACAAAAGACGGATGCTTGCCGGGTTGGTTCATCAGCTTGATAGCGACAGTTATCACTAAAGAACACAATGGGGCGAAAGTCTGTGCAAGTGTAGGGAAATTCCCTATTGTAAGAATTGCCGGGTTCTGAGGATTGTTCACATCCAAACTAAAATCATCACCACCAAAGATGTACATCAGTTCAGGTGTATTAATTTGCGCTATGGCTGATTGTAACGTGCCGATAACCCCGCTTACCTGTGCATCCGCTCCCCTCTCCATTGCATTATAAATACTCATTGTCATTTGCTCGGTCTGCGGGTTTTTCTGCAACAATTCCAAAAGTTCCGTGTCTTTTCCCGTGACCATTGCGAACACATGCGGTATATCGCAACACTCCGGCTTTTCCTCTTTCAGATACCAAATACAGGCTGTAAGCAAGTCCGTTGCAGACCTTATCCAAAAATCCGGCTTTCTTATTCCCTCTTTCATCAAGTTCATAATTATTGCTTGTGCAAACTCCCTTGCATAACTCGTGTTAAGCAAATAGCGTGGCGATATGGGGTTTACCCGCATGGATTGGTACGGATTATTAAAATTAATATAAACGTGCCTTACAGGGCTTCTTTCAGCCTTTAAAAAGGACTCCACATCATTGGCAAGTGTGGGAAACTTGAAATCATAAACCAAACCGGAGTAACCAAGCCGAACAAACTCGGACAACAGAGGAACGGCTATACTCTCGGACTTTCCCGAACCTGCTGCACCGACAACAAAAATCCCTCTGAACGGATTCCCGACAACCAACGGTGTTCCCGTAGTCTGCAACCGCACAAGTTCCGGTGAAATCTCCGGGGCTTCTTCTTTTGGCTTTTCCTTTTTCCGAAAGTACCGATAGGCGAAATATCCGACACTCCCCCAAAGTCCCAGGGCGATTAGAGGTTCGAGCAAGGGAAGAACCGCACTACACACCAACGCCAAAATTTTAACGACACCGGCAACCAACAGACCGCCAAACGTGAGTAATGCCAATATGAGAAGCACTCCTTTCAATGTGCTTTTCTGTTTTTCTGAATTATTCTCTAACATACCATAACAATTTAGAAACCAAATGGAATACTATTATCTCGCTTCTTTTTTTTCTTTTCGTCTGCCATATCCTCTTCGATGTGCCGTTTCCGGTTCTGCGCTTCGTCAAGCTGTGGGGACGGTTGCCGGGATTGTGCCATTTCCGGTGCTTCGTTCTGCTCCTTATGGCTTCTTCTTTGCGCTTCCTCTTTCAACAGCCTTTCCCGGTTCTCCTTTCCTACTTCAACAAGCTTTGTTAACGGGTGGTTACGGATTTTCTTTTGTCTTTCCCATTGTACAAGCTTTTCTGCCTGTGCCTGCATCTCCTGTGGTGTGCCGTTCTTCATGGCGTTTTGATAGGAAAAAGAATCTTTCATGTCCCTTTCATACTTGAAATGGCGGTCAAACCGTTCTTCACACCTACTTTTAAATTCGCATCTGTCAAAGCTACCCTTTACCGCACCCGTTGTTTTCCCGTTCCGGTGGTTCGTCATGGGGCTTATTGATATGCCGTTACCTTTCGTCTTTCGGGCAACAATGATATGTGCGTGCAAATCTTCCTTGTTCTTCCCGTTCCTCTCGTAATGGATTTTTCCGAAATAAAGCAAATCATCTGCTTTCACGTCCTTTTTGAACCCCTCCGCATATTGTGGCATAACCTCGGTACGAATATAGTCTTTCATGGCTGCTGCCTGTTCCTCTTTCGTCCTGCCCATTCTTTCAAGTTCTTTCCGGGACGGTGCGACAGTGATAACATAAAATTTCGCATCACTGTTTTTTAATCCTTTCCGGTTGTTGTCTATCTTGGATACAAGTTCATCAACGCTAACCCTGTCATTCCATTGGCTGAAAAACGGCTCCGGTTCTTTTCCGTCTTTCATCCTGTCTACATCTTCATGCTGCAAGTAGCTTGCTACGTTGGCACAAGTTCCGGTATTGGCGTAGGTTTTCCCCCCACCCTGTGGCTTTACTATCATTGTTCAAATTGTTCAAGAATTTCAAATAGTTTGGATAATCTTTCATACATAATTTCTAAACGCTTCTCCCTTTCATCCCATTTCTGCTCCTGCCACTTCATGCTTTCATCCAAAGCATCCATAAAGCCTTCAAACCTTTTGACCGTCAAAAGGTCGGGGAGGGCATTTTCAATCTTAGCGTTAGTAACTGTTGTGGCTTCACATAGCGGGTGCAAAACCTCTTGTTCCTGTTTCCTGATGAACGCCACTATTTGATTTACCCGCTTAATAAGGGTCTGCATTTCCTGTGCCGGGCTTTCATGTTTCACCGGGTTTATACCGTACTTCTCAAAGTAGTTCAAAGCATAAGATATATACTCTTTCTTTGCCACCTTGTTAGCCTTTGCCAAACGGTCAAGTTTGGCTGCTGTTTCCGTATCTACGGATATAGTTGTTATTGCCATAATGCTATATTTAATTAGATATTAATATATAACCAACTGATACAAAGTTATTTATATTTTTTATAATTACAAATTAATTCCCTATTATTTATTTAAATAGCTGATTATCAGCTATAACCCCGTAGGGCAAGCGAAAAAACGACACTCTGTGGCGTTTCCGCTTGCTATTCCTTTCGACTGCCTAAGCAGCCGACGGAATACCCCTCCCCTGCGGTGCGGGCGGGCGTGAGCTGCGCCAAAGCACAAGGGAACGGGGTATGCAGGAGGAAGTGTGGCGGGCGTTAGGAATAGTGCCGATTGCCCGGTTACACAGTTTGCCGATTAACTGATTAACCAGCTAACTATAAAAGCACAAAAAAACGGCTGTTCCGCTTGTACTTTCGGAAAAATAACCTACCTTTGTCGTGTACCAATTTTGGTACACATAAAAAGAAAGGAGACAATATGCTACAAGTAACTTCAAGAGAATTTAGGGACAAACAAGCCTCTCTGCTTAACATTGCAGACCAAGGCGAACAAGTTGTTATCAGACGCAGGGGCAAACGCTCTTACATGCTGACACCTATCTATGACAGTGATATTACAATCACCCCCGAACTTGAACAGAAGATAGAAAGAGCAAGGGCGGAAATTAAGGCAGGAAAGTGCACTACGCTTAGAAGCCAAGAGGATATTGACGCTTATTTTGAAAGTCTATGACATACACGATAAGGGTTTCAAACGGGGCGGACAAGGTAATCTCCAAATGGAAGAAGTCAAACCCCAATTTGTTCAAGAAGTACAAGGCTATCTACAAAGAACTGATGGAGCACCCTAAAACAGGGCTTGGGCATCCCGAAGCTTTAAGGGGCGGTGGTGATATAACATGGTCTCGTCACATTACCGCCCATGACCGCATAATCTACGACATTTATGAAGATGTGATAGAGGTTTATGTGCTTGAAGTAGAGGGACACTATAAAGACAAATAAAAGCACAATGATAAAAACAGGAGATAAAGTTTTGATTTCGCCCGACCTTACCCGGCTACCGGAATGGATAACCGGAACGGTGATAATGGTTGAAAATAACCCGTTTGTGGGCATTGTTATTTCTGCCGAAACAGAAGATAAAGACGTGTTCTTCGGACAGGAAGATTTGTTCAAACCTCAAAACACCTCTGTTGAAATAGAATTACCATTTTATGCCTTTAATATCCTTGAAAGACAGGCAAAGAAAGAGGGGATAACATTGGAAGAATACATTTGTAAAGAGTTAGAAGAGTGTTGCAAAAAAACTGTATAACAAATAGTTATAACAAAAAAGTACCTAAATTACTAAAATCAAGAATTTATAAAAATACCTATAAAAATACATTTTTTAACACGCAGGAAAAATCTTCCGATTCCCGCTTCGCTTAGCTTTTTTCTCGTTTTTCTCTTTGTTTTTCCGAAAGTATTGGTTTTAGTAATTTGTACGCTTTTCCCTTCAATTTCCCTAAAATCCCCTTTCTTATAGAGAAAGTCTTTGGAGAATTCTTGTAAGAAAGGCGTTTTTCAATTGTAATAATCTGATATACAACACGATAAAAGTTAGAAAACAGGATAAAAGCCGACCAAATTACTAAAATAAAGCTACAAAAGCCGACCAAATTACTAAAATAGCAAGCACAAAAGCCGACCAAATT
>NZ_CAXSNO010000018.1:0-8234 GCF_964238835.1 Parabacteroides sp. 20_3 | reverse complement strand
CCGCATTTGAAATAATTAAAGTGGGGAAAATGTGGGTAAAAAGAAAAATGCAGAAAAACACAGCAATATAACTATATATCAACTATTTACAATCATATTAAATTTTAATCCGAATTAATCCGATTGCAAATTATTTAGCAGATGTGGGGAAAATGTGGGGAAAATATCTATATTTGCATCCAGATAGATATTTAACCTGTAAGCCTATGAAAGTAACTTTCATCATTAAAAAAGCGGCCAAACGGTATGATACCGAATCAACCGCAACTATTTATATCCGTCTGAGAAATGGAAGACAGCTTGATTCTGTTGCTCCTACCCAGCTTTCAATCAATCCCAACCTGTGGGATGACAAAGCAGAGTGCGTAAAAACAAAAGCTGTCTGCAACGAAGATTTAAGGACTGGCATAAATGAAGAGATACGAAAGCTGAAAACCTATGTGGAAAAATCCTTTCATACGGAAAAAGAATCCGTAGATAAAGAATGGCTGAAACTGACCTTAGACAGATATTATCATCCTGAAAAGTATTTCACACCGGAAGAGATTGTCATCAAACCGACTTTCGGAGAGCTGTTTGACAGCTTTCTGGAAAAGCATCCGTTATCGGAAGTAAGGAAAAAGAATTTCAGGGTGGTAAAAAGAGCCTTATTGCGTTATGAACTGTATGTACGGGAAACAAAAAGAGGGCAAAAAGGATTTGTTCTTGATGTTGATACCGTCACACCCGAAACTCTTCGGGACATGTGGGACTTCTTCGAGAACGAATACCAATATTATGAATTGTACCCGAGCATTTATGAAGCCATTCCAGAAAAGAGAACTCCGCAACCACGTGGAAAAAACACTCTGATAGACTGCTTTTCAAGAATACGCACATTCTTCCTGTGGTGCCTCGACAACAATCTGACCGCCAACAGACCGTTTGACAAGTTTCCGATAGAGGAGTGCAAATACGGAACCCCTGTTTATATCAACCTTGAAGAAAGGGACAGGATTTTCAATGCTGACCTGTCAGCCACTCCACAGCTGGAGATACAGAGGGACATCTTCATTTTCCAGACACTTATAGGATGCAGAGTAAGCGACCTGTACAGAATGACCAAACTGAACGTGGTAAATGAAGCCATTGAATACATACCGAAGAAAACCAAAGAGGGCAATCCTGTAACGGTACGTGTTCCGTTGAACGAAAAGGCAAAGGAAATTCTCGAACGGTATAAAGGACATGAGGGAAAACTCCTGCCGTTCATTTCCGAACAGAAATATAATGAGGCAATAAAAAAGATATTCAAACTTTCAGGAGTGGACAGGATTGTCACTATCTTAGACCCGTTGACACGTGATGAAGTCAAAAAACCGCTTTATGAAGTGGCAAGCAGCCACCTTGCAAGACGCACTTTCATCGGCAATATTTATAAGAAGGTGAAAGACCCGAATCTTGTTTCGGCACTGTCGGGACACAAGGAAGGCAGCAAGGCTTTCAGACGGTACAGGGATATTGACGAAGAGATGAAGAAAGACCTCGTTAAACTTTTAGACTAAGCCTATATGGGACAACAGGAATATGACAATTTCAAAAGACTGATAAGGGAGTGGCTTGACAGCCACCCCGATGAATATGCGACTTTCGTGGAAGAAATGAACGACAAGGAGTTCAAGGGATTCGTCAAGGTTTTCAAGGTTGCCACAACCTTGGTACCGAGATACAAGGAAGCCACACGCAGACGGATCGGAGACGACAAAATCTCCGATTTCGAGGAACTGGAGAATGTGCTTCTGGATTCTGACCTTGCTCAAAAGATTGTAAACGAGTTCCATCATTCAAAAAGGCGGAGTATCATACCTGCCATGCTCGCATGGTTGTACTACGGACGGAGCTATGAGTGCATGGTGAAACAGGGAGAGGAACTGGCCAAAAGAAAAGGTATTACCGGACTATACAAATGGCTTGTTTCCTACATGGTCAGGTTCATCATCAAGAAGAGCATCAGCAGCGGCATGAGAACCAAAGAGGACTGGGTGGCTTTCAGGAAGCAACAGAAAGCCATTGAGGAAAACAACCTCGTGGAATGGTCTATTGAGGATGAAGAAGACATTGAAGAAACCGAAACGGAAGATACGGACAGCCTGCAGCAAGGACAGCCCAAGAGCGCCGGACGAAAAGCCGACACACGCACCCTGCCGGAGCTGCTGATAGAGAACAGGGATGTCATTCTGGAAAGAATCGGAACAAGGCTGAAAACGCATACGACCGAAACAGACATCGCACGACTGTACATCGCACTGGTGGAATACCGCTTCATGCGACCTTGTCCCATAAAGACTTTCCGGAACGCACTGCAACAGCAATATACAGACCTCAGCATCGTACACGAAAGGGGAATACAGAAAGCGTACAGGAACCTTACCACACCTTTCGGAGGCAGCAAAAAACTGATAAAGGACATCGGGGAAGACCATGTTGCCATAGAGGAATTGAAAGCTTATCTATCCGCTTGAAACTCGTTTAATTCGTTTTTGGATTTTACGAATTTAACGCATTGAAACCCATTGATTTACGATTATTTTTCGTTATATATTTGTGCCACTATCCTAATCGGGGTAGTGGCTTTTCGTTTATAATACTGCCGAAACGGGAAGTCTTACAACCGGCAGTTTCAACAAGCCTATGACAGACCTGATGGCAATTATCCAAAGCGGAAACGGCAACATCAAACTGGAAGTGACAGGCGAAGACCTGCTCATGTTTTCAAACCAGCTGATAAGCCGTGCCAAGCATGAACTCTCCACCGCCATTGCGGAAGCGAGAAAGGAAAAGTACCTCACAAAGGAGGAAGTGAAGAAAATGTGCGACGTGTGCGACACCACCCTTTGGCACTGGGCAAAGAAGAACTATCTGAAACCCGTAAAGGTGGGGAACAAGGTCAGATACCGACAGTCGGACATACAGAAAATCCTGGGTGAACGCAATCCTTCAATCTGAGCCTATGAAAGAGGAAGAATACATGCGTGTGGGAACGACACTGTACAAGGTCGTAAACCAGCCCTGCGCCAGCGGAGGGTATGAGAAAAGACGTGTGATATGGAACAACAGCACACTCAGGCAGGACTACGGGAAGAACTATCTTGCGACCGTCCCGAAGTATGACGGATTCTGTACCGTTCCCGACCATCTGAACTACCGGAAGGAAATTGACGGTTTCCTGAATCTGTACGAACCGATAGAGCATACTCCGCAGATAGGGGATTTCCCGAACATACGTTCTCTGGTGCTACACATTTTCGGTGAGCAGTACAATCTGGGACTGGACTATCTGCAACTGCTGTTCCTGCAGCCGTTGCAGAAACTCCCCATACTCCTGCTGGTATCGGAAGAGAGGAACACGGGCAAGAGTACGTTCCTTAATTTCCTGAAAGCCGTATTCGGGGATAACGTGACATTCAACACCAACGAGGATTTCCGGAGCCAGTTCAATTCCGACTGGGCCGGAAAGCTGCTCATTGTCGTGGACGAGGTGCTGCTCAACCGCAGGGAAGACAGCGAGCGGTTGAAAAACCTGAGCACCACTTTCAATTACAAGGTGGAAGCCAAAGGGAAAGACCGCACGGAAATAGCCTTCTTCGCCAAGTTCGTATTGTGTTCAAACAACGAGTATCTGCCTGTTATCATTGACGCAGGAGAAACACGATACTGGGTAAGGAAGATAAATCCGCTGCAGAACGATGACACGAATTTCCTACAAAAGCTGAAAGAGGAAATTCCTGCCTTCCTGTTCTTCCTGACGCAAAGGGAGCTTTCAACGGAAAAGGAAAGCCGTATGTGGTTCAATCCGAAGCTGACACATACGGCAGCCCTGCAGAAAATCATCCGGAGCAACCGAAACCGTCTGGAGATAGAAATGGCTGAACTGTTCCTTGACATCATGTCAAACATGAATGTGGAAAGCGTATCATTCTGCCTGAATGACCTCATGACACTGCTCATATATTCGCAGGTAAAGGCAGAGAAACATCAGGTGCGGAAAGTGGTTCAGGAAGTATGGAAGCTGACTTCCGCACCGAACTCGCTTTCCTACACAGCCTATGAAATCGCCCCCACCCGAGACTGCCACTACGAGACGAAAAGGAAGACAGGAAGGTTCTACACGATAACCAAGGAACAGCTGACCGCTATATGATTATTTTGATGAAATGATGAATATGGTATATAACACATTGTATTACAATATAATATAATCTCATCATTCATTCATCGGAATATAATGCTGATGAAAAGAGAAATCATCATTTCTTTTTTGGCAAGCAGTCTGATGAAAAAATGATGAAGTGTTACCATTCTATATAACAGCTTATTACAAGCAAAGTTCATCAAATCATCGTTTTTTCACTCATCACAAAACCGTACGAAAATGACAACAGAAGAAGCAAAAAAGATAAGAATCGCAGACTATCTGCACAGTCTGGGGTATTTCCCAGTAAAGCAGCAGGGGGTAAACCTCTGGTACAAATCCCCGTTCAGGGAAGAGAACGAGCCCTCGTTCAAAGTAAACACAGAACGTGAACAATGGTTCGACTTCGGTCTGGGAAAGGGCGGCAACATCATCGCACTGGCAGCACACCTCTACGCAACGGAGAGTGTTCCGTATATCCTGAAACGCATAGAGGAACAGACACCGCATGTCCGTCCCGTGTCTTTCTCTTTTCGCAGGCAGTCTGCCACCGAGCCGAGTTTCCAGCAACTTGACATCGTGCAGCTGTCTTCTCCTGCCCTGCTCTCTTACCTGCAGGAAAGGGGGATAAATACGGCACTGGCGAAAAAAGAATGCCGTGAGGCACACTTCACCAACAACGGCAAACGGTATTTCGCCATTGCCTTTCCGAACATATCGGGTGGATATGAAATCCGCAACCGATATTTCAAGGGCTGCATCGCACCGAAAGAAATATCACATATCAGACAATCGGGAGAGCCGAGAAAAGCATGTTACGTTTTTGAGGGGTTCATGGACTACCTTTCCTTTCTGACACTAAGGCTTGAAAGCTGTCCGCAATTCCCTGATTTCGACAGACAGGACTACATGGTTCTGAACTCTGTTGCCAATGTTTCCAAGGCACTCTATCCGCTGGGCAGCTATGAACGCATCCACTGTTTCCTTGACAATGACCGTGCAGGAATGGAAGCCCTGCAGCAAATCAGAAAGGAGTATGACAATACCAGACATATACGTGACGCTTCACACATTTACAGCGGATGCAAGGATTTGAACGAATACCTGCAAAAACGGGCAGAGACAAAGAAACAGGCTCAATCCATCAAAGTGAAGACACCGCCCAATAAACCGGGAGGCTTTCGGTTATAGCCCACTATAACTACACGCTTCGCTTACGTAGTTGTGGGCTCTCCCGAGGGGATTAGGGTTTTACCCTAATAACCCACTCAGGGCGTTTCTCCCCTGAGAACCCAGAGCAAAGAGTGACCCTCTCTTTGCAATCTCCGCTTATGGGTTGCACCCCTAAGAACCCCATGCGTTTGCGGACAGCGGAAAAGCAAGCAATAAAGTACAAACCCAAAAACAGGTATCTATGGCAACAAAATCAAGCATACATATCAAGCCCTGCAACATCGCATCGAGCGAGGCTCACAACAGAAGGACTGCCGAATACATGCGCAACATCGGAGAGTCCAGAATCTATGTCGTTCCTGAACTCTCCACCGATAACGAGCAGTGGATAAATCCTGACTTCGGCAGTCCGGATTTGCGGACGCATTATGATAATATCAGACAGATGGTAAAGGAAAAGACCGGACGTGCCATGCAGGAAAAGGAACGGGAGCGCAAAGGCAAGAACGGCAAGACAGTCAAAATTGCGGGATGCTCCCCCATACGTGAAGGAGTGCTGCTTGTCAGGTCGGACACCACACTGGCAGACGTGCGTAAATTCGGTGAGGAATGTCAAAGACGCTGGGGAATCACACCGCTGCAAATCTTCCTGCACAAGGACGAAGGACATTGGCTGAACGGTCAGCCGGAAGCGAAAGACAGAGAAAGCTTCAAGGTCGGGGACAGATGGTTCAAGCCGAACTATCATGCCCATATCGTTTTCGATTGGATGAACCACGAAACCGGAAAGAGCCAAAAGCTTAATGACGATGACATGATGCAGATGCAGACCTTGGCATCTGACATCCTGCTGATGGAGCGTGGGCAATCAAAGGCTGTAACAGGTAAGGAACATCTGGAACGTAACGACTTTATCATCGAGAAACAGAAAGCCGAGCTGCAACGCATGGATGCAGCCAAACGGCACAAAGAAGAACAGATAAATCTTGCCGAACAGGAACTGAAACAGGTAAAATCAGAAATACGCACTGACAAGCTAAAGAAGACAGCCACCACGGCAGCGACAGCCATAACAAGCGGAGTTGCTTCTCTTTTCGGAAGCGGAAAACTGAAAGAACTGGAACATGCCAACGAGAAACTGCAAGACGAGGTTTCAAAACGGAACACCAATATTGAAAAATTACAGAGCCAGATACAGCAGATGCAGAAACAGCATGATACGCAAATCCACAATCTCAAGGAAATGCACAGACAGGAACTTGACATGAAGGAAAAAGAACTGTCACGGCTCGCCAGAATCATAGACAAGGCTTTCAGATGGTTCCCGATGTTCAGGGAAATGCTACGCATGGAAAAGTTCTGTGCCATGCTGGGGTTCACTAAAGAAATGACTGAAAGTCTTTTGGTCAAGAAAGAAGCCCTGAAATGTAGCGGTAAAATCTATTCCGAGCAACACAGACGGAACTTTGATATAAAGGATGATATTTTAAGGGTGGAAAATGACCCTGACGATGAAAGCAGGCTGAACCTGACAATAAACAGGAAGCCGATTGCCGACTGGTTCATGGAACAATGGCACAGGCTCAGATACGGAACAAGGCTGCCACAACAGGAAGAAAGAAAAAGTAGAGGATTCAAATTGTAATAGAAGCAAATTGATTAGTAATCTAAAAGCACTCCGATAACGATCAGAGTGCTTTTAGATTGTTTATCATTAATTATCAAAGCAAGTGCAGTTTAAGATTTTACCGAAGTCTGCATTAATAAAGAATATACTACAGCTGATATATGCGCAACATATTGTGACGCTTGTGATTCATTTCCCTTGAAATCCTTAACAAATACCGCTAAGGTATAGCTGACATTATTAGGCAGACATATATAGGCAACATCATTGTGAGCTGCAAGAACGCCATTTTCATTAACATAACCTGAACCTGTCTTATGCGCTATAACAACCCCTTCTTTATCAAGAAGTGGAGCTGCTATCCTATCTACACCTGTTTTGCATTCTTTTAACGTATTCTTAATGAAACTTTGTTTCTCATCATCGATAAGACCTTCAGTAAACAAACGATTCATCAACATTGCAGCACCAAGAGGAGATGTATAGTTAGAGTAAGCCTTGTTATGGTCAGCCGACATTTCCTCTTCCGTATAAGCTATCTGAAAACTTGAACGAGGGATGAGTGTGGCTATAAAACTATCTGTTTGAGCGACATTAACCATATCCTTAAACATAAGGTTGCTTGCATTGTTGTCACTCTGAGTAAGAGTATAACGCAGCAAATCTCTTACTGTCAATGATATGACTGGTCCTGAATAATCTTTCAGCATAGGACTCCAAGTCTTTGGGTCAAGTTTATCCCTATTTATATTTACCAAGGTATCAAGTGAAATTCCTTTATTGTCAAAGTCATTGCAAAGAGCTAATGCCTGATGAACCTTAAACACACTCATCATAAGATAAACACTCTTATTATTGACCTTAACCGTATCTCTGTTATTAACAATAACCGCCACACCAATTTCACCAGGACAAGCTGAGACAATTTGAGAAATACTATCAGTCAAAACATTTGTTAAAGGAGGATTTGCGCTATCTTTTGTCGCTGATTTATGGAACAATGAAAATACCAAGATGAAAATGCAAACTAAAGCTATACACAAAACTACGATTTGTTTTTTTCTGTTTTTTTCCATGTTTATATTATTTATATTTGTTTGACGAGGATATTTATTTGCCGACAAAGGTACATAACTTTACGGAAAAATATGTTTCTAAAATAGATAAATAGACAGTTGTGGGGAAAATGTGGGGAAAAATCAGATAATTAAAAAGGCTAAGTGACTGACAATTAATCACTTAGCCTTTTAATCTGTACCCAGA
>NZ_CAXSNO010000017.1:0-16962 GCF_964238835.1 Parabacteroides sp. 20_3 | reverse complement strand
AAGGTTTTCAAGTGAGAAAAACAAAATATCCTTAGGCTTTATCTCCTAAAAACTACCAGTAATGGGGGGCTGGAAAACAATCCTCCTTTTGAAGATATTTCTCTTCTTTTATGTACATATCCGCGTATGCTTTGCGGAACAAATGTCTTTTTCTATTATTAATATTCATCATTTCCTTTTTTGCCAAACGCATCTTACTATCAGGTCTGTCCTTTTTTCTATAGTTGTGTCCCTGGCATAAGACTGTCCTGCCGGGTTACGGGTATGGAAGTGTTCCTCTTCCCCTTTGTCTGGCGGTTGCATCTCAAAGGTTCATCCCGGGCAAGGCAGCCGGTAACACAAGCAGGGCGGTCCGTCGGAGTCCACGTAATAATTTCACATTTTCTGTGTTTCTTTCTGTAAGGCTTCCTTCAGCGTCTGCTTGTCCAGTGTTTTCTGTTTCGACATGAGCAGCTGCAGGGCGCAACGGCGCACCACGTTGGTTATGGAAGGAAAGGTAAAAATAATAAAAGAATTGATTCGCTTCAATAAAAATCCAGTTTTTTTCATATCGGACATTATACCTTTGTTGTTTCGGGTATATTAAAAGGCGTGCCATAAGAAACTTTACAAAAGTATTAGGACACAAAATCAATCTTTTCTATGCAGATATATGCTGAACTGATTAACCCAAAGGTCGGAGAAGATACGGACAAAATTTTCGATAAGATTAGTTTCATATATCGCTTAGCTAATTAGAAATGTATTCTACATAGAGATACACTTGGCACAAAAAACATCGTAAGATATATAACTTGATGCAATCCTTTCCGCACAGCCATGCAAGCGTCGGAACAAACAGGCGGGATATTTGACGTAACTTGTGCACCGCTTATCAACCTGTGGGGATTTGGCTTTACAAAGTTTGACAGCATCACTCCGCAACTCGTAGACAGTATCCGCCACTTTGTAGGCTTCCGAAAAGTGCGTTTACAGGGCAACCGTGTGATGAAAGACGATCCCCGCATCCTGCTCAATTTCTCGGTGCTCGGCGGCGGTACTATCTGTAACATAATCGCGTGTTTGTTCGACCGCAAAGGCATATCGAACTATATGATAGACATCGGCGGCGAAATGATAGCGAAAGGAAAGAACCCGCAAGGGTGGAATTGGTGCATTGGCATTGTCAGACCGAAGGATGACAGTACCGGAACAAACTCCGAGCTTGAACAAATTGTGCAACTGTCGGAACGGCTGGGACTCGCAACTTCCGGCAACTACCGTAATTTCTATCTGAAAGATGGAAGGAAATACGCTCATGCCATCAATCCGATAACAGGATATCCGGTTCAAAAGGATATATTGAGTGCTACAATTATTGCCCATCAGTGCATGCTTGCTGATGCCTATGCAACGGCCTTTATGACGTTGGGGAGCCGCAAAGCCCGTCAGTTGTAGAAAGAGCATCCGGAAATTGACAATTTCATTATCTATACGGACAGTTGCGGAAACTACCGGACAGAGTACTCGCCGCGAATGAAAAGGTATCTGGCAGATTAATGTTTTCTATATTCCTGCGGAGTAGAGCCGGTGAACCGTTTAAAGAATTGGGTGAAGAACGCCGTATTTTCAAATCCCAGCGAATGGGCCATCTCCTTTACGAACATATACGCAATTACTTCGGCGTGAAAGTGACAAAGGGAGTCGCTTTCCAGTTTATGGTGAACAACCTGTTGAGCAAGGAGTGCGGCTATCGTTCGATAACATTCATGGTGAAATTGGATATTACTTTTTAACAGTAGAAGGATAATAACCAGGAGCCGTAATGGAGAGATTACTTTCGTTACGACTCCTTTCGCATGCCGTCTGCATGATTTTAACGTCTCAACTCTCTTATTCACAGTCGTTAGACCATGTGTGGCCATGTGTATCGCATTCCACATCATTGTAGAAAAAATGCCCATCAGACATTTGCATTATGCAATATGAATAATTCATAAGGGTCTGTTTTACAGCAATATGATAAATATCCATTTATTTGGCACGGTGATTGTCTATTCTTTAGCGTAAGACGATAAGATGTTTAACAATTTAATAATTAGCATTATGAAAAAGGTATTGTTTGCAGTAGCACTGGTAATGGGATTAGGTAGTTCAGTAGCATTCGCTAACAACATGGCATCAGATGTTGAAATCGTTGCAATGGTGAACGAGTTTAAACCGATTGATATAAAGGAACTCCCGCAGGCAGTTCAGGACGCCATCAAGAAAGACTATGCTGAATCCACCATTAAGGAAGCAGCCGTAGAAGTGGCAGAAGATGGCGTAAAGACTTATAAAGTAACTTTGGTTGATGCCGTCGGAACCGAAAGCGTTGTGTTTTTCAACGAAAAAGGTGAAATGCTGAAATAATTCTGAATGGTTATTTAGGATAACAGTTACATTTGCACATAAAATAAACAAGGCTGTCTCAAATAAACTTTGGGATGGCCTTTTTTGTGTCTGCAAAAAATCGGGTAAGCCCTAACTTCGCTCAGCCAGAACTTGCCCATCTCCCTAATTTTTTTGTATCTTAGGGCATCAAGTAAGATATCCCAAAGATAATGTTTAAAAGTTACACATCCAACGATAATCTGCTTTTACCTCCATGTTTAGGCGATTTTATTCCCCGGAACGATCCGGTCCGGGTTGTTCACCGCATCATTGAACAGATAAACCTTGAAGCACTTTACCGTAAGTATTCCCCTAAAGGCTGTTCTGCGTACCACCCACGCATGATGCTTCAGATTCTTGTCTATGCATTTGCGTAATATCTATTCCAGCCGTCGCATAGAAGAGTTCTGTCGTAATGACATACGCTTCATGTGGCTTACCGGCAATGTAACTCCTGACCATAATACCATCAACCGTTTCCGCAGCAGCCGGCTAAAGGATGTGCTGAAGACGATATTTGCAACCATTGTAAAGTTTCTCGTGGCGGAAGGTTTTGTAAGTCTGGATGTGGCCTGTACTGACGGGACGAAGATGGAGGTGAACGCCAACCGTTATACGTTCGTCTGGGGGGCAAATCTATACATACCCGCATATCCAGAATCGCGGAACAGCTTGAGGAGATATGGCAATACGCCGAGTCCCTCACCAAGCAGGAACTGCGTGATTCCGCTCCGGTTGCCTATCAGGATATCACCCCGGAGAAAGTGGAAAAGGCACTCGGGCAGATAGATGATGCCCTGAATGGAGTGGATGCTGACAAGAAGATGAAAGCGAAGGTAAGACGTGTAAGGAAGTCATGGCCTGAACAGCTCAAGAAATATGAATCGCAGGGAAAGATACTTGACGGACGTAACAGCTACTCAAAGACAGACAATGATGCTACTTTCATGCGCATGAAAGATGACCATATGAAGAACAGACAACTCAAACCCGGATACAATCCCCAGTTCAGTACCAATAAACAGTTCATTCTGAACTATACCATCCATCAGTGTTGGGCGATACCTCCACCTATCCTCTGCATATGGATGATTTCCATTCCCTCTACGGCAGATACCCTGACGTGTCTGTCTGTGATGCCGGATACGGAAGTGAAGAGAACTATCTGTATGCTTTCAGACATGGCATTGAAACCTTTATAAAGTACAATTATTTTCATAACGAAGAAACCGACGGCATGTATTGTCCTACGGGACAGAGAATGGAAAGACTCTCCGATGCAAGGCGGGTAACAAACAACGGTTTTGTGCAGACCATATCAAGATACAAGGCACGTAACTATAAGGGCTGCCCGTTAAGATGCCGGTGCTACAGAAGCCGCTCGGAAAGGATTGTACAGGTAAATCACCGTCTGAGGAAAATCAAGGAAAGAGAACGTGAAAAGCTACTCTCTGATGAAGGTCTGAAATATCGCAGTCAGCGACCACAGGATGTGGAAGCCGTATTTGGAAACCTCAAGAACAACAAGCACTTCAAGAGGTTCCATCTTCGTGGATTTAAGAAGGTTGAAATTGAGTTCGCCCTGCTAGCCATAGCATATAATCTTGCAAAAGTAGCCTCTTAGGAGGCTTATGGCAACGAAAAAGCAGTTTGAAAGGATGAAATCTTCAAAAGTAAGTTTGTAAACACCTCTTTTGAGACAGCCTCTCCTTTTTTAGTAAATTTGTATCTGTCTAATTTTTAAGCCCCTATATCCATACTCAATCTAACCAAACATCGCATGAAGTGGTACTGCTTCATCCAAATGCAACTGATAGGCACGTTCGTACATTATTTTGTGCTTGATTGTATCGTTATATCCATTGCAGCCATTATCTGTAGTCCATTTGTATCCATGACCCATTACAGACAGGCGTTGTTCAGTATGACTTATTTTTCCTCCCTGGTGTTTTTTATGGAGTATGCATTGTGCATTTTGCGGCACCGGCCAAATATCCGGATAGAGGCATAAACCGTGCACGATGGAAATATATTTTTTCATTCTACGGTTTGTGGGCTCCGTGACCATTTTCCCTTATATGTTAACCTATATGTATTGGGATACGAATATTGTCCATGCCATTATCCTCCTTTACATTTTTATTATTGTCAAATAGATAAGATACTCACGGAAGAGTGGGTTATGGCCTATACTGCCTGCGGCATCATGGTCTGTTTTTCTGCTTGTACTATATAGAGCTTAATGTACAGCTTGAGGATTTCAAAAAAATTGTGACGGGCTTTGGCAGGCAGTAATTCTAAGACTTTTAATGAAGAAAAATTAAGCCACCCCTTAAAAAAGGAGATATTTCCTTTGAAAGAATTCATTTCTTTTATTACATTTGTATTAGTCTTTTAAAAATAGAAGATTTATAGTAAAGCGTTAAGGCATTATCCAAGTTCAGGAAATCCCCAATTTCGAAACAACAATTGGATAATACATTGGACGCTCCACGTACTATTTATATAGATTTTTGTTATATATAGGCGTGGGGCTTTGTGTATTATATGTTGTTGAGTATGGGGATACTTCTGAACGGTAATACCAAAGTTCCCACGCTTAACTTTATATAAACACAACTCCAGGGAACAGGGTTGGCTTATTATAAACATTATGAAAGCAACTTGTTTTAAAAGCGAGACAACTGTCTCCAACGACTTCCCCCCCTTCGTTTGTTACTGTCTTTTGTGGAATATTCTATCCTTTCATTTCCATCCTGTCTCTTTCGGGACATACCGTTCATTATCATAATCATACAAATTACATGCCAAGACACTTTTCTGCCTTCTCCTTCTATGGTACTAGATAATAGTAACTCCCCCTGTCACACAGAGGAAGAACTTTGGTTGCAGGTACTTTCTCTATCAAGAGAGTTGCAGGACTGTAAAGCTAGTCTGCACCATAATACTTTGGACTGTATTTCCGATAAGATTGAAGGAATAGAAAGAGAACTGGATATCTTATTGGATATTCTGCAAGGAAGACAAGACAAAAAGACACCATAGCACTATTTTTTGTGACAATTTGTCTATGCGGATAAGTATCCTATTATTTAAGCCTCGTTTAAGAATTCCGTTTTATGGGTTACCCACAATCGAATGGAATTTTTATATACAGGGAATAACACATAATATTAGTAATGGATTTTCAATATTCAGAGTGATAATGGATAAACGAATAGAAAACGCCATGAATGAGTTGATCAATACAGAAATATGGTCAACCGGTTTATACCTGTCATTGCAGGTCTATTTTGAAGATGAACGGCTTCCAATACTTAGCTCCTGGCTAAACTCCCAAGCACAGGACAATATGAACAAGGTTTATCAGATGATGAATCGGATATGCCATGATGGAGGATGTGTTGCAATCAATGAAATGAAACGGGATACACATGAATGGACAACGCCATTGAATGCCCTGAATGAATTGCTTGAACACGAGCAGTACATATCATGTCAGGTAAACACATTTCTCATATTATGCCGGAATGTGAACATGTCCTTCCATTCTTTCATCAGCGGGCTGTATGCAGACCGTATATATGTAAGTACGGTATTTATGGAATTATTACGTATCCTCGCCAAGGAAAACGAACGGAGACTACCTTATTTTTGACGGTATGGATTTAAGATTGATATTCTGCAAAATTTAATATTGCAGAATGCTATCTGGTATGTTTTTTGCGATATAATAATCGACAATAAAATATATGTCATCATGGATATATTTGTATATATAACATTGTGTTTCACTTCGCTATTCACCTTGATGGACCCGCTTGGAGTGATGCCGGTATTCCTGCAAATGACTGATGGAATGGATACGAAAGAACGCAGATGTATCGCCTTGAAAGCATGTACCATTGCATTTATCATATTAGTCCTTTTTACATTATCGGGCAGGTTCCTGTTTCATTTTTTCGGTATCTCAACAGACGGATTCCGGATTGTGGGAGGTATCATCATCTTTAAAATCGGATATGATATGTTGCAGGCACATTTCACCCATGTGAAACTGAATGAAACTGAACGAAAAGAATATTCCAAAGATATAACCATCACACCTCTTGCCATTCCGATGTTATGCGGTCCGGGAGCGATTTCCAGTGGAATAACATTGATGGAAGATGCTTCGGAATATACTTTCAAAATAGTATTGCTTGGCGTAATCGCTTTGGTCTGCATTCTTTCATTCTTTATTCTGTGCGCGTCCACCCAGCTTTTAAAAATCTTGGGAGAGACGGGAAACAATGTAATGATGAGACTGATGGGACTTATTCTGATGGTGATCGCCGTGGAATGTTTTATCAGCGGGATACGTCCGGTATTAATTGAAATTTTGAAACAAGCCCATGCTTGTTCTTAAAGAAGAGAGATAATTTGGATTTATTATTAACATTAAAAGTTTGATTCGTCATGACTGAAAAATTGCAAAATGCCCTGAATGAGCAAATCACAGCAGAATTATGGTCTGCCAACCTGTATTTATCGATGTCTTTTTATCTGGAAAGAGAGGGCTTTTCCGGAATGGCTCGCTGGATGCAGAAACAATCTGCAGAAGAGATCGGGCATGCATATGCCATTGCTGAGTACATGATTAAGCGTGAGGCAACCCCGAAAGTGGACAAGGTCGATGTGGTTCCACAAGGTTGGGGTAACCCTGTTGAAGTATTCGAACATGCTTTGGAGCATGAAAAACATGTTTCCAAACTGATTGATGAATTGGTACAGGTAGCATCCGAAGAGAAAGACAATGCCACTCAGAACTTCTTGTGGCAATTTGTTCGTGAGCAGGTAGAAGAAGAAGCGAATGTACTCAATATTGTTAGTCGGCTAAGGAAAGCCGGAGACAGTGCTATCCTTTTTATGGATGCAAAACTGGGTGAACGGGAGTCATAAACCAGAATAATCAATAAAAATAAATAAGATGAAAATAGTAGATTTATTGGGAGGACAGGCTGAGTACTACCTGAACCATACATGTAAGACGATAGACAAACAACTTATCCATATTCCGGGACCGGATATGATAGATAAGGTATGGATGAATTCCGACAGGAATATACGCACCTTGGAGAGCCTGCAAGCCCTGTACGGGCACGGGCGTCTGGCCAATACCGGGTATGTCTCCATCCTGCCGGTGGATCAGGGGATAGAACATTCTGCAGGAGCGTCTTTCGCCCCCAATCCGCTTTATTTCGATCCCGAAAACATCATAAAGCTGGCCATTGAAGGAGGATGCAACGCCGTGGCATCCACATTCGGAGTTCTGGGAGCTGTGGCACGTAAGTACGCCCATAAGATTCCTTTCATCGTGAAGTTGAACCATAACGAGCTGTTGACTTATCCGAACAGCTACGACCAGGTAATGTTCGGTACGGTAAAAGAGGCATGGAACATGGGTGCTGTAGCTGTCGGCGCTACCATTTATTTCGGTTCGGAACAAAGCCGCCGCCAGATAGTGGAAGTGTCACAGGCTTTTGAATATGCCCACGAACTGGGAATGGCTACTATTTTATGGTGCTATTTGAGAAACAGCAGCTTCAAAAAGGATGAAACCGACTATCATGCCGCTGCCGATTTAACAGGACAAGCCAACCATATCGGGGTTACCATCAAAGCCGATATCGTGAAGCAGAAGCTCCCATCCAATAACGGCGGTTTCAAGGCTATCGGATTCGGAAAGACAAACGAGCGTATGTATTCGGAACTGACCACTGACCATCCGATAGACCTTTGCCGTTATCAGGTGGCGAATGGCTATATGGGACGTGTCGGATTGATCAACTCGGGCGGTGAATCCCATGGGGAATCCGACCTGCATGATGCCGTCGTAACGGCAGTAGTAAACAAGCGTGCAGGTGGTATGGGGCTGATCAGCGGTCGTAAGGCTTTCCAGAAACCGATGAAAGACGGAGTTCAACTTCTGAACACCATTCAGGACGTATATCTGGATTCTTCAATAACCATTGCATAAAGGAGAAGTATCCATGAAAAGAATAGTGTTATTACGTCATGGCGAAAGCCTATGGAACAAAGAAAACCGTTTTACCGGATGGACGGACGTGGATTTAAGCGAGAAAGGAGTCGAAGAAGCCTGCAAGGCAGGCGATGCATTACGGGAGGCCGGATTTTCTTTTGAGGCAGCTTACACTTCTTACTTGAAACGTGCCGTAAAAACGTTGAACTGTGTCCTGGACCGGCTGGATGAAGACTGGATTCCGGTTGAAAAGACCTGGCGGCTGAACGAGAAGCATTACGGCATGCTTCAAGGACTGAATAAGAGTGAGACGGCGGTCCAATATGGTGAAGAACAAGTACACATCTGGCGAAGAAGCTATGACGTGGCTCCCGCTCCGGTAGGCAAAGATGATCCCCGTAATCCGGGCATGGATATCCGCTATGCCGGTGTGCCAGATAGGGAACTTCCCCGTACGGAATCCCTGAAAGATGCTATTGGGCGTGTCATGCCTTACTGGGAATGCATCATCTTTCCCGCATTGATGTATAAGGACAGCCTGCTGGTAGTCGCCCATGGCAACAGCCTGCGCGGAATCATCAAGCATCTCAAAGGGATTTCCGATACGGATATTTCCAACCTGAACCTGCCTACGGCGGTTCCTTATGTCTTTGAATTTGACGACAGGCTGGTTCTTGTCAAGGACTACTACCTTGGAAACCCGGAAGAGATACGGAAACGGACAAAGGCTGTAGCCGAACAAGGTATGATCAGACGATAAAAGTCAGTCAATCAGACTGGATTGTATTGTCTTTTTGAATATTTTATTTATTAACAATTTAAAAAAGGAGGTAAAAATGGTACCTGTAAAAACAAACTCAAACTGGTTGCCGAGTATTTTTAACGATTTCTTCGAGAATGAGTGGCTGGCAAAAACGGGAGTTACGGCTCCTGCCATCAATGTCATTGAGAATGACAAGGACTACAAGGTTGAAATGGCGGCTCCCGGAATGACAAAGGATGATTTCAAGGTGAATGTTGACGAGAACAACAACCTGACAATCTGCATGGAAAAGAAAGAAGAGAAGAAGGAGGAGAAGAAAGACAAGAAGTATCTCCGCCGCGAATTCTCATATTCCAAGTTCCAGCAGACCATCCTGCTGCCTGAAAATGTGGAGAAGGATAAGATCTCCGCAAAAGTCGAACACGGGATTCTGTCCATTGAAATCCCGAAAATGAAGGAGGAAGAAAAACAAAAAACTTCCAAGGCTATCGAGGTTAAATAATTCCAGATCTGGAATGTCGTAAGGTCGGACAGGCTTTTCTTGTTCGGAAAAGCCGTCCGACCTTTAACAGACACTTCCGGAACAGGGAACCGGCACAACCGATGAAGGAATTCAATTTTGAAAAAGAACTACTTGGCGTACAGGACGAACTGTTCCGTTTTGCGTACAAACTGACAGCTAACAGGGAGAAGGCGGAAGACCTGCTGCAGGATACCCTGCTCAAGGCAATGCTTCACAAAGAAAGTTACAACAAGAACACGAATTTAAAGGGTGGCTGTTTATCATCATGCGCAACACGTTTATCAACGGTTACCGGGCGGAGGTCGGTCATACCCGCCTGTACATATCTCCGATCCTGCATATTATTCCCGGATCATGGACGAGTCCCGTACAGAGGAGGTGGACAAGAACTATGACCTGGAAAAGATACGTAATGCCATCAAAAGTGTACCGGAGTCACATTTCATACCTTTTGAGATGTACCTGTCAGGATTCAAATACCGTGAGATAGCGGAAAGAACCGGCGTGAGTTTGGGAACTATAAAGAGCCGTATTTTTCACTGCCGGAAAAAACTGAAAGCTATATTGGCAGAATGAAACAAAACAAGAACTGAGATAGATGAAAAAAGATGAATATATAGGAATTCTGACTTCCGGAGGGGACGCTTCCGGAATGAACGCGGCTATCCGTGCCGTGACCCGCGCCGCTATTTTTAACGGATTTAAAGTGAAAGGAATTTATAGAGGTTACGAGGGGCTGATTGCCGGTGAAGTGAAAGAACTCACTACGGAAGACGTAAGCAGCATTATCCAGAGGGGAGGTACCATACTGAAAACAGCCCGCTCCGAGACTTTCACCACTCCCGAAGGACGCAAGAAAGCTTATGAGATCATACAGAAAGAGAACATCAATGCATTGATAATTATCGGTGGAGACGGTTCCCTGACGGGAGCCCGGATCTTTGCGGAGGAGTATGATGTGACGTGCATAGGATTGCCCGGCACCATTGACAATGATCTGTACGGCACCGATTTTACCATAGGATATGATACGGCCCTGAACACCATCGTGGAGTGTGTGGACAAAATCCGGGATACGGCCACCTCGCACGACCGCATTTTCTTTGTCGAGGTGATGGGGCGTGATGCGGGCTTCCTGGCACAAAACAGCGCAATAGCTTCCGGTGCTGAAGCGGCCATCATTCCGGAAGACCGGACGGATGCGGATCAGCTGGAGACTTTTATCGGACGCGGATTCAGAAAGACGAAAAACAGCAGCATCGTAATTGTGACCGAAAGTCCTGAAAACAAGAATGGAGGTGCCATGTATTACGCCGACCGGGTAAAGAAGGAATATCCCGGGTATGATGTCAGGGTTTCTATCCTGGGCCATCTGCAACGGGGTGGCGCTCCGAGTGCCAATGACCGCATACTGGCAAGCCGGCTGGGTGAAGCCGCAATTCAGGCTTTAATGGAAGACCAGCGGAATGTTATGATAGGCATACGGAACAACGAGATTGTTTATGTTCCTTTTGTCCAGGCAATCAAAAAGGACAAGACTATTGACAAAAGCCTGATCCGGGTCCTTAACGAATTATCGATATAAAATAACCGTCAACATGTCAGAAGTTGCTCCCTTAATATCGGATCTTGCCATAATTCTGATTATTGCCGGTATTGTAACCGTCATTTTTAAGTGGCTGAAGCAACCGGTCATATTGGGTTACATTGTAGCCGGTATTATGGCGGGCCCTTCCGTTTCCCTGGTCCCGACTGTTTCCGATCCTGCCAATATCAAAATATGGGCGGACATCGGTGTCATTTTTCTGCTGTTCGCGATGGGACTGGACTTTTCGTTCAAGAAATTGATAAATGTGGGCATTACGGCTATCGTTGCCACTGTCACTATTGTATGTGGCATGATGTTCATAGGCTATACAGCGGGGAATGCAATGGGGTTCTCCCACATGAGCAGTATTTTTCTGGGTGGAATGTTGTCCATGTCGTCCACGGCCATCGTATTCAAGGCCTTCAATGACATGGGACTTCTCCAACAGAAATTCACTGGCATTGTCTTGGGGATTCTTGTTATCGAAGATCTGGTGGCGGTAGTGATGATGGTTGTTCTTTCCACGTTGGCGGTAGGCAAACATTTTGAAGGGAAGGAGATGCTGGAAAGTATATTGAAGCTGGCCGCTTTCCTGATTTTCTGGTCGGCATTGGGCATCTATCTGATACCTACCCTGCTGAAGAAGATACGCCGTTTCACCAGCAACGAGATTTTATTGATAACCTCTCTGGGACTTTGCCTGGGAATGGTGATGATTGCGACAAAAGCGGGATTTTCTGCCGCATTGGGAGCCTTTGTCATGGGGTCCCTGCTGGCAGAGACCGTTGAAGCGGAAAAAATCGCACATATCGTACAGCCGGTAAAAGACCTGTTCGCTTCCATATTTTTCGTGTCGGTGGGAATGATGATCGATCCTGCCATGATGTGGGAATATGCCGTTCCTATTCTCATCCTGACATTGCTGGTACTGTCCGGCCAGGTCGTGTTCGGGAGCTTTGGTGTCCTGCTTTCCGGCCAGCCGTTGAAAATTGCCATACAATCCGGCTTTTCACTGACACAGGTCGGTGAGTTCGCATTCATCATCGCATCTTTAGGCGTCAGTCTGAATGTCACGGACAAGTATCTCTATCCGGTCATAGTGGCCGTATCTGTCATAACGACTTTTCTTACCCCCTATATGATACGGCTTTCGGAACCGGCATACCGGTTTATAGACATCCACATGCCTGGATTCCTGAAAGATTATCTCGTACACTATACGTCCGGGGCAATGACTGTAAAACACCAGGGTACTTGGCATAAACTGATCCGGTCTATGCTGGTGTCTGTCACACTCTATCTGGTCGTATGCGTTTTTTTCATCACTTTATATTTTTCCTATGTGCATCCTTTGATTAGGAAAAGTCTGCCGGGAATGGAAGGGAACTTGTTGGGCTTCATCATCATCTTTCTTGTCATATCCCCGTTTCTATGGGCCATCATCATGAAAAAGAACAATTCAACCGAGTTCCGTAAACTCTGGACGGACAACAAGTTCAACAGAGGGCCTTTGGTATCAATAGTACTTGTCAAAATACTGATCTGCACGATTATCATGATGAGTATCATTACCCATCTTTTCAATGTTGCCTTGGGAGCCGGGCTGGTAGTCTCTTCCATTATCATTGCCGTCATTTATTTTTCCAAGCGGATCAAGAAACGGTCGCTGACTATAGAGAGACAATTTATGGCAAACTTTCAGGGGACGGACGGGAATGGACTTTCTACAGAAAGTGATACAGGCTCCACCCTTGGCTGCAATATCCCGTTCAAGGAATTACATTTGGCGGATTTCACAGTATCCCCTGATTCCATATATGTGGGCAGAACATTAAAAGAAAGCAGCCTGCGCACCTTGTTTCAGATAAATGTGATTTCAATCACCCGTGGAGAAAAACGCCTGGATATACCACAAGGGGAAGAGCATCTCTATCCATATGACAAGGTTACGGTCGTAGGTACGGACCGGCAGTTGGAAAGCTTCCGGACATCCATGGAGCAAAAGAAGGTAGAAAGGAACGGGAACGGAACATCCTCGCAGGATGAGATGGAAATAGGGCAATTTCCTGTCGAAGGAGGTTCACCATTGATCGGAAAGACGATCCGGGAGGCGGACATATCGGATAGCGTCATTATCGGAATAGAGAGGAGTACCGCGAGTATTATGAATCCAGACCCTGATACAATTTTCAAGGAGAATGATACGGTATGGATTGTCGGTAAACGAAAAATAATAAAAGGACTGAATAAAGATTAGGACTTATTTAATATAAAATGTCATGGAATATTCAAGTTATAATGTAAATACCCCTCAATGGAGGGAGATTACAGTAGGTTCACATCTTCCTGCAGAACTGCGGGAACTTGCAGAAATCGCACATAATCTCTGGTGGACATGGAATGATGACGCAAAGAAACTGTATTGTGATTTGGACCCGGGACTTTGGAAAGAGGTGGAACAGAATCCGGTATTGTTTCTGGAGCGGATGAATTATGAGAAGCTGGTAGCGCTGGCACATGATGAGAACTTTGTCTATAAAATGGATGCCGTCTATTCCGCCTTCAAAAAATACGTCGATGTGGAACCGGACCACCAGCGCCCGTCAATAGCTTATTTCAGCATGGAATACGGCGTGGATGAAGTCCTTAAGATATATTCCGGCGGTTTGGGAATGTTGGCGGGGGATTACCTGAAAGAGGCGTCGGACAGCAATGTGGACCTTTGTGCCATAGGACTTTTGTACCGTTACGGTTATTTTGACCAGTCGCTTTCCATGGACGGCCAGCAGACAGTCAATTATAAAGCGCAGAATTTCGGGCAGCTCCCGATTGAAAAGGTAATGCAACCGGATGGGAAACAACTGGTAATCCACGTCCCCTATGCCGACAGTTTTGTGGTACATGCCAATGTTTGGAAAGCCAGTGTGGGGCGTATCCCCCTTTATCTGCTGGATACGGACAATGAACTCAACAGCGAGTTTGACCGCCCTATCACTCACCATCTGTATGGAGGTGACTGGGAGAATCGGCTAAAACAGGAAATTCTGCTTGGCATAGGCGGGATGATGACGCTGAAAGCTTTGGGTATAACGAAGGATGTATATCACTGTAATGAGGGGCATGCCGCATTGATCAATATCCAGCGGCTTTGTGATTACATAAATGGCGGCTTGAATTTTGGGCAGGCCATGGAGCTGGTACGTGCTTCCTCACTTTATACCGTACATACTCCCGTACCCGCTGGTCATGATTATTTTGACGAAGGGCTTTTCAATAAATATATGAAGGGATATCCTGGCAAGTTGGGTATAACCTGGGATAACCTGATGGATCTCGGGCGTCACAATCCGGGAGACAAGGAGGAACGTTTCTGCATGTCTGTCTTCGCCTGCAAGACCTGCCAGGAGGTAAACGGCGTCAGCAAGTTACATAAATCGGTATCCCAGCAAATGTTTGCGCCGATCTGGAAGGGATACTTCCCGGAAGAGAACCATGTGGGTTATGTAACCAACGGGGTACATCTGCCTACCTGGTGTGCGGCAGAATGGAAAAAGCTTTTCAAGGACAATTTTGATGAGAACTTTTTCTGTGACCAGTCCAATCAGAAAATCTGGGAGGCTGTCTATGGCGTCCCAGATGAAGAGATATGGAATACCCGGTTAAAACAGAAAGCAAAATTGCTGGACTATATCAAAAGCAAATGCAGCAAGGACTGGCTCAGGAGTCAGGTTGATCCGGCATTGAGCGTTTCCATTTTTGAGAGATTCAATCCCGATGCCCTTCTAATAGGTTTCGGACGCCGTTTTGCTACATATAAGAGGGCTCATCTTCTGTTCACGGATATAGACCGACTTGCTAGGATCGTGAATAATCCGAAATATCCGGTACAGTTCATCTTTGCAGGCAAAGCCCATCCCAATGACGGTGCCGGGCAGGGACTGATCAAGCAAATCATGGAAATATCCCGGCGCCCGGAATTTTTAGGTAAAATCATATTCTTGGAGAATTACGACATGGACCTGGCGCGCCATCTTATCTCGGGGGTGGATATCTGGATGAATACCCCTACGCGGTTGGCAGAAGCTTCGGGTACGTCGGGCGAGAAGGCATTGATGAACGGTGTGCTTAATTTCTCCGTGCTGGACGGTTGGTGGTATGAAGGATACCGCAAGGATGCCGGATGGGCACTGACCGATAAAAGTACTTATCAGAATGAACAGTACCAAAACCAGCTGGATGCCGAAGCCATCTATTATTTGTTGGAGCATGACATCCTGCCACTATATTACGAGCATGGGGGGAAGAACTATTCGGGAAACTGGGTCAAGTATATCAAGAACTCAATCGCACAAATCGCTCCCCATTTTACCATGAAAAGACAGTTGGACGACTACTATGACAGGTTCTATAACAAGCTGTCAGAGCATTTCCATATTCTGGCAGCCGACAACTTTGCGAAGGCGAAAATGATGGCTGACTGGAAAGCAAACGTCCGGAGCAGATGGGATGCCATAGAAATCAAATCCATAGAGGCTGGGAATGGGCTGAATGCCACGGTTGAAGCCGGAAAGGAATATGAGGTGACGGTTGTCGTTGATGAGAAAGGCCTGGATGACGCAATCGGAATAGAATCGGTCATTATCAGGCATGAAGGCGGTCAGGATCACATATATGAGGTAATTCCCCTTTCGTCGGTTTCCAAGAATGGGAATTTATATACCTTTAAGGCGACATCCGGCATTTTCAACGCCGGAAGCTTCAAGCAGGCCTTCCGTATGTATCCCAAGAATGCTTTGTTACCTCACCGGCAAGATTTCTGTTATGTACGATGGTTTTAATGAACAGTAAAAGGATATGCAAAAACAACGTATGAGCGGGCAAAATCAAAAAACAGATAAACGGATAGCATGGCCGATCATCATCATGGACTTCACGGGAGTGTATGACTACGAGGCGTTTGCCCGGAACAATAAGTTTATATGGCTGGACTGTCGTCATCTTTATGGTACAGAGGGCTACTGTGACAGGGATGGTACTTTGGCTTTGAAGCGGATGATTGCTGATTATCCGGCGGAGGGAGTCCATTTCATCGATTCAGGCAATTATCATTATTTGACTAAATTCTGGACAGACAAACTCGAAACTCCGTTCTCGCTGATTGTGTTCGACCACCATCCCGATATGCAGCCACCGTTGTTTGACAACATACTTTCTTGCGGAAGTTGGGTAAAGGATATATTGGACCATAACAACAACTGCAAGAAAGTAATTATCGTAGGTGCTTCAGACAAACTGATACAGGCTGTGCCGAAAGGATATGAAAGACAAGTCCGGTTTTACAGTGAAACTACGCTCATGCACGAAGAGGGTTGGCAGGACTTTTCTTCCGGACATATCAACGGGCCGGTTTACATTTCCATAGACAAGGATGTCTTGAATCCGGCTTCGGCAGCAACAAACTGGGATCAAGGTTCTCTCAGCTTATGGGAATTGGAGAAACTGCTGGCTGTTATTCTTCAGAAAGAACAGGTAGTGGGCATTGACATCTGTGGGGAATGCTCCACAACACTCAATCTTTTTGAAGAAAAACGGGAAACCATCATGGATAGCCGGGCAAACAAAGAATTGCTCAGACTTATCCGGTCATCCTCCGG
>NZ_CAXSNO010000016.1:0-23998 GCF_964238835.1 Parabacteroides sp. 20_3 | reverse complement strand
TACTGCGTAACAGTGGAAGAGTAGGTAGCCGCCGTCTTAGGTGAAAGGAGTCAGTCGAAAGATTGGCTCCTTTTTTTGTTATATACACCAGCCGTTGTAGAGATGTGGCACGCTACGTCTTTACAAAGAGGGAACGTGGATAGATTAGTCGTTTATTTCTTTAGCTAGAGATTCCCGTAGTTTCCGGACTGCCGTGGCGATGTGGGCTTCTAATGTCTTTACTGATATTTCTAGGATATTTGCCGCATCCTTATATTTCATCTTATCTTCACGGATCAGTTTAAAAGCCATCTTGCATTTATCCGGGAGTGTATTGATCGCCTCATTTAAATGATCGATGCATTCTTTAGAAATAAGTTCTTCCTCGGGCGTAGTATCAGTATGCGCAAATAAATCGATCGTATTCTCATCGATCTGGACTTTCTCCATATGCTGTGTCCGGTATAGGCTGATGGCTTTGTGGCGGGCTATGCCATAGATATAAGAATCGAAGTTAGAGATCTCCGGTAATGACTTTCTATTATTCCAAAGACTTAGAAATGTATCAGAGACAATTTCCTCAGCTTCTACAGAGGAAGGCACATAAAGGGATGTAAACCGCATTAGCCTCTGAAAATAGGCTAAATAAAGCGATTTAAAAGCAGTTTGAGAATCGGATAGCGCGATTTCACAGACCCATTGCATTATTTCTTTGGAGTGTTTTTCCAAGTAACTAGAATCTTGTTAACTTATTTCCCTTCTAAATATATAGTCGCAAATGTATATAAAAACCCTTAGTGGATCTCTCTCTTAAAAGAGAAATACTTGATGTTAATTTCAACCTAATTTCATATCTGGTTGTTTTTGAATCTAATCCGCAGGTTGTAACATCATTGTAATATGTATGTAACGGATGCGAAATAATTGTTTCAGAACTTTGCGCAAGAATTATAACAATCAGTATGGAAACATTTTATTTGTTCTTGGTCATATTTTTGTTTGTATTGGCCATCGTAGATTTATCGGTCGGTGTTAGTAATGATGCCGTGAATTTCTTGAATTCAGCTATCGGTGCGAGAGCCGCATCCTTTAAAGTTATTATCGCTATCGCTGCTGTGGGAGTCTTTGTTGGTGCGGCGTTATCCAATGGTATGATGGATATCGCCCGGCATGGTATTTATCAACCCCAGCATTTTTATTTCTCGGAGATCATGTGTATCCTTGCGGCCGTTATGCTTACGGATGTGGTGCTACTGGATATTTTTAACTCATTAGGTATGCCGACCTCGACAACGGTTTCCATGGTGTTTGAGTTGGTGGGTGGAACGGTAGCGATCGCCTTGGTAAAGATCGCTAGTTCTTCAGGCGCTTTGCAATTGGGGGATCTGCTGAATACCGAAAAGGCTTTTACCGTGATTCTGGGTATCTTTCTTTCTGTGGCGATCGCTTTTTTCTTTGGTGTGATCGTGCAGTATCTGTCCCGGATCTTGTTCTCGTTTAATTATAAGAAAAGCTCTAAATATTTTATTGGTCTGTTCGGAGGTTTAGCGGCCACTTCCATCATTTACTTTATGCTGATAAAGGGACTGAAGACAAGTTCTTTTATGACGGGTGAGTTCAAGGATATGGTGTATGCCAATACGGGGATGATCGTTTTGGGATGTATGGTATTTTTTACGATCTTGATGCAGGTATTGCATTGGTTGAAGGTGAATGTATTCAAGGTGGTCATTTTGATGGGTACGTTTGCCTTGGCGTTGGCTTTTGCCGGGAATGACTTGGTGAACTTTATCGGAGTCCCCTTGGCTGGCTATTCCTCTTATATGGACTTGATGGCGCAGGGAGGGACCACTACCACAGATACATTTTTGATGACCTCTTTGTTGGGACCGGCCCAGACACCTTGGTATTTCTTGGTGGGTTCCGGGGTCGTGATGGTAATCGCCTTGGCTACCTCCAAAAAGGCTCAGAACGTGGTGAAGACTTCCTTGGATCTGTCTCGTCAATCGGATGGAGAGGAGTCTTTCGGTACATCGCCTGTCGCACGGGTATTGGTACGGAATTGCAGTAATATATCCGCTACGATATTAAGTATCGTGCCCACTCCGGTTAAGAACTGGATTGATAGCCGTTTCAACCAAAGCGAGATGATCATGGATGACAAGGCTAGCTTCGACTTGGTACGTGCCTCGGTGAACGTGGTTTTGTCCGGATTGCTGATCGCTTTGGGAACCTCCTTGAAATTGCCTTTATCTACGACGTATGTGGCTTTCATGGTCGCTATGGGTACTTCGTTGGCAGACCGTGCTTGGGGGCGTGAGAGCGCCGTATATCGCATCACAGGCGTATTGTCCGTGATAGGTGGTTGGTTCATTACGGCAGGGGCTGCTTTTACGATCTGTTTCATCGTCGCTCTTTTGATTTATTGGGGAGGTATTCCAGCTTTGGTCGCTATGATTGGTTTGGCGATCTATTCGTTGGTTCGTAGCCACTTCGCTTATAAGGCTAAATTGCGGAAAGAGGCATTGAAGGAGGAGGTGAATTCTACGGTGTCTAAACTTCGTAAGGCTACGGATACCCGTGAGGCTTTGGCCCTGTTCCGCGAGCATAGCCGTGAGGAATTACAATCCGATCTGGATTTTACGGCGGAAGTATTCGGCAAGGCGGTAAATGGATTCATGAATGAGAACCTCCGTGAGTTGCGCAAGGTCTTGACTGCCGTGGAGGAGAAGAAGATTCACTTGAAGCAAGTGAAACGTGTCGGTACGCTTGGCGTTACCCAATTGGATCACGATATCGCCGTGGAGAAGGGGCTTTATTATTATCAAGGAAATGACTTCGCCAGCGAGATCATATTCAGTATCCGTCGCTTAGCAGAACCGATGAAAGATCATATCGATAATAATTTCAGCCCGTTGAGTCCGGTACAGAAAGATGATTTTGGTAAGGTATCTGAACAAATCATCTCCTTCTTGAGAAATTGCGCTACTATGATCCGTAAAAACGATTATATTGGTTTTGAGGAGCTGATCGCTGAGTCGATTACCTTGATGAACCAACTTACCGCCTTGAAGAAAGGGGAGTTGAAGCGTATCCAAGGGCAGTCCGGCAGCACGAAGGTGAGCATGGTTTATTTGAACATGGTACAAGAAGCCCAGAACGTGGTTTCTTTTACGGCGAACCTCTTGAAGGTGAGCAGGAAGTTCCAGAAGGAATAATCAGTCTCTATTATATTAGGATGGTGGGAGACGGGGCATGCCCCGTCTCTACTGGTTTATAGGGTTAGCATCTTCTTTTCTTTGACTAAATCACTCTCGTCCATCCGCAGGGATGGGACTGTACACATCTTGATAAAATCTCCTGTCTGGCAAGTATAATCATAGTAGACCTGTTGTTCCGGGGTAAAATCTTCTTTATCGATCAGTCCGCTTTTCCGGCTCATGAATTCATCGATCTCCGTGCTTTCTGATTCCTTGATAAGAAGGATTCGGCGGGCAATCGGGTTACGATTATAATCCTGACCGATGTATAATCCTCGTAATTGGCGGGGATTCTTGAAAAATGGTATTTGCAGGTATATCGTTACCATCGTGAATTGGGGCGCTTGGTTCTCGTTCAGCATGCAATGGAAATTCTGAGGATCGGGCATGATCCCGAATCCCCATTGAGCCTCTCCATAAGCGCTGATCCGCCCTACACGGACTTGATTATCCGAGGGGGAGAGTAGGAAGGGTTCCATCTTGAGGCAGTCCGAGGAGGAAGAAAGGCTGTAACTGGTATAGATTCCTTTGAAAGCCTCTATTTTAGAGGCGGAGAGCCGTGTCTCCTCCATCAATTGCTTGGCGAAAGGATTATCTTTTAGGCTATCCGGTTCGGCGAGCTCCATCTGGTCTAGGCGAAGGATCATCTCCTCTATATGGGAAAGCAAACGTTTTTTCGACACGTTATTCACTAGGGCGAGCGCCGAGTCCAGCGCTTCTTCCGGCGGGTAACTCTTGATGCCCTCGAAATAATTCGGCAATACGGTCGTATATAGGGAGGACAATATGCTGGGAGCCATATCGATCCAGTCGGCTATCTCTTTCATCTTAACCCCATTGCTTCGTAGATATTCGATCTTTCGGTAGAATTCTTGAAGATTGTTCATGTGTTTATACTCTTGATTTACCTTACAAAATAAGAGGACATATGTTGCGTTTCCGTTTCATGAATGTTACATAAATATTTCTTTATAATTTATTGATTCCTAGTTGGGTATTAATAATATACATTCATGGGTTCAGTAATATGTCTGTAACATGGCGGCTGTACTTTTGCCTTCGAAAATAAAACGACAGAAGATTATGGACACTGCGATACAGACAAATAAAACATCCCGGAGGCGGGTTTCCGATCTCTTCTTCATCCTATGGGCCGGAGGGGCCGCTTTGCTTTCTTATTCCTTGGTATATATGTTGCGTAAGCCTTATACGGCTGCCGCTTTCGAGGATCTGGAGGTATTCAATATGGACTATAAGGTGGCGGTTACGATCGTGCAGATCTTGGGGTACGTGGTGTCGAAGTTCATGGGAATTAAGTTGATATCGGAGTTGCGGCGGGAAGAGCGCTTGCGGTTCATCTTGATGTCCGTGGTGATGGCGGAACTTTCGTTGGTATTCTTCGGGTTGCTCTCGGCTCCTTATAATATAGCGGCGATGTTCTTGAACGGGCTTTCGCTGGGATGTATGTGGGGGATTATTTTCAGCTTTATAGAAGGACGTAGGATGACGGATGTCCTCGCTAGTTTGTTGGGCGTAAGTATGGTGATCAGTTCCGGTACGGCAAAGTCTGTCGGCTTGTACGTAATGGATACGTGGCAGGTCAGCGAGTTCTGGATGCCCGCCTTGATCGGGGCGGTGGCATTGCCTTTGCTAGCCTTGTTGGGATATGCGCTGAACCGACTTCCACAGCCTACGGAGGAGGATATCGCCTTGAAGTCGGAGCGGGAGACCTTGAACGGGCGGCAGCGTTGGGAGCTTTTCAAGAACTTCATGCCTTTCTTGACGATGCTTTTCGTGGCGAATATAGCGATCGTGGTGTTGCGGGATATCAAGGAGGACTTCTTGGTGAATATCATCGATATGTCTGATTACTCGCCTTGGTTGTTCACGCAAATAGATAGCGTGGTGACCTTGACTATCTTGGCGATCTTTGGTTTGATGGTGCTCGTGAAAGATAATTTTAAGGCGCTTTCAGTCCTGTACGGTTTGATTATTACGGGCATGATGGTCATGGTGTTCGTGTCGTTCGGGCAGGAGCGGATGGGATTGAGCCCGGTGACATGGCTTTTCTTGCAGAGCCTTTGCCTGTATATGGCTTACTTAACCTTCCAGACGATTTTCTTCGATCGCTTCATCGCTTGTTTCAAGATACGGGGAAACGTCGGTTTCTTTATTGTCTTAACAGATTTTCTGGGGTACACGGGTACAATACTGGTATTGGTGCTAAAGGAATTCGTGGGTACGAGATTGGACTGGGCGGTATTTTATAACCAACTTGCCGGATATGTAGGGATCTTTTGCTGCGCCACTTTTGTCGCTTCCTTCGTATATTTGCGGCAACGCTATCGCAAGGAGACCGCTTTATGTGGCTGCGAGGAAATAGCAACTCTTGAGCCTACCGAAAACAATGTCCTTACGATCGCTTAAACAGGAAAATTATTAAATACGATACATACAGAATATGAAGAAGATTTCAGGTGTCATTATGGATTGGGCCGGTACGGCCGTGGATTATGGATGCTTCGCTCCGCTGAACGCTTTCCTCAAGGTATTCTCGGAAGAGAAAGGGATTGATATCACTTACCGGCAGGCCCGTGAGCCGATGGGTCTCTTGAAGATTGATCATATCAAGGCGATTTTGAGCATGCCGGAGGTGAACGAGAAGTTCCGTGCCCTGTATAAGAGGGACTGGAACAAGGGGGACGTGGAGGAGATGTACGCTAGTTTCGAGAAACATTTGTTCGCTTCCTTGAAGGATTTCACCACTCCAATACCGGGAGTCTTGGAGACGATGGCGATGCTTCGCGAGCAAGGTATAAAGATCGGCTCTACGACCGGGTACACGGCGAAGATGATGGAGATTGTCCGTCCCGGAGCCGAGGCCAAAGGATATAGGGTAGATAATCTGGTGACACCGAACGAGGTCCCGGCCGGTCGCCCCGCCCCGTATATGATCTATAAGAATATGATAGATTTGGCGATTCCTTCCGTAGATCAAGTGGTGAAGGTAGGAGATACGATCGCTGATATTAAGGAGGGCGTAAACGCCAAGGTATGGAGCGTCGGTATAGTGACCGGTAGCAACGAGATGGGCGTGAGCGAGGAGGAATATAACAGCCGTCCGGCGGAAGAATGGGAATCTCTGAAGAAAGAGGTGCGTGAGCGTATGTTGGCGGCGGGGGCTCATTTCGTCTTGGATACGATCGCCGAGCTGCCCGCTTGCATCGAGAAGATTAACAACAGGAATTAAGCTTGATAACCGAATAGAATAAAACAATCATATGAGAAACTATTTATTATTGACACCGGGCCCGTTGAGTACGTCGCAGACGGTGCGTGAGGCCATGCTTCAAGATTGGTGTACGTGGGATAAGGATTATAACGAGGGTATCGTTACCCCGATCCGTAAAGGCTTGCTGGCGATAGCGGGACTGGACGGGGATGAGTACACCAGTGTCCTGCTGCAAGGTAGCGGAACGTATTGTGTGGAGGCTACGATCGGGGCTGCTGTCCGTCCGGAGGATAAATTGTTGATCCTCGCTAACGGTGCTTATGGCAAACGTATGGCGCAGATCGCCGATTATTATCATATCAATTACGTACTGGTCTCTTTGCATGAGACGGAACTGGTAACCGGCGAGGTAGCCCGACGTGCCTTGGAGGAACATCCCGGTATCACGCATCTCTCAATGGTACATAGCGAGACCACGACCGGTTTGTTGAATCCGATTGAGGAGGTAGCCGAGGTGATCAAGGGTCGGGGGATTACCTTTATCGTGGATGCTATGAGCAGCTTTGGCGGTGTCCCTATCGACGTGAAAGGTTTAGGTATCGACTTCTTGGTCAGTAGCGCGAACAAATGTATTCAAGGAGTTCCCGGCTTCGGCTTTATCCTCGCCCAAAAAGATAAATTGATGGCGACGAAGGGGAATGCCCGCTCGCTTTCCTTAGATATCTATGCCCAGTGGGAAGCGATGGAGAAAGGGGGAGGCAAATGGCGTTTCACGTCTCCGACGCACGTGGTTCACGCTTTCTACCAAGCCATGAAGGAATTGAACGAGGAAGGCGGTATCATGGCTCGTTATAAGAGATATCAAGAGAATCACCAGATATTGGTGGAAGGTATGCGTAGATTGGGTTTCAAGACCTTGCTGCCCGATGATGCCCAAGGGCCTATTATCACTTCGTTCTTATATCCTTCCGCGGATTTCGATTTCACCTCGTTCTACGCACGGCTGAAGGAGAAAGGCTTCGTGATCTATCCGGGTAAGATCTCGGATGCGGATACGTTCCGTATCGGTAATATCGGAGATATCTTCCCGAAAGATATGGAAGCCTTGATACAAGCGATTAAAGAGATCCGGTAATCGATGCCCGTAACGTAACGAGTCCTTCGGGGCCCATATTGAACAGCAAATCCGCTATACTCAGATTGGGGAGGAATCCGAATTTCTCCCGGAATACTTGATAATAAGGTTCCGGGCGGAAGGCGGGATCTTCCCCCTCGTGTTTCGGGCGGATCGCTTCCCGGAAATCGTTGGCTACCTTCGGCTCATACTGGTCGGTATAAACGACAGAGGGTTGCATGTCCAACAGGTCACAGACTAGACGGCGCAGTTCCTCGTTGAAGTCGAGGAGGAACTCGTATTTCTTTTCGTAGAAAGGAGCGAAGTCATCGGCATAATACTCGAAAAACGGACTCATATTGTAGGCCGATACCAAAGCGTTCCAGTGTAGGTGCCGCCAGTTTCCGTGGTCGGAGATACGGATGTCCTTGGTCTGGCATTTCAAGGTATCCGGCTTGACGATGGGGATGGATAGGGAGAGTGGGCCGTTCGCAGCGGCGATGGAACAACGGTTACGATAGGTTTGCTTCACGTAATTCTCGGCGGTCTCGATACGGACCTCCGGGTATTGGAGCATCTTACAATATTGTTGTATGGGGCCTAGATAGGCGGTCGCTATATATACAGGTCGCATGATTAATGAACGGGTTTAAAGATTCGTTGTTTGTCGGGGCTGTACCAGCAGAGCCAAGCGTTGCCGACGATATGGTCGGCCGGTATGAAACCGAGATGGCGGGAATCTACCGCCTCGTTGGTATTATCGGACAGTACCCAATAGTAGTCTTGTCGGAAAAAGAAGAAATTAGTCTCCCGCCCGTCCAGATATAACTTTCCGTCGCGGAAGGAAGCCTTGCCATCCGTCTCCCGCAGGATGATCTCCTTGCAGGCGGTGAGCGAGGCTGCGTCCAGCGGGTAAGCCCGGTCTTTCCGGGGGACGATCAACATGTATTCTTGCATTTGTTCCCCGATAAAATGACGGTTTATGGCATCGGGCAATTCCTCCCTCAATTGATATTCCTCGAAAGCCGTGAGGCTGAGCATGCAGCCAAAACTTTCCTGCCTGAAATCCCTAAGTGGGATGTCCAACTTCTCTAACGTCTCCAAGAACGTCTCCTTGGCGCTCAGTGTTATGAAATAGGAGCTGAGGGAGCGGGGAGAGCGGGGGATTTTCTGCCCGTTTATCGTATATCCGTCCATGCTGACCCGGATCGTATCGCCCGGCATACCGATGCAGCGGCTGATGAATAAGGGAGCATCCGCTGAATCTCGAGAGAGCGGACTGGTAAAAAGCACGACCTTGCCCCGGACGGGCTTATTCTTCCCCGGTATTTTATTGACTAGGATATAATCCCCTTTATGTAAAGCCTCTTCCATAGAGTCCGTGGAGATGCGATAGGACTCTATGCAGAAAAGACGTATGAGCATGACGATCCCCGAGGCTAGCGCGAAAGCTGCCAGCCATTTCATGAGAACTATCAGGAATCGTTGGATTGTCATAATACGAAGTTTTCACCTCTTAATCCGGATGAACCCAGCGGAACAGGCGGTTCCAACGGATACCACCGTCGAACAGACTGCGATCCTTGTCCAAGGATAGCCAAACCAAGATCGGCTTGCCGACAATGTGATCCTCGGGTACGAAACCCCATGAGCGGCTATCCGCGCTATTATGGCGGTTATCGCCCATCATCCAGTAATAATCGTATTTAAACGTATAGGAAGTCTCGGGCTTGCCGTTGATGTAGACCTTGCCGTCCTTCATTTCCAAGGTGTTGTTCTCGTAATTCTTGATACAACGGCTGTACAACGCCAGATTACGTTCGTCCAACGGGATGGTAGCCCCTTTCTTCGGGATCCAAAGCGGCCCGAAGTTATCACGGGTCCAGCCAGTATTGTATCCGACCGGATAGGTAGGGCCGCCCAACGTCTCCGGCTCGATGATAACCTTCTTCACGGTAGGTAACTTCTCCGCTATCGCCAAGGCCTTTTTCGTGAGTGGCAGGCGATATACCGGGTTGTACTGTCCGTTCGCGTTAGGCGTAAAGCCTAGGTATGACAATAGGTTCTGGTAATAACCGCCGCTGGAGGCCAGCATACGGTCATCCTTGCTTACGTCCATTAGGCGGAATTGCTCCTCTGTGATCGGGGAACCGTCTGTTTCGATGAAGTAGTTGAACTGCATATCTTTCGGGTTCTCGGCGGGTTTACCGTCTATGTACACTTGGTTGTCTATGAGTTGGAGCGTATCACCCGGCATACCAATACAACGCTTCACGTAATTCTCCCGTTTGTCGACCGGGCGGTACATAACCTCGCCGAACGTGGCCTTATCCAATAAGATACGTTCCCGTCCGTACTCCTCGACCAAGGAGTAGTAATCTGGGTTTTGCACTTTCACGGCGATCGTGTCGCCTGCGGGGAAGTTGAACACTACGATATCATTACGTTTCACGTGGCCCAAACCTTTCACCCGTTTGTAGCCCCATTCCGGCCAATCCAGATACGATTTGCAGTTTAAGATAGGCAACGTATTTTGTACCAACGGGAAGGAGATCGGAGTGTTCGGAACGCGAGGGCCGTAACTTAATTTGCTGACGAACAGGTAATCTCCTACCAGCAAGGATTTCTCTAGGGAAGAACTCGGTATCTGATAGTTCTGGAAGACGAACAAATTGATGAAATAAACGGCTACCAGCGCGAATACGATATCGTCCACCCATTCCAATACGTTGCGTACCGCCGGGTTCTTAGACCGTTTCCAAGCTCCCCAAGGGATGTAGTGCGTCAAGAATATATCGACTAGGACGATTAATCCCAGCAGTAACCATACGTTTTGCATCCAGATAGCGAACAACGTGTATAATACGGCCGCTATACTAAACTTGATCCATTGTTTTTTCGTGAACTTCTTCATCTTTTAGCTAATACGTTTAGAATTTGAATAAGTCATTCATGCCTAGGAAACCTTTCTTTCCGGCGGTAAACTCTGCCGCTATTACGGCGCCTAGCGCAAATCCGGCACGGCTCTTGGCATCATGCTTGATACTGATCGTATCTACGTCCGACTCATACGTGATCTCGTGGATACCCGGAACCTCACCCTCACGGATGGCGTGGATCGGCAGGTCGGTCGCGTTCTCGGCGTTCTCTAAGGTCCAGCGGTCTTTACGATCGATGTTTTCCAAGATACCTTCGGCCAACGTGATAGCCGTTCCACTGGGTGCGTCCAGCTTGTGGATATGGTGGACTTCCGTCATTTTAACGTCGTAGGAGGGGAAGTTGTTCATGATTTTCGCCAGATACTTGTTCATGGCGAAGAAGATATTTACGCCGATGCTGAAGTTGGAGGCGTAGAAGAAGGTTTTGCCCTCTTTCTCGCATTTCTCCTTGATCTCGCCGATACGGTCCAGCCATCCGGTAGTACCCGATACGACCGGCACGCCTACCTCGAAACATTTCATATAGTTATTGAAAGCGGTAGCCGGGGTAGTAAACTCAATCGCCGCGTCGGCGCTCTTGAACGCTTCTGAATATATATCCTCAGCGTTATTGATATCTATGATGGAAACAATTTGATGTCCTCTTTGGATGGCGATCTGCTCGATCGTTTTGCCCATTTTCCCGTAACCTATAAGTGCAATTTTCATACTTTAATTCAATTAATGTCGCAAATATACAGAAAATGAATTACATTTGAATCCAAAATCTTAACTCTGAAAGAATATGGAACGTTTATTACACTATGTTTGGAAATACAAACTCTACGCGAGTACTTCATTGGCTACCACCGAGGGGCTTCCCATCGCTGTTATCGATCCCGGAATACAAAACACCGACGCCGGTCCCGACTTCTTCAACGCCAAGATAAAGATTGACGGCACGGTATGGGCCGGAAGCGTGGAGATCCACGAAAAAGCTTCCGATTGGTTGCTGCATCATCACGATTCGGATAAGGCATATGACTCCGTTATCTTGCATGTAACAGGTGTGAATGACGCATCCATCTGCCGGATGAACGGTGAGCCTATTCCTCAATTGCTCCTATCCGTTCCGGAACCTGTCCGGAAAAATATCGATTGGTTATTGGCAAGAGAGGTGCCCATCCCCTGTCTGGAACGGATTCAAGATGTGGACTCCGTGCATCTGGCCTCATGGATGGATACCTTGCTCAGTGAGCGGCTGGAACGAAAGACAGAGGATATATACCGTCTGCTGGATCAGTACCAAGAGGATTGGAACGAGGTGTTCTATATCCTATTAACCCGTAGTTTCGGCTTTGGCGTGAATAGCGATGCTTTCGAGTGGTTGGCGAAAAGCCTCCCCCTACGATATATCCAAAAGCAAAGGGCTAGCGAGTCGCAAGTAGAGGCGATGCTTTTCGGACAAGCGGGTATGCTCTCGGAAGAGGGATCCTGCCATTACTACCGTCTGCTGAGGCGGGAATATGAGTTTCTCCGCCATAAGTTCGACCTCAAGCCTTTGGATGAATCCTTGTTCAAAAGCCTTCGCATCCGTCCGACCAACTTCCCGCATGTGAAGTTGGCGCAACTGTCCGCTATCTGGCATCGGTACGATACGTTGTTCTCGATGATCCTGTCCGCTTCTTCTCCTAAAGAGATCAAGGATTATTTCCGTATCCAACCCTCGGATTATTGGAAGAATCATTATCACTTCCAATACGCCTCGGTGCAAAAAGATAAAATGATCGGGGAGAATGCCTTGAATATCCTGTTAATAAATACGGTAGTCCCTCTGCTATTCGCTTACGGCGGTCGAAATAAACTTCCTGAGTATTGCCTGCGTGCGACCCGCCTCTTGGAGAGTATCCCGCCGGAACGCAATCATATCGTAACCGCTTTCGCTCGATCCGGTATCGAAGTCCATAACGCTGGTGATACGCAATCACTCATCCAGTTAAAACGAGAATATTGCGAGAAGCGAAAGTGTTTGTATTGCCGGATTGGGTTCAGGTTGCTAAAACGAAGTGTTAATCCTCCTCGGTAAAAGGAGCTCTTATATACTTGCCGTCTTTATGATTATTGGTGATATAACGTATAATATATCGATCACCTTTCCGGTTGAAAAAAACATACCATGTGGTATGTTTACTGCTTTTTCGTTTGAAAAAGGCGTATTGCAAATCTTTCCCGTATCGGTTGAACCTCATTTCAGCTGTATGGGAGAGGTTATAATGTGGCGCATGAGGTAAAGTGTGGATGAAGTCGAGGATATCATCGATAAGTATGTTTGCGTACTCAATGTATGAATAATAATCTTTCTCAAATAAGGTGTCGGCTAAATCCATCAGATAAGTGATTATTTCTTTAGGGATAATAACTTTTGTGTTATTTTCTTTGTGCGTTTTTTTCATAGAAATGTTTTCTTAGTTCTTGTTTTGCGTATTGTCTGAATTCCTCGATGCTCAATCCTTTGTTCCAATCTCGTTCAAATTCATCAAGGTTACTATCCGATAGGTTTACTCCCAATCGTTGCAATATAGGATTGATCATATCCCCATATTTCTTTAAGTCGATGCGAACGTAGCTGTTGTTCCCTGCCGCATCTTTCTCCAATTCGATACCTGATACTTCTGACATAGTTGCTCTATTTATTTGGTTATACTTCCATCTATCGCGAAGATACTGTTTTTAATTAGGTATCTGCCTTATTTCGGGTGTTTTATTTTACAATAAGTTCGATGTGAATTACCGTTTTGTAAGAGATTGATAACCAGACTCGAAAAAACACGTACATGTTTTTTGGAAAAGTCGTACGTGTTTTCCGAAAAACATGTACGTGTTTTCGGGAAAACAAGCTGATGTTTTTTTCCGGATGAGCCGCGATGATATTCTTTAGGAGAGAAAAATGACAATAAGGTGAAGATAATTTATGATAACTCAATTAATTTAGGTGGCCTGTATAGATTAATTAGCGTATATATCCTTATCGTTCACGGGATTTTTCCCTATTTTTGTCCCTCAATTGAAATATGAAGATTGAATGGAAGATAAATACGTAAGAAATAGTTTACGGTTCTTTATAGGGGTACTTCTGCTGGCCGTGCTGTACTCGTGCGCGAATATAGCCTCGCCAAACGGGGGGCCTTATGATGAGGCTCCGCCTAAGTTCGTAAGCAGTACGCCGTTGCCTAACCAGATAAACTATAAGGGAAAGAAGGTGGAGATTATTTTTGATGAGTTGATCCAGATCGATAAGCCTACCGAGAACGTGATCATCACTCCACCCCAAATGGAGCAACCCGTTATCCGGGCGAACGGCCGGAAGGCGGTCATCGAGCTGATGGATACGTTGAAGGAGAATACGACCTATACGATAGACTTTACCAATTCGATCTCCGATAATAATGAGAAGAATGTATTGGAGAATTATTCCTTTGCGTTCTCTACCGGCGAATCCATTGATAGTATGGAGGTGTCCGGAGTCTTGCTGAACGCCGAGAATCTGGAGCCTATGCCGGGTATTACGATCGGCGTGCATACGAATCTGGAGGATTCCGCCTTTACGACGATCCCATTTGTCCGTACTTCCCGTACGAACGACAAGGGCGAGTTTACGATTCGTAATATGGCCCCCGGAACCTATCGGATCTATGCCTTGGAGGATGTGATGCGCTCCTACAAGTACAGCCAGCCCGGGCAGCAGATCGCTTTTTACGATTCCTTGATCGTCCCTGCGTTCGAGTTGACGACCCGTCAAGATACGATTTGGAAAGATAGCTTGACGATCGATACGGTGATGACAGTCGGTTATACCCATTTTATGCCGGACAATATCGAGTTGCGCCTGTTTAAGGAAAAAGTAGAGCGTCAATATATGTTGAAGCCGGAGCGTACGGATGAGAAAATACTAACCTTGCGTTTCAATACCTCCTTGGATACTATTCCGGTACCGGTTCCTTTGAATTTCACCCCGGCGGATAGCAATTGGTATTTCTTGCAGACAGCGGAGGAAGGAAAAGCCGTGCATTACTGGTTGACCGATTCTTTGATCTGGAAGCAAGATACGCTGCAAGTGGAGGTGAATTACCTGAAAAGCGATTCCATGAATATACTTCGTCCGCAGACCGATACGGTACAATTTACCGTGCGTCGTCGTCCTGTGGAGAAGAAGAAAAAGAAAAAAGACGATGAGCCGGAACCCATCGAGTTTCTGGGAATGAACGTAAACGCTTCCGGTTCGATCAACCTGTATGATACGGTCGCTGTTACGTTTAGCGAACCGGTAGCGGGGTTAACGAAAGATCATTTTTATCTGGATCAGAAAGTGGATACGCTTTGGGAAGCCGTTGACTTCGATTTCTTCCCGGATACGACGAATTCCTTGAATTTCTTCATCAAGCGCCCGTGGAAATATGGCGAGGAATTCCGTTTGGAAGTAGATTCCGCCACGATATTCAGTGCCTATGGTAAATGTAACGATGTGTATAGCGGGGAATTCAAGATCAAGAAGGAAGATGAGTACGGGCATTTATATATCAATATCGAGGGAGCGGATACCACCGCTTTCGTGGAATTATTGAATAGCAGCGACCAGCCGATCCGTAAGGTGAAGGTAAAAGATGGCGGCGTGCTTTTCATGGACTTGAAACCGGATAAATATTATGCCCGTTTAGTATTAGACGTGAATGATAACGGTGTCTGGGATACCGGTAATTACGCCGATAAACGGCAGCCGGAACTTGTCTTCTATTGCCCGAAGATATTCAATATCATGCAGAACTGGCAAGTGGAGGAGACTTGGAATATCAAGGCTACACCGATGAAACGGCAGAAACCGATCGATATCACGAAGAATAAACCGAAAGAGCTAACGAAAAAGAAAAGAGATTACAAAAATGAGGGAACACAGTCTTCGTCCAATAGGAACAGCGGTGTGGGCGGCTTGCGCTTCTAAACTGTATATATGCGTTTTCTTTTTGTGTGTAGCGAGTCTTACGTCTTTGCGGGCACAAACGTTGCCGTTATCCCATGGGGAACGGGTGGATTACGATCTTTATTTCAAATGGGGGCTGATCATGTCGAAGGCCGGATTGGCTACCCTTTCCGTGAAAGAATCGGAATACCAAGGAGCGCCGTCATGGCATTATAACCTGTTGTTCCGCTCTGCCGGCGTGATCGAGAAAGTCTTCAGGATGCGTGATACGATGGATTGCCATTACTCAAAGGAGCCTCGGCTCTTGTTCAGCTCGAAGCGCACGAACGAGGGAGACTACTATCTGGTGGATAATCTCCAGTTTGAGTATCAAGGAAGCGGTAGGATCGATATCCACTCGCATCGCCATACATTAAAGGAGACGAAGATCGACACGATGCTAATGGCGAAAGGGCGTGTATTCGATATGCTGGGAGCTACGATGTATCTCCGTTCGCTGGATTGGCGGACGATGAGTTATGGTGCGGAGTTCCCTTTCATGATCGCTATCGGCCGGGAGCTCGTGAACGCTCGTTTCCGCTATACGGGACAACAGATCGTCGAGCATAAGGAGGCGAAATTCCGTACCCGTCATTTCTATATCGATATCTACGATGAGGCATTTTCCCAAGCCAAGGAAGCGGCGGAGGTTTGGATCGGTGATGACGAGAACCATATCCCGGTAAAGATCCGGGCGAAACTGAAGATCGGGGCGGCCGAGGTCTATTATAAAGACTCCTATAACCTGCGTGCCCCGCTTACTTGCCGTATCGTGGTGCAAAAGAAATGAAAGCTTTTAGATAGGCTTGTGTTTCTCGCACCCAGCTCATCACGGAGCTGGGGCGAGAGCTTTTTATATTGATAGGGTAGTTGTCGTGATCGTGTAGCATTGATGTAGACAAATATAAAAGATGTTTTATAATAAAGGGGGCTCATAAAGGCAGAGGTTATGACATGTGAATAATTTGTTTATGACATATTGTTTATTTAGATTGATTTATAATGTGTTGCGTATAAGCATAAAAAAGCGAAAGCCTTTGGGAACAAACCCCAAAGGCTTTCGCTTTTTATAGAATTTCTTTTTTAAACCAACGGAGTGAAGGGTAATTCCGTGTCTTTGCGGTAACCTGTACCATTAAAAGTCGCGATTAATTCTCCGGCTTCATTGGTGATACGGACTTCGCAATTCGCCAGTCTCTTATGGCTGAACGCTTCTTTCGCTTCCGCATATAAATATCCCTTACTCTCCGCCTTAAAGAAATTGATGTTTGAGGTAATGGATAATGTCAGGCGTGCGTGGCTATTAGTCGCCGCGGCGAAAGCCAGATCCGCCAACGTGAAGATCGCCCCACCTTGACATACGCCTCCACCATTTAAATGTTCGGGCTTGATGAGCATACGCGCCTTGGCGTAACCGTTGCCCGTTTCTAATAATTCAACGCCCGCAAGCAAGGCGAATTTATCGCCTTGAAGAAATTCATGGATTGTCATAACCTCTTACTATTCGCTTGGTGGATTATTTGCTTAGTTTCCATTCCGCACCATCCTTGGTATCCTTTATCTCGAATCCCATCGCGGTTAATTCGTTACGGATCTTGTCGGAGGTGGCCCAGTCTTTATTCGCCTTGGCTTGCTGGCGGATGGATAATAATAAGTCTACGGCCTTGCCAAAAGTCTCATAGCTGTTACCACCTGCGGAAGCCTCGTCTTTCATACCTAGGATGTCGAACAAGAACAAGTGGAATACCTCTTGTAATTCTTTCAGGTCCTCCTCGGTTATGGTAGCCTTGCCGTCTTTTATCGAATTGATCGCACGGGCGGCATCGAATAGATGAGAAATCACGATCGGTGAGTTCAAATCGTCATTCATGGCCTCGAAACATTTCTCACGAAGACCTCTCGTGTCTACAGTAGAGGTGGCGGACGGTTTCAACTTCATCAAATGTCCGTATGCCTCCATCAAGCGTGACAAGCCCTTCTCGGCAGCTTGCAAAGCCTCATTGCTGAAATCAACCGTGCTACGGTAATGCGCTTGCAGGATGAAGAAACGGATGGTCATGGCGGAATATGCTTGTTGCAACGTCGGATGATCACCCGTGAAGAACTGCTCCAGTGTGATGAAATTACCTAATGATTTACCCATCTTCTGGCCATTGATGGTGATCATATTATTGTGCATCCAATAATGAACCATGTCATCCCCTTGGGAAGCCACGGCTTGCGCGATCTCGCATTCATGGTGCGGGAAGATCAAGTCCATGCCACCCCCGTGGATGTCGAAATGCTCCCCGAGGTATTTCTTGCCCATAGCGGTACATTCGCAGTGCCAACCGGGGAAGCCGTCGCTCCACGGAGACGGCCAACGCATGATATGCTCCGGCTGGGCGCATTTCCAAAGGGCGAAGTCGATGGCGTTATGCTTCTCGTCCTGCCCGTCCAACGCACGGGTCGTATTCAACATATCCTCGATATTGCGACCCGAGAGGATGCCGTATTTATGATCTTTATTATATTTCTCTACGTCGAAATAGACGGAGCCTTGGCTTTCGTAAGCGTAGCCGTTATCCAGAATCTTCTTGACTAACTCGATTTGTTCGATAATATGTCCGGAAGCGTGCGGCTCGATGCTGGGAGGAAGTACGTTCAGCGCATCCATCGCTTGATGATAACGATTGAGGTAATATTGAACCACTTCCATCGGCTCCAACTGTTCTAGCCGTGCCTTCTTGGCGATCTTATCCTCCCCATCATCGGCGTCGTGCTCCAGATGCCCTACATCCGTTATATTACGTACATAACGCACTTTATATCCTAGGTGGGTAAGGTAACGGAATAGCAAGTCGAACGTGATCGCCGGACGTGCGTGTCCCAAGTGGGCGTCACCATAAACCGTGGGGCCACATACGTACATACCTACATGCGGCTCGTGCAGGGGTATGAATTGCTCCTTCTTTCTCGTAAGCGTGTTGTAAATATTCAATGGATGTTCCATATTCTATTATATATTTAGGAATCGCAAACTTACAAAAAATCCTTGGTATTATCAAGCTGATCGTGAATAGTCTGTAGTTTTCATAGGCATTCATTGACTCTTGATGACTTCCGACGGATTCTCATTGGCTGCCTTACATACCTGTTCACGTATCGTACCTAGAACCATGCTGGTAATGGTGATGAATATTCCCACCAACCACCAGATCTGGATTTGGATGCGATAGGCGTAGCCTTGCAACCAGTAGTTCATGACGAGATAGCTGATCGGGAAAGCGATGATTCCGGCGATGACAATTAATCGCATGTATTCCTTGAAGAACAAGAAAATGATCTCGGAGGCTTTCGAGCCTACTACTTTCCGGATAGCGATCTCTTTACGCCGCCGTTTCGTGGAGGCTGTAGCGACGGCGTAGATGCCGAACAAGGAGATTAGCAAACAGGCGAAAGCGAGGAACGAGAATATTTTCAGCCCGACGATCTCGGATTGGTTCAGTTGATCGTAAAGCGTTCCGATCGGGGTGATCCGGGTATCCGCTAATGTCGGGTCTATCTTGGGCAGTAGCTCCGTGATATGGTGGGCGATGTTTCCTTCCTCGCCCGGTATGACCCGGATATACAGATTATTCACCAGTCCACCCGAAGGAATGAATAGCATCGGATGAATACTTTCCCGGAAAGATAGCGCATGGAAATCGTTGACGACACCGACGATCTCGTATTCTTTGATCACGCTGAAATCTGACCACCACGGCATACGGATGATGCTGCCGACTGGGGCTTGTAAGCCCATGGCACGAACCGCCGACTCGTTGAGCACGACACTAAGTTCGTTGCCTTCTGTCCACCACCGGCCCATTAACATCTTTAGGTCGAAGGTCTCACCAAATCGGTGATCGGTTCCATAGAGGTGGAAGTCCACCTTTGTGTCCAGCGGTTTTCCCTCCCATTCCACATTCGTGAAGATCGCCATGGGATCGACATGATGTTGAGGCTTAAAGTTCGTGTCGGTGAAACTTTTGACTTGCGGCAGGGCACTTAACTCTTGCATCAACGTGGATTCTATTTTCCCGGATACGTCTACGAAGCCGGATAGTTGGATAAGGCCTTTTGGGTCGAAACCTAAATCTTTTTGATTTACGAATCGCATTTGCTCCATGACAACCAGCGATGCTACGATGAACAGGATACTGATCATCAATTGTAAGGTCACGGCCATGCGGCGTAACAAAAGGGGTTTGACTGTCTCTTTGGGAACGAGCGAGGTGGTTGCCGTATGGCTGAACTGCCCGAAGAATACTAATCCTGCACATTGGAGGATGAGGAATGTACCTATACCTACCCCTGCGAAAAGAAACAGGAACCGGCCCATCTCCAAATCAATCTCCAGCCATCGGGCGAAAAGCGGCTTGACTTGGACTATGAAGATCAAGGCTACCAACAAGGATGCAAGTACGAAACAGCCTAGCTCGACAGACATTTGTTCGATCAATTGCTTTCTCGTTGCGCCGTTGACCGTCCGTAAACGCCATTCCCGCACACGTTGCCGAAAGAGATCCATATAGGAATTCAAGAAATTGAAGAGGGCGGCAAACAATAATAGGGCACCAGATACGACAAACAAGCCGATGAAATTTAAGGTAAAGGGTGCATCTTCATTCAGATGATGCCGGATCTCACGGATGGGGAGTGTTCGCAACTCGATCTCCTTGTTCACCCCGATACGTTCAGGTAGCTCTTTTAGTTGATTGGCGAAGGCTTTTGGGTCTGAGCTTGGATGGAGTTTCACGTATAAGTCCATCACGAAGAAGCTCCATTGTGCCTCTGGAGGTAACTGGGAGAAATGCTGTATCATGTTATGGTTGATGATCGCGTCGAACGGTAGATTGGTATGGGGTGATGGGTCTTTCACCACAGCCGTGACGATGTAGGGAGGTAAGGAGGCTCTCATCAAGGTGTGTATCGGTTGCCCGATCGCCTTTTCCGCGTCGCCAAATAGACGGACCGCCGTACGTTCGCTCAAGATCATGTTGTTTACGATTTGTAGCGGATGATTCATTTCTCCACAAACGAAAGATTGCGGGAATACCTCTAGGAACGTGCTGTCTGTATAAAGCATATTCATTTGGATATAAGGAGTCGCTTGGGTTCGGCAGTTTTCGGTTGAAAGCATAAGCGTGGTGGAGGCTTCGATAGCTGGGACTTGCTCTCGTAAGCTATTCTCGATACCTTTCGAGGCTCCTTTGTTCACTTTCCCGGATTGTTTCTCGGCGCTATAGACACGGTAGATGGATTCGGAATCCTTGTAGAAAGAATCGTAAGTGGTCTCATGATCCATCCAATAGAGTATGGGCACGAAACAGACGAGGGCGAAAGCCAGCCCTAGGATACTGATGGAGGCGCTGATTTTATACTTCCAGATGTTTTTGAAGGCAATGACACAGTAATGTATTAACATGGCAATTCCGTTTTTTGATGATATCGCTGATGACTCAATTTCGCTGAATCCGATTCAAATATCATGCCATAAATGTAACGTATTAGAAAATAGAATCATAGAAAAATCTGTATTTCTTCATGTAGTGCGATAGCGTACATTTTTTGTGCGATAATGCACGTACAAGCTGTCTTTATTCCCTTTATCTTTGTCCGTATGGAAGAAAAAGGAAAGATATTGATCATCGACGATAATAAGGATGTGTTGTTCGCATTGAACTTACTGTTGGAGCCGTACATGCAAAAGGTGAAGGTAACGACACAACCGGCACGCATCGAGTATTTCATGCGGACGTTCCAACCGGACGTGGTCTTGCTGGATATGAATTTCCATCGGGATGCCGTGAGCGGGCAGGAGGGTTTTGAGTATTTGGGACAAATCTTGGAGATCGATCCGCAGGCGGTCGTGATCTTCATGACGGCCTATTCGGATATAGAGAAGGCGGTCAAGGCCATTAAGGTTGGCGCTACCGATTTCATCTCCAAGCCGTGGGAAACGGAGAAGTTGCTGGCTACCCTCTCGTCGGGCATTCGATTGAGCCATTCCCGTAAGGAGGTCGGACGTTTGCGGGAGCAGATGAAAGCCATGAAGGCGGACGACACATTGCCGGAATTGATCGGTGAGTCGCCAGCGATGCTGAAGGTAAAGGATACGATCTACAAACTCGTGGAGACTGACGCGAATATATTAATTACCGGCGAGAGCGGTACGGGAAAAGATTTGGTGGCTCGTTTGTTGAGGCATTACTCGCCCCGGCGTGACGATGCTTTCGTGACGATCGATTTGGGAAGCATCCCGGAACAATTATTTGAGAGTGAGTTGTTCGGTTACGAGAAAGGAGCCTTCACGGATGCCCGACGGTCTAAGTCGGGACGGATGGAGATGGCCTCCGGTGGTACGCTCTTTCTGGACGAGATCGGTAACCTGTCCTTGCCGATGCAGTCTAAATTGTTGACGGCTATAGAGAAACGTCATATCACCCGTTTGGGAGCGGTGGAACCGATCTCGATCGATGTTCGTTTGATCTGCGCCACCAACGCCAATCTGCGTCAGCTGGTGGGCGAGGGGAGTTTCCGGCAAGACTTGCTCTATCGGATCAATACCATAGAGATAGCCATACCACCGCTGCGTGAGCGGGGAGAGGATATCTTGATGCTGGCCGATCATTTCCAGAGGCTGTATAGCCGGAAATACAAGAAAACGATCAAAGGGTTGAGCCGGGAGGCGGGGAGTAAGCTGATGAAATACCCTTGGCCCGGTAATGTCCGGGAGTTGCAGCATGTTTTGGAGCGAGCCGTGATCTTGAACGAGGGTACGGTGCTGAGACCGGATGATTTCCCTCTCTATACAGCCTCTTACGAGCGGAAGAAGGAGCTGGACCCTGATTTGAATCTGGAACAAGCCGAGCGGAAAATCATTGAGCGAGCCTTGCGGCAAAGCAACGGTAATATGAGCTATGCCGCCGAGCTATTGGGTATCACCCGTTTTTCCTTGTATCGCAAAATAGAGAAGTTCGGCTTATGAGATCGTATGCGTTCACGGTCATCTCGCACATCCTAGGCATCGTATTGTCTACGGGACTCCTGTTCTATTGCGTGCATGAGGAGATTATTTTTTGTCCTACTTTTTGCGGGATCGCGATCTTGTATTTCTCGATTCATCTTTATTTCATACAGATGCGGCAGGTGAAGTATTGGCGTTATGTGGTGGATTGCTTGCGGCAGCAAGACTTGATCCAGATCGTTCGTTCACCTTACGAGGATAAGGTGATGCGGGAGTTGGCGGACGATTTGTCTGCGGCCCTGCGATCCTTGCGTGGCCGATTGATGGACGAGGAGGTGAGGCGGCAGTATTTTGAGAGTCTGTTGAATAAGGTGGACACTGCCGTACTCGTTACTGACAGGGAAGGGGCTATTGAATGGAAGAACCGGGCCGCCGACGCGTTGCTGGATACGAGGTGTCGGTTACCCAATGAGTTCTTGGAGGCTATCAAGGCGGGGAAGACGGTGGTGCGTTACGGAAAACCATCCGTTCCGCAAGATTGGGCGATCGATGCCACTCGTATCGACTTGCGAGGTTGCGAGCGTTGGATCGTCAGCTTGAAGAACATCCATTCTACCTTGGAGCGGAATGAGATGGAGGCTTGGCAGAAATTGATCCGTGTCTTGACGCACGAGATCATGAACTCCATCACACCCGTTATCTCGTTGTCCGAGACCTTGAGCAAACGTTGTAAAGCAGATCCGGATGATGTCCGGAATCGTTCGTATATCCAGCATGGGGTGAATGTCATCCATCGCCGGAGTAAAGGGTTGCTGGATTTCGTTGAGAATTACCGGAGATTGACCCGGATCGCCTCTCCGGTAAAGACCCGTATCTTAGTGAAAGATTTCTTTTCGGATTTAAGGCGTTTGTGCCCTGAGCCTTCTATCCGTTTCCGCTTGCCGGACGAGCCTCTGGAATGGTTTGCGGATCGGGCGCAGATGGAGCAGGTCTTCTTGAACTTACTGAAGAATGCTTGTGAGGCTTGTGCGGAAAAGCCAAACCCTGAGATTATCGTGGCGGCTCAGCGGGAGGGAAACGAACTTGTCTTTACCGTGCGAGACAACGGTATCGGTGTCTTACCCGAGGTTATCGACCGGGTTTTTGTACCTTTCTTTACCACCAAGCCCTCCGGCTCGGGTATCGGTTTAAGCATCTGTAAGCAAATAATCACCTTGCATGGCGGCCATATCTCGGTAGAATCCGAGAATGGAAAGGGTAGCTGTTTCTTTTTGTACTTTAATTGATTATCAGCCTATTGCAGTTTTTCTAAATTTCTTATACGGAAAACTTTAGTTTCTTCAAGGAAAAACTTTCGTTTCTATATAGGGAAACAAAAGTTTCTTACTGAGGAAACTTTTGTTTTATTAGGAGAAAACTGTCTTTTCCTGATTTATCTAGACACTTTTTTTGTTTATAAACGTAATCAGTAGACAGTAGTTATAAAGTAA
>NZ_CAXSNO010000015.1:0-55574 GCF_964238835.1 Parabacteroides sp. 20_3 | reverse complement strand
ATGCCGGTAGCTTATCCCCCACGACTCCGGAGCATCAGGGGGTAGGGACGGTTTGGCGGCAGGTTGCCGTTAAACCGTACGATTTTCGTTTAACGAAAACACAACTTGCTGTCCGCAGGGGCGGACCATGTTTCTCCAATAATTATTGTGTATCAGACCATTGTGTGGCTATTTTCCTGTGGTTTGTGGGGCTTTTCCATCAGATATTTGCCGGCTGTTCTCCCCATTAAAGGATAGATATATCTCCATGACCATGTGACTTACGCCCATAATTCGGGGATAAGGAGGCGAATATACGGAAAATCTGCCCTTTACATGCCCTATTGTCCATTAATGGATTGCTACTTCTACACTTCTGCAAATGGAGAATGGGCATGTAGCCGTGTACGACTTATGTTTTTTCTTCATTGTCTCCATTAACGGATTGCTACTTCTACACTTCTGCAAATGGAGAATGACATGTAGCCGTATACGCCTTATTGTTTTTTCATCGTCTCCATTAACGGATTGCTACTTCTACACTTCTGCAAATGGAGAATAACAGGTAGCCGTATACGCCTTATTGTTTTTCTTCATCGTCTCCATTAACGGATTGCTACTTCTACACTTCTGCAAATGGAGAATAACAGGTAACCGTATACGCCTTATTGTTTTTTCATCGTCTCCATTAATGGATTGATACTTCTACACATCTGTAAATGGAGAATAACAGGTAGCCGTATACGCCTTATTGTTTTTCTTCATCGTCTCCATTAATGGATTGCTACTTCTACACATCCGCAAATGGAGAATGACAGGTAGTCGTGTGTGACTTATGTTTTTTCTTTATAATCTCCATTAATGGATTGATATTTATACACTTCTGCAAATGGAGATTTTGAGATATCTATATCCGGAAGGATGCGTGCTCCCTTCGCTCCCGGCTATCCCTATTTTGATATCCGGCTATATCGCAATTCTGTGATAGCATTATCCGGATAGCGTATCATACGGCTATATACAAATATGGCTACACTATAATTCATGGTTGTGATGGAGATGGCTTTTCCCATCCGGTAACAGACCATGATGCCACGAGGAAAAAAGCGACAGCCGCAGAGAAAAAACGGATGGCAGGAACCATTATGGAATCTGGTAAATAGAAAATCCGGTACATGCGAATTCAGGCGATCATCCCGGATGGTAACCTGTCAAAGAGGCTTTTGAGACATTTGAAATACCGATAATAAAAAAAACGAGATCAGGTATTTTGGCGGATGGCGGCAGGATTGCCGCCTCCGGCCCTTCCGAGTTTGTACGCGTCCTGCGTGAGGGCAGCTGGTTTGACAGCGGGTGCACCGACGGGGAGTACATGGTGAATTTCTCCGGGCGGTACAGGGAACTGCACGGGGTGACGGTGAGGACCGACACGCCGGAGCATTTCATGGACGACCTGAAAAAGTACGGTTACATCAAGGGCTGAACAGTCCGTTCCTTTATTATTACACTCCCTGCCGGTTTGGGGTCGCTTCACTTCCGGTGGGGATTTTTCTTTTTTCATCGCCGTGACGCACCCGTCCTTCAGGTTTTCCAAAGGGGGTCGTGAAAACCGACCGGCTACGGAGTATTTTTCCCGCGCCATATGACAAAAACCGACTATCCATGACTATTCCTGCCAGTGTACCGGTCGCGCTTGCCTCTCATGGTTTCTTCCCTTATATTCGCACTGACATTTAAACAAGTTGAAATTATGGAAATATGCTACATCGAGGCCGGTGTCCTTGAGAGGATGCTGGCACGCGCCGAGAACCTGTCCGCACATGTGGACAGATTGTATGAGAGAAACCGCCGTAAGGAACCCGGAGAGTGACTGGACGGCCAGGATGTCTGCCTGCGCCTTGACATCTCGCCGCGTACCCTGCAGACCCTCCGCGATACCGGACGGCTGGCGTTCACCCGCCTCCAGCGCAAGTTCTATTACAAGCCCGAAGACGTGGAGAGGCTGATGGCCTACGTCGGCATCAGACGCAAGGAGAAGGCAATGAGAGAAGGAAGGAAGAACGGAAACCTTTAAAGAGCGGAAGAGATGGAAGGCATTATCGACAAGGAGAACGAACGTGTCCGCAGGTTCTTTGCCCTGCTGGACAACATGGAGAAAAAAGTGGAGCGTCTTGCCCGTGACAACCGTCCTCCCTTCAACGGGGAACGGTTCCTGACTGACAGGGAGCTTTCCGGAACGTTGAGGATCAGCCGCAGGTGCCTGCAGGATTACAGGGACCAAGGGCGGATTCCCTATATCCAGCTTGGCGGGAAGATCCTGTACAGGCAGTCGGACATCGAGAAGCTGTTGGAGGAGAACTATCACGCAGCATTGGTATAATATCGTATTCAAGTTTAAGGATTGCCGCCGGAATCGTAAATACAATTCCGGCGGCAATTTTTTTATTTAGCCTGCGGCTTCCTTGCCGGCCGCAGGTTTTCTTCTTTCCATCAGCCGGTCCATGTCCGAGGATATCTTCCGGTCGGTGACCTGGGCGTAGACCTGCGTGCTGTCGATATTCGTATGGCCCATTATCCTGGCGATGCTCTCTATCGGAATGCCCGCGGTCAGTGTCAGGGTCCCGAACGAATGCCGGGCCATGTGGTAGGACAGGTTCTCTTTCATGCCTAATGCCACGCCCATTCCATGTACCTCGTACCAGAGGACATCGCGGACCGGCAGCGGGAATACCGGCCTGTCGTCATCCGTGGTGTTGTAAAGATCCAGTATCTGTCCGGCTATGGGATGCAGCGGGATGAACGCCTCCACGTCCGTTTTGGCGCGGCGGATGCGGATATACCTTCTTCCTTCCGAGGTCGTTCCGATGTGACGGGGATGGAGAGCCCTCGTATCCGCGTAGGCCAGACCGGTCAGCGAGGAGAAGATGAACGTCCTGCGCACCAGCTCCATCATCGGGTCGGGCAGCGGGGTTTCCATCATCCGCTTCAGTTCACTGCGGCTGATATGCCTTAGTTTAGGTGCTTCTTTCCTCTCGTATGCCACGTCCTCTATCGGGTTGGCACGCAATACTTCCCGGTCCACGGCGATGTAGATGAGCCGGTTGAGCCAGCACAGGCAGTGGTTCACGTGTCCGTTCCTGTGTCCCAGCTCTTTCTTGAGAAAGACCTTGAACGATTCGGCGAACTCTTCGGTGATGTCCGAAAAGGCGATGTCCTTCATCCCGCGGGATTCGATGAACTGCCTGAGGTTAAGCTGCGTGGTCTTCGACTGGCGGTAGGTGGAGGTGGAATTGATCTCCTTGGAGCGGACCCTGAGCCGTTCGCGTTCCACCTCTCCGGCCTGCAGGAGGTATTCCGGCACGGAATTGGCACCGGATACGGTGGTCTTGAGCAGCTCGGCCGTGACCACTCCCTGGTTCCTCAGCAGGTTCCCGTACGCCTCTTCCAGCCGGCCTCGGAAGGCGGTAAGGCGGTTGTTCTCCCTGGCTGTTTTGATTTCACACTTCTTGCTGTCCCAGTCTCCGGGTTTGCAATAGATGCCTGTCGTGACAGCCGATTTCTTTCCGTCGATGCTGATCCGGCAGAGGACGGCGGTCGTGCCGTCCGATTTTACCTTGTTACGGTTGATGTAGAATAAAAGCTTAAATGTACTGCGCATGATAATGATTGTTTAATTGTTTAAGGATTAAAGAATAAGTTTCAAATCGCGGGTTGCCTCGACGAACCTGTCCATGTCCTCGAACAGTCGCTTCGGAGTTACACGGGCATATATCTGGGTGGTCTTTATGTTGGAGTGTCCCAGCATTTTGCTGATGGTCTCGATCGGCACTCCCTCCTCGAGCGTGACCAATGAGGCGAAAGAATGCCTTCCCATGTGGTAGACAAGGTCCTGGCTCAGCCCCGCCATCAGGCGCAGGGATTTCATGTTGGCCCTGAGCGTATGGTAGTCCTGCGGCGGGAAGAGGGTGATGCGGGTATCGTCACGATACTTCCCGATCAACGCGAGTGCTTCCGGCAGCAACTTGACGCGTCCGAGGTAGTCGGTCTTCTTCCGCCGGTATTTCAGCCAGAGGCTGCCCTCGTCATCCTGGAAGAGGTTCTCCCGGGTGATGCTTACCGCATCGGCATAGGCGGTGCCGGTGTAACAGGCGAAGAGGAAGAGGTCCCGGGTGATGACATGTGACCTGCGTTTTTCTGGTATCTCCAGATCGCGTAGCTTCTCGAAATTCTCCCGGCTGAGTGCTTTCGGTGTTGTCTCCTTCTGCTTGGGCAGCTTGAAGTGGCAGAAATGGTATTTCTCCGAGTGCCCCTCCTTGTAGGCGATGCGGCAGATCTTTTTCAGGATGGACAGGTAATGGCGCACCGTCTCCATTGCCAGTTTCTTCTTTTCCAGGCAGAAATCCTGATAGTCACGGATGAACTGCTCGTTGAGCTGTCCGAAGGCGAGGTCCGAGACCTTGAATTCCGTTTTGATGAATTCGGCAAGGGTGCGCCGGGTGTACACGTAGGTCGACATTGTCGTCGGTGCACGGTCCACGCCGACACGGGCCTTCATCTCCTCATTGTGCCGGTCGAGAAGTTTGAGCAGGGTCATCTGCATGCCCGCGTTACCCTGGAACATGTCCCTGACCGCGGCGGCATCGAAATCCTTTTTCCTTTCCATGAGGGAATTGAAGGCCGAGTGTACGGCAAGCAGCAGCCTCTCTATTTTTTCATTGGTCTCCACCGCTTCCCGGCTCTTGCCATTCAATCGGCTCTCACGCGCGTTCCATAGCCCGGGGGTACAGGAGAGCTTGCAGCTGAACTGCGCCATCGTGCGGTTGAGGGTGATCCGTCCCATGATCGGGGCCTTGCCGGTCTTGTCCGGCTCGCTCTTTTTCAGGTAGAGCAGCACCTTGAATTTTTCCACTTTCATAACGCTCTTTTTTAGGTTGTAAAAATACTCCTTTGAAAAGCGTCCTTTGGCATGCAAAACATTGATAAACAGTGAATACAAATCTGCTTTGTTCCTATCGGTAAAAATTCGGTTACCTGCCGTTGTTTTCGAAACAGGCGGCTAACAGTCTGGTAACTGAAACGTCGCAATATTTTGTTTTCTTTTGCAGGTCTGTCTGTTCTGCAAATCTTGCAAAATGCTTAATTATAAACGTTTTACGTTTAATTATCGTCATTCTGTTTTTTATTGCATTTCTAAATATTACTTACGTAAGCCGCCATACTTTCGCCACTCTTTCACTAGCTCTTGGCATTGACTTGTATACGGTATGTAAATTACTAGGACACAAGAACATCATCTCCACACAAGTATATGCGAAAATCATCGATGCTAGTAAAAGACAGGCAATAGACCGGTTTAATGGGGTGTTAGACGCATGAGACGGATATTACTTCAGATTCGGATGGCACGGATCAAGAAAGATACTTCTCCCCAAGATCCGTGTCATCCGCTATAGTTTCAGTCCGCAACCGGCTTATCAGATCAGAGACTTTGTATTATTTCCAACGGAGTCTCGCACTCCTCATAACTCAAATCGAACCGCTCGAATGAAATATAGACCTGTTTGAGCTTGATCCGTCCAAAAGTCTCACCCGTAAGCTCGTTCGCTAGCACCACGTCCGTACGCCACAACGGAAACTCTGGCAAGCTGAAGTTCAACAGATAGATTCCATACACAGGAAGCAGCTCGTACTTCCAGTCACGACCTGTCTCGCCCTGACGGGAGATCATACGGCAAATCCATCGCCACTTGCTTATCTCCAAACACAGCCTTGAAGCCGCCATCCAACATGATGTTCACGTAATGTTCCATAGTTTTATGGTTTTTAGTTGATTAATAATTCACGTATAATCTTATAAAGGTAAAGACTCTTCTGTTGAAAAACAAGCTTATTCCGATAAATTCTCATCATGCCATCCGCTCCCATACATTATTATAATAATACTACTGAGTTGTTACTTACCTGCATATAACAAAAGCATAATTATGCTAAAAACAATCTCTTATAGCCATTCCCAAATAGAACTTAGAAATTTATTATTCGGAACAATGATCGCTTGCGCATTCGCGGCGTGTTCAAACGAGGATGATCCTATCGTAGGACCGGATCAACCGCAAACAGGGGAAAATAACGCAACACTGACTATTTCTGTGAAAAATGTGGCTAGAAGTTTGACTAAAGCTGCAGCGGAGGGGACACAGACTGAAAATGAAGCTAAAATTACAAACTTAACAGTTGCTCTTTATGATGCTGAAACTGGAGCGCTTGTCGCTTCAACCTCTGATATTGCCAATGAGGATGCTGCTGCGGATAATGATGAGGTTCAATTTGCCGGACTGACAGAAGGTGCGCAATTACGTGCTATCGCATTTGCTAATATGCCTGAAATCTCACTGGCTGGTACAACAATTGACAACTTTGTATCTCCTGTATATACGATGCCAGCTGCCGGATTCGCAGAAAACTATTTACCAATGAGTAGTGGTTTGTCTGATCCATTCACTTTACAAGCAGGTAAAAACTATTATGGATATACTAAAACAGTGGGAGAAGGTGAACATATTCTTGTAGCAGATCCCTTGTACTTGATAAGAAATGTAGCGCGCATTGATTTTACGGGACTTAGCTTAGACATGACTAGAGCTGCAAAAGATGTATACGTTGAAGGAATTGCGACGATTGTACCAGAATGTGTATTCATCATGCATGGGCGGACGAAGTCCAATGCAGCAGATATGGGTAATGGCAATAGCTGGTGGAATGTCGTTAGCAATACCGTATGGGGTAATGTGTCCACAACTTATGCTGCTAATGCTACAGATTATGCTTCAGGTTATAGAGGAGATTTCGTGAATGATGACGCTATGTTTACGAATATGAGAGGTTCTATTATTGAAGGATACAAGGCCAGTTTACCAGCCACCGCATTGGTACAGAATATCGCAACTGAAGATGGTGTGTCTGCGACTATCACAATCGCCCCTAAATTCTATGTGTTCGAAAATCCCCAAGTTAAGGCTGCTCGTGAAATGAATGGTGCTGATAATTTCAAATCCGAGGAGCTGGCAACTGAAATTGTAGTCAAAGGTACTTATAAGCTCGAAAATGCTAAAAAGAGCGGAAGTAATGCAGTATACAACTATGCGGAGAAAACAGCATATTGGCCTATTAAAATTGCTGCGACGAATGAAATGGCAGCAGCTACGGCTGAGTATTTAAAGGATGGAAAGATCCATCGTAATATAATTTACAGTATTGACGCAACTTTAGCCGGTAGAGGATATGATGATCCTACTGTTCCTCCAACAGACTTTGTTGAATTGTTTGTTAAGACAAAGGTTCTTGATTGGGGTAGCGCAAATCAATCTTCAGTTGTCGAATAATATCTATTCTTTGAATAACAACCAAAAGGCATTCCTTTTATCGGGAGTGCCTTTTTTGCATATATAATTCTGGTTATGAATTGATCCGGAGACTACAAAATTTACTATCCTTTCCTTATGATGGCGATCCCATATGTCTTGAACCTAAGAGCCGGAATATTATTTCATGAGAACATCTACAATATCTACAATTCAACCTCATACTTATTGTAAATAAATATGTTATATAGTGGTTGCAGATGAAATAACATCTACAATTTTCATTCTGCATCTACCATGATTTAATGGGAAACGCAAAAAAAATCACTTCTCAAGCTTGCGGACTCGTATATTTAGTATTTGACGATTTCATAAGAGACAGACAAAGGGATTAAAGCCAATAAGAGTTTCAATAGGTGAAGTTAGTGGTTTCATACTGAAGAAACTTTTATTTCATACTGAAGAAACAAAAGTTTCTCTATAGTAAAACTTTTGTTTTTCTATGCGAAAAACTATTATTTACTGAAATACAGAATGTTATACATTATTTATCGTTAGTAGTAATTGTTCGTGCTAATCTTTCCGGTAACCTAATGATGGTAGATCGAAGTTTGTAGTGGTAGATGTTCGCCATCTACCACCATAAGATAAATGATTTACAATCAAAATATTACATAAATAATGGTAGATGTGGTAGATGATTTGGATTATTAACACATAGAATGGCATCTGGGGCGTGTCCGGAGAGAACAACTTCTTAAACATAAATCTTTTAACTTTCTAACTTTGCCAACGGGCATTGACATATTATATTTATAACAAAAAAGGCATTCCCTGTTGATAGAGAATGCCTTTTGGTTATTATTAGAGAATTGATATTATTCGATAACAGGAGCTTGAGTGGCTGTACCCCAATTCATAACCATTGTCTTTACAAACAAGTCGGCTGTAGGATCCCCCTTAGGAAGAGTAGGATCTGCATAACCATTACCTGCGATAGTAGCAGAAATGTTATAAACCACGTTTCTATGTACCTGACCATAATATGTGTCTTCACTATCTAATCCATCGATACCAATCTTTATCGGCCAATAGCGCAATACAGGAGTACTCTCTTCGCCGAATGTCCAAGATGTGTTATCGTTCATTATAGCTTTTATATAAACTTCACCACTGATTACCAATTCGGATGCCAAAGTTGTTTTATCCAAGACGAAAGCCGGGCCTTCTTCTTCCGGATCTTCTTGTTCTCTGGCCGCTTTTGTCTGATCATTAGGCAACACATAAAAATATAAAGAGTTAGCAAGAGCAATTTCTTTATCTCCGGAAATAGTAGCACCAGTCCAATCCTGAGTATATGTTTTTGTTGTTGTACTCAATGCCTTTATATAATTAGTCGCATCGACAGTTCCAGCAAAACGACCGAATGAGCTACTAGCGTTAGTTCCGGAATAATAATCATCTCCATTAGCTGTTTCATAAGTAGCGGCAATATTACCCCAAACCCTATTTGGCAGATTGAACCACAGATTATTATTTATGCTTTGGTCTGCCACATTCGCTTTTTTACGACCATGTAATACAAAAACATCTTTAGGTACAAACTTAATTGTTCCTGATTTGTATTTTTGAATATTATTAACCTTGACTTGAGTCATATCCAAAGAAAGAGCACTCAATTCCGCACGAGCCACATTTCTAATTAATCCTAAAGGTTTTCCAGATTCAATACTGTTTCCTCCTGTAGCGTTTGAGTAACCATAATAATTTTCACCTTCAGCAAGAGTGAATACTGGACTAATTCCACTACTCATAGGCAATCCATTCGCTTCTGCTCCGGTTAAGACATAGTAAGCAGATGTCAAATCAAAAGAGTTAGCAGTTGCAGTAAGAGCCTCTTTGGGGACATTAGCGAAAGCCAACGCACGATAAGAAGCACCTGCCTTTAATCCCTTAAACTGAATCTCATTGTTTGAACTAGTTTGCTCTTCATCCTTATTAGCAGTAATATCACTAACTTGCAAGAATGTCCCATCCTCATTATAAAGTGCCACAAATAAATTGTGAATCGCAGTTTCGCCCTCTTTAGCATTAGAATCATCAGCAGCTTTTGTCTGTGTATTCTTTGCCAAATTCTTTACCACAATCGTAAGATCCGCAGTGCCTGTTTCTGGAGTAGGTGTCGGATCCACGTTAGGGATAGGATCATCCTCGTTTGAACACGCCGCGAACGCGCAAGCGATCATTGTCCCGAATAATAAATTTCTAAGTTTCATATACATATAATTTTATGAGTTAATAAATCTTTTATATAAACCTTTCTTTTTCAATCACTTTTTACGTTTTCAGCCATATAATAAGAACTCATTGTTCAAATCTTCCCTATGACCAATCAGCTGTTCGTTAATGACATCGCAAAGGTATTTGGACTATAAAAAAAAGTAAATAGGTGTTACTTTCATAAATAAGAGGTAAAACTATAAATTTTCATTCGGGATATTTCCGGGCTGATTAGCACCGTTGTAAGGCTATCAAAAAGAGGTTGAAAAATATCGTATCAAAAAACAACTAAAAAATTTTGCCATTCCCCGGCGATTTTCGGGAAATGGCAAAACGATTAATTCTTACCCGGCAGATACTGTGAAGGAGTGACGCCGTATTGTTCCGTAAAACGCTTACGGAAAGTGGCGGTATCGTTGAAGCCGACCATTTCCGAAACCTCTTGGATAGAGTATCGCTGCATACTGATCAGTTCGGCGGCTTTCTTCAAACGTACCATACGGGTAAGCTCCAATATACTACTATCCGAGTAGAGTTTTATCTTTCTATATAATGTAGGGAGACTCATGTTTAAAGAATCCGCCAAAATCTTCGCCTCAAAACTAGGGTCATCCAAATGTTTCTCGATCGTCGAGATAACCGCATCCATAAAAAGATTGGAAGGGGAATCATCTTTCTTTACCGTTTTCTCTACCTCGGGATGCGCACCTACAGGACTCGACGTATAGAAACGTCTCATCTCATCCCTACGTTTCAACAAACTGTTTACCTTACTTCGTAGCACCTCTACATCGAATGGCTTGGTTATATAATCATCGGCGCCACATTCAATGCCAGCTATAACATCCTCACTCTCTACCTTTGCGGTTAGCAAGACAACCGGCACTTGCGCTAATTCTGGGATGCCTTTGATTTCACGACAGGTAGCAAGCCCATCTTTAACGGGCATCATCACGTCACATAAAATAAAATCCGGCCGTTCAACTCGCGCGATCTCTACACCCTCCTGGCCATTATGAGCTTCCGAAACATGATACTCACTGGCAAAAACATGACGCAGGAACCAACGGATCTGATCACTGTCATCAATCACCAACATTTTCTTCCCGGTCTCTTTCTTTTTCGGAACAACTTGGATCAACTCGGCGATCTCCTCCTTCTGCATCTCATTCAGCTTTACCAGATCACCATCCGGCTCGATGAATTCCACGGCACGTTCCATATAATGGCTTCTCCCCAAAGGAATCAATATCGTATATTGGGTTCCCGTCTCGTCCTCCGATGAAATTCCTTCGAAAATAGCGCCGGAGGATTCTGTCATATCCACGATCTGTTTCAAACCCAAACGGGTACTTTCGCTTTCTCCTAACCCATCATCTTGGATAGAGAAAGAACAATAAGCCTTGCCATTTGAGCGCACCACGGAAATATTGATCGAGATCTTTCCAAAGCGGTAGGTATTTTTTAACGCATTAGATAAAAGTACACGCAAGGCAAACTCCATCTTCCGACGATCTATCCAGACCCAAAGAACAGAGGTTTGGGTATTAATATGAAATTCCACATTATTCATGGCTATCCAGTCCACGAATAAATCACAAATCTGCTTTGTTATACTGATCATGTCATAACGAGCTATCCGAAGATGGTTTGCCACGTCATCTCCATGACGGGTATTTCGCAATTGCTCGATAAGGTCTTGAAGAGCCAAGGTATTACGGTAAGCAGACAATAATTGAGTCGCTTCACTAGAGTCAATATCATTTTTACGTTGCAACAACTCACTCAACGAACCAAGCACAAGCGATAGTGGAGTACGCATTTCATGAATCGTTTCTACAAAAAACGAATTATGGAGCTTTTCCATTTCCTCAAGGCGCTTTTTCAAATCCTCCCGTTCTACCTCATTATCCCTATTCCAATTATCAGTCTCACGGATTTTATTGACCAACATTTGTTGGATCTCCCGATTTTTTACGCTTAACGCATCGACAGACCGAAGAAGCTCATCGTTTCTCGCCATAAGCTCACCATCTTTGGCAATATACTCTTTCTTCAACCTATACATATAATAACTCAAAAAAGCTATTACACATATGGACACTATCAGTAAAATGATAAAAGGTAGAATTCCTTGAGAGCCCTCCATTGTATCATTGGCCGCAGCAATATAATGAGCTTCAACGAACAAGCCCCAAAATGCCATCATAAATTTCGCTTTAAAACCTTTTGATCTCATATCATTGATTATTAAGATGTTATTTATATAAAACGCCAGTAAAAAACGTTCGTTTAAATCTTGCGTTTTTATCTTCAACTTTTTTGCAGCCTTACAAAGGTCAAAAATTTTATTTAAATTTCAGTTATTCAGTTGGATAAAAATAATAAAAAAAATAACATGATTATCAATGAGACTTCATAATTTATACACATAAAAACGCAAGATTTAAACGAACGTTTTTTACTGGCGTTTTAATAGACGTTAACAACAACTGCATTCCTATCACACAACAGAGGCAAGGCTATCAGTAAGGACCAGCGATGATATATTTACCACTCAAATTGATAGGAACAAACTAATTAACATTATTTAAGCATCATCCAAAACATGCATCAATAAAGGGACATAGAGGTATAATGATAGTTTTACCCACTTTTTTGATAAAAATACCCATCATAAAAGATACAACCTATGATTTTTATACATACATTCGCGATGTAGTGATAAGGAAAGACCGTTGAGGGGCGGTCAAAAAAAACCAAGTCACTTAGATTAAGAGTAAAGCATATAAAAAGTAGGGTCATGAAAAAGGGTAATTTTTTCGCAAATTGCGTATTTGCGGTTTCTGTTATTTTCACAGTTTTGTCATTCTCCGCTTGCACGGATGATTCAAATGACGTAGTAGCAACAACGAGTGAGGTTATTGAACAAGCCGAAGTGCCATTCTCCGTGGTATTAAAAGCAATGAATTCAGATGGTAACGACATTACGACCAAGGGAGAGGTGAATGGAGCTACATTATTTGTCTTCGATCAAAACAACGATTTCTTCGAGCAGATTAATGTAAACAAATCTACAATTTTATCTCGCCGGGCTATAGACATTAACTGCCCGAACAGTAATGACATAACCGTGATCGCATGGAGTGGAATCAATTCTGGAAACGAAGAGATTTCAAACATGAGCAAAGCCAATATTATATCCGATTTGCAAGTCAGTCTAAAAGAGAATAACGGCATAGCTAATATTCCGAGCGATTTGTTCTATGGACAAGTTACGCTTCATAAGAACTCTTCAACAAAATCCACTGTATCAAACGAATTACAAATCATTCGCAAAACTTCAATTTTCCAGCTTTCAACGAAAGGACTGATCAAGTATCTAGGGAGTAATGCCGGAAATTTTGAATATCGAATTAAAAATACAAAAAGCTCATTGGACTACAATGGCAACCCAACAGGAGAAGAGGTTGAATTCGCTTTCCCCGCTTCTTTTGACGAAAAAGGTAATTTGACAACAGAAGCCCAAGCCATTTTTCCGGCTCAAAATATAACGATAGAGCTTTACAAGGACGGTGATCTTATTTTTTCTAGCGAAAAAGACAAAAACGGAGAATTATTCGCTGCAAACCCCGGAAAACGCACCGAGATCACTTTCAAGTACTCTGGAGAAGTTTCGGCTAATATTGTAATTGCCGACTGGGCAACCGTTATCCAACATATAACACTGAATTAAGATACCCTCAATTTTTATATGCTTTGGCGCACGTCACGAGATTAGAGAATTTCGGGCGTGCGCTGTTTTTCTCTCAAAAACCGCATTCTCCGTGATAGGAATACCCATGATATTGACACGAACACCGTCTTAACTTTATTTAAATATTAACGGAAATCCGCTTCATTACAAGGCTCACTCCATCTGTTGATAGTTTTACACACTAAACTGATACAAATACCGATCAAATAAAGATACAACCTATGAATATTATGAATATATTCGCAACAGACATTAGGGTAAGCATATAAAATCACAGCAGGGTCACTACATAAACAAGGGTAACTAGATTTAAATTTTATATGCTAAACGCACGCTTCAGATGATTTCCGAGGCGTGCGTTATTTATATGATAGAAATACATTCACCTATTGAGACAAATACCATCACTCAAAACATTTAGACATACATATCTTTGTATTTATAAATCAAGCAAAGCAATTTGCGAAATTTTACCCTATGACCCTGCTTACATATATAATTACCCTTAAATTATGATGTAGGCAAACCTAATTAACATAACCGCGAGGTTACATAATTATTTTGCCTGAACAATCAAGATCGTTTACGAGAAAGATTGTTCAGGTTTTTTTATCCTCCCAAAAGACCATCTGATAGCAAAAGAAAAAAGGAGATCGAAAAATCGACCTCCTTTTCTAGGTAGCGAGACCCGGGATTGAACCGGGGACCTCATGATTATGAATCATGCGCTCTAACCAGCTGAGCTATCTCGCCATCATTTTATTGTCACTGTCTCTCTTATTGACGGTGCAAAAGTAGGGGTTATTTTTGAATTACACAACATTTTCAATAAAAAAATTCGCTTAATTTTTAAGGCCTCCACCTAATCAGTTAGTTATTAGTTACTTTTTTCATCATTAAAATTAGTCGTTTTCAAATCTTTTATGTATCTTGCGGCAAATATAAGGATAAGAACAATGAAGAAAGAGAAGTTTCATATCGAATACATTTTCGATAAAGTTTCACGACGAAGCTTGTGGAATCACCTAACCACCGCTTTGGGACTTTCCGCTTGGTTCGCCGACGAGGTCATTATAAATGATAATCTCTATACCTTTAAATGGAGTAAAGAGGCCCAAGAGGCAACAGTGATCGACTCCAAGCCGGAGAACTTTATCCGTTACCGCTGGGTAGACGAGGAAGATGAGAGCGCTTATTTCGAATTTATAATCCATACAATCGAATTAACAGGTTCTACGGCACTTGAGATTACGGATTTCTCCGAACCCGGGGAGAAAAAAGATTCCATTAATTTATGGGACTCGCAAGTGGAAGATTTGAAGCGAACGCTTGGTATTTAGAGTAGTTTTACAGAAATCTGTGGGGTGTTATCGTTTTTTACACTACTTTTGCCACTTCAACCAGATTAGGCAATGTTGAGAATAAAACGATTATATACATTTATGCTGCAGACATTCCTGCCGTTGTTTCTTATGACATTCGGTATTTGTCTGTTTATTGTGTTGATGCAATTTCTTTGGCGATACATCGACGATATGGTGGGAAAAGGCCTCGGCATCCCTGTACTAGCGGAGATGTTTATGTATGCGGCCTTGTTTCTTGTCCCGATGGCACTTCCCTTGGCTATTCTATTAGCCTCATTAATGACTTTTGGAAATTTAGGGGAACGTCTGGAATTACTGGCCATGAAGTCTGCCGGGGTATCATTGATACATATCATGCGTCCTTTGATCGTAACGCTACTATTTGTGAGCGTGGGCGCCTTTTTCTTCCAAAACAACGTAATGCCCGTTGTCCAAGTCAAGCTATATACATTATTATATTCCATGCGCCAGAAATCACCGGAATTGGATATTCCGGAAGGTTCATTCTACAAAGATATTCCCGGATTCAATGTATATGTGAAGAAAAAGGACCCGAAGGACGGTTTATTAAAAGACGTGATGATCTATGATTATTCGGAAGGATTCAATAACGCCCGTGTAATCGTAGCGGACTCCGGACGGTTAAAGACATCCGCCGATAAATTATTCCTTGTCCTATCTTTATTTAACGGAGAATCTTTCGAGAACGTAGGTAAAAGCCAAGCCAACACGACGCAAGCGAGAACCGCCGTCCCCTATCGACGAGAATCATTCAGCAGCAAAGATATCTTGATTGAATTCGACGCGAATTTCAACCGTACCGACGAATCTTTCATGCAGAACCAATATATGGGAAAAAACTTGAAGGATTTACAAACCTCTATCGATTCGATGGGCGTACGCTTGGATAGCATCAAGGACGTGAACGCAAAAAGCATTTACGATGCCTCATACGTAAAAACACTAAAGTCCTTACGAGCTAAAAAAGAGAGTGAAGCCGAGGGGCAACCAGACGAGCAGCAGGAAAAATTGCCGGTAATCACTCCTACCATCCAGTTGGATTTCGACAGTCTTTACCAAGCGCAGGCACCGAGTAGTAAAGCGGCTTTATTAGGCCGAGCCAAATCCTCGATCGAGAATATCAAGACCGACTATTATTTCCGCGCGGCCACGGTTGGCGACGAGGCCTATAAGGTACGCCGCCACTTGACGGAATGGCATAAGAAATTCACGGTATCGTTCGCTTGCATCATGTTCTTCTTTATCGGAGCGCCCTTAGGAGCCATCATCCGTAAAGGTGGGTTGGGCGTACCGGTCGTTATCTCGGTAATCTTGTTTATCTTCTATTATATTATAGATAATATGGGCTTCAAGATGGCACGCGACGGCGTTTGGGACGCATGGGAAGGTATGTGGCTTAGCTCCGTGGTCCTAACACCTATGGGTATATTCCTAACCTATAAAGCGGTAAAAGATTCTGTTATCTTGAATGCCGACACTTACGTGAATGCCTTGAAGAACTTAATAGGTAAGCGTGAAGGGAGAAAAGTGGAGCGGAAAGAGGTTATCATATACACCCCCGATTATGAGGCAACCCTTCCTCAACTGGAGAAATTAGTGGAAGAAAGCACGACTTATCTGGCAAACCATAAACGTTGGATCAATTATCTGACATTTTGGAAACAAGGCGGAAAAGATAACACAGCGGAACTGTTAGCTCAGGACACGGAAAATATCGTGGAGGAATTAAGTAATTCCGACCAGAATTTACTCCTGAATAAATTGATGGACTACCCGGTCATCGGAGGTTACAATAATAAGCTAAGCAAGCATATAAACGGGAAACTTGCCTTGGCTATCGGTATTTTCTTCCCACTGGGATTGCCGATCTACCTATTGGCTACGTACCAACGTAAATTGCTACGGCATGATATCGTCATGGTACAAAAGACCAGTAAGGAACTGATCAATATGATATATTCATTACATTTGCTAAAAAATAACTCGGATATAAATAATCAATAAATATGAGCGAGATTCAATTAAACACCATCGAAGAAGCTATCGAGGATTTCCGTGAAGGAAAGTTCTTAATCGTTGTAGACGACGAGGACCGGGAGAATGAAGGAGACTTTATCATCGCGGCCGAGAAAGTAACCCCGGAAAAAATCAACTTCATGTTGAAAAACGGACGAGGTGTATTATGCGCCCCGATCACGGAAGAACGTTGCCAAGAGTTGGAGCTGGATATGCAAGTTGCCAATAACACCTCTTTACTAGGTACCCCTTTTACGATAACAGTAGATAAATTAGGAGGGAAATGTACGACCGGCGTTTCCATGTACGACCGTGCGGAAACGATCTTGGCGCTGGCTGATCCAAAGACCAAGCCATCCGATCTGGGACGTCCCGGACATATCAATCCGCTCCGTGCCCGCTCTCGTGGCGTACTTCGCCGTGCGGGTCATACAGAGGCTGCCGTGGATTTGGCCCGGTTAGCCGGTTTATATCCCGCCGGAGCCTTGATCGAGATCATCAACGAGGATGGAACCATGGCACGTCTGCCGCAATTAATTGAGGTAGCCAAGAAATTCGATATCAAGATTATTTGCATCAAGGACCTGATCGCTTATCGCCTCCGGACCGAATCGATCGTAGAGAACGGCGTAGAGGTAGATCTCCCTACCGAGTACGGACATTTCCGTCTCATTCCTTTCCGCCAGAAAAGCAATGGATTAGAGCATATAGCTTTGATAAAGGGTAAATTCGAGAAAGACGAGCCTATCTTAGTACGCGTGCACTCATCTTGCGCTACAGGTGATATCTTCGGTTCCATGCGTTGCGAGTGCGGAGAGCAACTGCACGAGGCTATGCGCCGCATCGACCAAGAAGGCAAAGGCGTTATCGTTTACCTGAACCAAGAAGGACGAGGCATCGGATTGATGGAGAAGATGAAAGCATACAAGCTCCAAGAGGATGGTTTGGATACGGTGGACGCGAACTTGCATTTAGGCCATCAAGCGGATGAGCGAGATTATGGTGTCGGAGCACAGATCTTACGTCATATCGGCGTAACGAAAATGCGCCTGATGAGCAATAATCCGGTAAAACGCGTAGGTCTGGAAGCTTACGGACTTGAGGTAGTAGAGAACGTTCCTATCGAGGTGAAACCAAATCCATACAACGAATTCTACATGAAAACGAAGAAAGAACGTATGGGGCATGTGCTGCATAACATTAAATAGTTATCAGAACGTTGCAAGAATTCCGATTATTGATTACTTTTGTCGCATAATAATAAAACAACCTATACAAAAAGCAATGTCATGACACAAGTCTCAGATCGTTTAGCGAGTTTATCGCCTTCAGCAACATTGGCGATGTCACAAAAGAGCGGTGAGTTGAAAGCTCAAGGTATCGATGTTATCAACTTAAGTGTGGGAGAACCCGATTTCAATACTCCCGACTTCATTAAAGAAGCCGCGAAGAAGGCGATTGACGATAATTTCTCACGTTATTCTCCCGTAGCGGGTTATCCGGCATTACGTAATGCTATCGTTGCCAAATTGAAGAACGAGAATGGACTGGAATATACAGCAGGCCAGATCTCTTGCGCAAACGGTGCCAAACAATCCGTTTGTAACACGGTCATGGTATTGGTAAATCCGGGGGACGAGGTTATCATCCCTGCCCCTTTCTGGGTAAGCTATCCGGAGATGGTGAAGTTAGCGGAAGGAACCCCCGTTATCGTTCCGGCTGGTATCGAGCAAGATTTCAAGATCACTCCAGCTCAGCTGGAAGCCGCTATTACGCCTAAGACAAAAGCGTTAATCCTTTGCTCTCCCTCCAACCCGACGGGTTCTGTTTACAGCGCCGAGGAATTGGCTGGTTTAGCGGAAGTATTGAAAAAACATCCGGATATCATCGTTATAGCGGATGAGATCTACGAACATATTAACTATATTGGTAAACACAACAGCATCGCTTCTATCGAAGGAATGAAAGACCGTACGGTTATCGTAAACGGCGTTTCCAAAGCGTATGCGATGACTGGCTGGCGTATCGGTTTCATCGCCGGACCGGAATGGATCGTGAAAGCGGTTAATAAATTACAAGGACAATATACCTCTGGCCCTTGCTCTGTATCTCAAAAAGCGGCGGAAGCAGCTTATACAGGCTCACAAGAACCCGTTGAGGAAATGCGTAAGGCCTTCGAACGTCGTCGTGACTTAATCGTTAATTTAGCGAAAGAAGTTCCGGGCTTCGAGGTGAATAAGCCGGAAGGCGCCTTTTACTTATTCCCCAAATGTAGTTATTATTACGGCAAGACAGATGGAACCCGTATAATCAACAACGCTGATGACTTAGCTATGTATCTCTTAGAAGTAGCGCACGTAGCTTGCGTAGGTGGTACCTCGTTCGGGGCACCTGAGTGTATCCGCATGAGTTACGCTACCAGCGATGAGAATATCGTGGAGGCTATCAAACGTATTAAGGATGCGTTGGCCGCATTGAAATAAGAAAAAATTAAACAGATATACTTACTTGGCAAAATAAGATATACTGCATTGGACAAGTAAGTATATCTTCTATGGGCAAGTAAGCTATACTTCATAAAAAAGGCGATACATTGGGTTGTACCGCCTTTTTCTTTATATCAAATACGTTACCGCAATTATTCAGCACGCAAAGTGAAACGTTTGAACGCCAAGATTTGTAACTCAGGATCGATCTCCTTCATTGTCTCTCTTACAGTCTTCTTGCCATCCATAATGTCTTCTTGGTTCAACAAGCAAACCTCTTTCAAGAACTTGCCTAGACGACCCTTAGCGATATTCTCGATCATCTGTTGAGGTAAGTTAGCCGCCTTCTCAGCGGAAACAGTAGCGATGATTTCTTTAGCCTTAGCTACATCCTCTGCCGTGATCCAGCCCTTATCCATGTTACTTTCCATGTGAGCCTCGCTATCTACATGCGAAGGATTAATACCAGCCTTCTTCAATGCAGCCTCTACAGCCTTCTGTACCTGCTCAGCCTTCGTCTTCTCGATAGCAACCTGGATCTCTTTCTCTTTTACAGACTCAGGAACACCAGCCTCATCGATAGCAATCGGATTCATAGCGGCGATCTGCATAACAATATTATGAGCGGCTTCCTCAGACTCCTTGTTGAAAGCGGCGATCGTACAAAGTTGGTTCTTACCCATATGGTTGTATACAGTAGTGTAAGCACCTTCAACTACGCAGTAGCCATCCAACTCCATTTTCTCGCCAGTGATACCGCTACGATCCGTAACAGCTTCTTGGATAGTACCCTTGCCCATAGGCAAAGCTTTCACCTCGTCCAAAGTACGGCATTTGTTAGCCACGGCAGCGTCCAAGATAGCCTGAGTCAAAGCCACGAAGTCCTCATTCTTAGCCACGAAGTCCGTTTCGCACTTCAAAGCGATGATAGCGGCGAACTCGCCATCCTTCTTAGCCAACACACAACCCTCGGCAGCCTCACGATCAGAACGTTTAGCGGCGATAGCCTGTCCTTTTTTACGGATAATTTCCATTGCTTTCTCGATGTCACCATCAGACTCAGTCAAAGCCTTCTTACAGTCCATCATACCAGCTCCACTCATTTTGCGCAGCTTGGTAATATCAGCCATTGTTACAGCCATAATCTTATTTCCTTTATCTTTAAAATGTTTATACTTTCAAAAATTGACAATGGACAGTTGCCAATTGACAAATCCTGTCAAAAGCCAACTGCCCATTGTATTTGTATTCTAATTGTCAATTGTCAACGTCAATTGTCAATCGAATTATTCTTCGTCTTTCGCGAACTTACCGGCAACGTTAGCGTTCAACGCATCGTCGTCTTCTTTCTTCGTACGTTCTTTCTTAACAGCAGCTTTCGCCTTACGCTCTCTTTTCGGAGCTTCCTCAGCAGCCTCTGCGTCAATTTTCTCAGCCTTACGCTCTTGCAAGCCTTCGTTCATAGCCTCGCAGATAGCGCCCAAGATAACCTCTACAGACTTTGTAGCGTCATCGTTAGCCGGGATAACGTAGTCGATATTGTTCGGATTAGAGTTCGTATCAACCATACCGAATACAGGGATACCCAAACGGTTAGCCTCGCGAACAGCGATATGCTCTTTCATCACGTCTACAACGAACAACGCTGACGGAAGACGAGTAAGGTCTACGATAGAACCTAAAGTCTTCTCCAACTTAGCGCGTTGGCGAGTGATTTGAAGTTTTTCTCTCTTAGAAAGATTATCAAATGTACCATCTTTTGTCATCTTATCGATAGTAGCCATCTTCTTGATAGCTTTACGGATCGTCGGGAAGTTGGTCAACATACCACCCGGCCAGCGCTCGATAACGTAAGGCATACCTACGGAAGCAGCCTTATCAGCGACAACTTGTTTAGCTTGTTTTTTGGTAGCCACAAAAAGAACTTTCTTGCCTTGTTTAGCCAAGTTCTTCATAACTTCAGCGGCTTCGTCTACTTTAGCAACTGTTTTATAAAGGTCAATGATATGAATACCATTGCGCTCCATGAAGATATAAGGAGCCATAGCGGGATTCCACTTTCTTTTTAAGTGTCCGAAGTGTACACCAGCCTCTAATAATTGATCAAAATTTACTCTTGACATTGTTTTTTTCTTAAATCGTTTACTTTCTTTGTTTAATTTCAACCATCAGGTAGTCTTTCCGCATGTCCACATGTAAAAAGAATCCCGATAATTTAGATACTAAACGCTTCGCTTTACTTGTAAGGGACTCACAAATAACATTAACGTTTACTGAACTGGAATCTCTTACGAGCTTTCGGACGACCCGGTTTCTTACGCTCAACAGCACGAGGATCGCGAGTTACGAATCCTTCCGCTCTCAAGACAGCCTTATCTTCCGGATTAATCTTTATCAACGCACGAGAGATAGCCAAACGGGCAGCCTCAGACTGACCTTTGAAACCACCACCGTCAAGGTTGATCTTAATATCATATTGCTCTGCGACGTTCAACTTTGCTAACGGCTGCTTTACGATAAACTGAAGGATTGAAGAAGGAAAGTATTTTTCCAGCTCACGTTTGTTGATCGTGATCTTTCCCGTACCTTCGCTAACGAATACGCGAGCGACTGCCGCTTTACGTCTTCCTATTGCATTTACTACTTCCATCGTGATTATTTATATGAGTTTATATCGATTAACTTAGGTTGTTGAGCCTCGTGCTTGTGCTCAGTTCCCTCATAAACGTACATGTTGTTCAACAACTTTGCACCCAGACGGTTCTTAGGCAACATACCTTTTACTACTTTACGGAACAGACGGTCGCCACCTTTCTTCAAAAGATCAGCCGGAGTATACTCGATCTGTCCACCGGGATATCCGGTATATCTCAAATAAATACGATCGTTCCACTTGTTACCAGTCAGAACGACTTTGTCTGCATTGATGATGATTACATTATCACCACAGTCAACGTGCGGAGTGAAATTGGGTTTGTACTTACCGCGCAAAAGCTTCGCTACTTTAGCGCAAAGGCGACCTAACGTCTGGCCTTCAGCATCAACAATGACCCACTCTTTGTTTACAGTTGCCTTGTTTGCAGAAATGGTCTTAAAACTTAAAGTATCCACTGCTTAAAAATTAAATTAATTAATAACTCAAAAAACTAGCCTTACCAACATTGTCACAACGGACACATGATGCAACAACGTGCTAAGAACTAAACTCTTAGTACAATTTGATAATAATCGGCTTGCAAAGGTACGGGTTTTATCCGAAATACCAAACAAATCTAATTATTTTTCAAGTTATTATGAAGATACTCATCACTTACGGAAGTAATACCCCAAAGAGAATGTCACGTTATTTTGATAAACGGAAGTCTCGCCGTCACGCTTCAAGGCACGGCGGTCTATCATGCCGCATAGGGAACTTACGGAAAAGAAAAAGTTACTATATTCTACCGATAGGCCGACATTCATGCCAAAGTCGCAAGGTTTCAAGTCCTTCTCATCGGACACGCCGAAATGGAGATCCGGATTGGTCTCCCGGCTCTTCATCTTGCCAAACAAGGACCAATCAAAGGTAGGACCGGCGAATACGGACAGATGAACGTCCGTGAAGGTAAACGTATAAGCCACATTCACGGGTATCTGCAAAGAGTAATACCAACATTTATTATGAAGCGCCATCCCATGTATATCCTGATTCGAATAATAAGCGCCACCTTGGTTTACGAACGCCACCTCAGGACGAAGCGACCATTTTTTATTCTTACTCAAAGGAATATCCGCCAAACCCGCTATGCTGAAACCGAAGCGGGCTCCCGCCTCATACGTATCCTCCACTTTCTGGATCAACGAAGAATAAGCGCCTCCGGCACGTACGCCGAAAGAAACCTGAGCCATCGCCGGTAAAATCATCATCACGGCAATCAACAACAATCCGATCTTTCTCATAAACTTCCTCATTTGCTTTTCCTTCTAATAGTAAGCAAAGATATACATTTTTCAATAACATCTACATTTATCCTACTGAAACATACAGGAAAGCTATATAAAAAGTATAACTCATGAAAGGGGCACTCAAAAGTTAGCCCCGATCGCGGAAACGACCGAGGCTATTTTTTCACACCTTCCCTCCTCACGGAGGTAACGGCAGATGAACTTTAATTTATTACTTTAGTATTAATATTAATCCATTCCCGCCTGTTCGCCCTCACGGGGTACTTGAATCACTACAACTCCCGCAGGAATGATTTTCGATTTATGTTTTATCGTCATTATTCTTATTTAACGACTGCCTTAACAGCTTCCTCACCATCGACAGCTACCACGATGATGCCCGCAGGAGCGGCGATCGTAGCGTTATCGGATGTAAGAACCGTGCTAGCCACAACCTTACCAAGAACGTTCGTGATTACCACGTTCTTTCCGGCAGCGCCTTGGATCTCAACAGTACCGTTGCCAGCGATTACCTTAACGCCTTCTGCTGCGTCTGCGATAGACTCGTTAGCTGTAGGATCGCCTGTAGTGATAGTGAAGCGCATTGCTTTCTCCTTGCTACCGCTCCAAGACAACTGGTCGTTGAAGCTATACAGATAAGAACCCTTCTTGGCTACAGAACGGATACGATATTCGTTCTCATTGTCCTCGCACTGGATGATCTGAACCTTGAAGTAATCCAAGCCACCTAATACGCCCTCATCATCAGCCTCTTCAGCCACGGAAACCTTGTTACCCTTAACGACCGTAGTCAAAGTATCCTTAGTCTCCCAAAGAGTGGCCGGCTTGAAGATCGCCTTTGTCTCACCCTTGATCCACTCATACTTTCTGTCGTATGTACCATCTGCGACATAATAGTTTACAGAGTCTGCCGGGTTGAACAAGAACAATCTGTCACCATTCTCAACCGTACCCTTGTTAGAGATATAGAAAGAAGGAACAACAGCGTCCTCATCGGTTACTTGCAAGTAGAATGAGTATTGATTCTCGTTTACCACGATACCATCGCGATTCTCGTTCATGGAGATATAGTTACCCTTATCGCTTACCAAGGAGATATGACCTTCCTCTGCCGGGTAGCTGATCTCCGGTGCTTCTACGATCAAGTAGGTGTTCAATAACCAATCTTGTTGTGTAGAAGTTGACGGCCATGCGTAAACTGAAGACGGAGTAGTATATTGACATTCGTCGATAGAAGCCTTATAAGTAGCGTCTACAACAGACTTCGTATTCTCATTCAAAATTGAAGCGATAGAACTGTTTGTGTCACCCACCGGAATCAAGTAAACAGAACCATCGGCGGCTAGCTTGATCACGAACTTAGCTTGACCTTCATTAACTAACACTTCCTGTTCTGTTACATTAGTTACAGGACTAGTTCCTTGCGGGAAATATTTATCAGTCTCGATACCATCATTGATATACTGCAACTGATAAACATAAGCGTAGCCCTTATCTGCTCTAGCCTGTACCGTCACGCGGCCATCCTTATTGTAAACGAAACTGCGCTCGATGATCGTACATTTTTTATCATCTTTCACCAATTGCCATTGAGCGGCATCGGATACCTCGTTAGCGAACTTACCGTTCTTGTTCAATTCATATCCAGTCAATGGGCTTGCTTGTTTCTTAGCTGCCACATACCACTTATTGGAAGTCTCGTTGTTATCGCGAGCGAAAGCCATCGTCACCAAAGTCTCATCGTCTAGGTTCAAGAAACCTGCGTACGGATCAACCTCAGCCGGAGTCAACTCGACGATCAGTTGTTGCATTTCAGCGACTTCACCCTCTGTCTCATTGTATGTGTTCGCGTCTACATAGATAGCGGTAACCTTTTCGCTCTTTGTGGACAATTCGTAAACGTTCTCGCCCAGATCAGCCTTCGGGAACAAGCTTGCTGTGAAATACTCGCCGGTCTCACGGTTCGTGAATGTCACCTCATACTCATTGTCTACGCTGGAGATAGCCCATTGATAAGCCGGAGTCTCCAATTGAGAAAGAACCTTAGCCTTAGCTACCAACTCGAATTGAGAAGCTTTAACGGCGTTCGTCAAGTACTTGCCGTATACGCTCTTGATGTCTTTCTTGTCGATGTTATCGGTAGATGACCCAAATTCCTTACCGTCTAAGATACGGATCGTGTAAGCGGCGACCTTAGCCTCCGTGTTCAACAACTCGATACCTTTCTTCATACCGGCGGCAGCCAACTTGAAGATGAACTGGTCATCTGTAGCATGTGTAGTGGTCAGATAGTACTTGTCACTATGTTTCAACACATGTAACTTAACAGGCTTAGTAACGTGCTTAGCCTTGCTAGCTTGCTCACGATAACGGAAATCATCAACGTTCAACTCATACGGATAAGCGTCCACATAGCTCTTTTGCACACGGAAGTTAGCGTTATTGATAGAGATATCGTTACCTGCTGTCATCCAAGCATTATCCGAACCTTGATAGAAGTTCAAGTCGCTGACTTTCACCTCTGCCAAAGCGAAACCATCACCAGAGGCACGTCCCGCATTTGTAGCCTCAACGGTCTCCGTTGAGCTTACGACCAAGATCGTAGCGTTCATCCATTCTTTATAATCAGCATCATCTTTCGGAGCGTTCTCTGTGAAGAAATACATACCCGGCTCGATCCTCAAATCACTAGTATTACCCGAATAAGAAGGATACTGAGTAGCGTCAACTTCAATAGCGGTAGATACATAGCGAGCTACCACCTTCTTCGTATTGAACAAGTTGCCGATCGGCTCCTCGGTTTGATCCGTATCATAAGGCTTGGAAGCGAATGAGAATCCAGAAGTGTTATATAATGCGTTCAACTCGGTAACATCCTCAAGTTCCTCGGATTTAACCTCATAGAACACAGGAGCAGAGATCGTAGTAGTAGAGACCAATGGGCTGCCAGACCATGACAGACCGTTCCAAACAGTCGCACCCGCTTTATAGGCAACCATGTACTTATTAGAGACAGAATACTTCGCACCAGTGGGAGTAGAAGTGACAGAACCTGTATTCTCAAACACGAAATCCTTAAAGGTATCCTCGGCTTTCGCTGCCGGGTCTGTCTCTATCGCATTATATGCGCTGTTGTATCTCAACGCCTTTCCAGTCTCCGCATTGGTGAGGGTATAAGAGAAGAAACCTCTCGGAGCCTCTGTCACGCTGACCGTCCAAATGTACTTCTTTACGCCGTCTTTGCTATCGCTGTCATCGTAAAAAATCGGAGTGTTTATAGCCTCCCCTACCTCAACAATCTTACCGGTAGTAGTGCTTATTTCATGACCATAGGCTAGCGATGAAGAGGCATCTACCATCACATATCGAGCCCCGTTTTTCAGTTCATTCGCTGCTGTAGATCCGATTCCGGTCAAATCTTTAATGGAAACCGTCGGCGTCTGAGCGAAGGCACTACCGCACAGCGACCCCGCCACAAGCAGACCCGCCGTTAACAATGTAGAAATCTTTCTGTTCATAATTTAGAATTTAATATTAATAATAGTGTTAATTAAGCACTTAGCTATTTTCTGATAGCAGACTACCGTTAGAAAACGACTAGTCTAAACCATCGTTTAGATCTTGCGTTTTTAAAGAAGGAAAACGGGAGGTTCGTTTACGGAATCGGTTGTTTCGTAAAGGATAGGATATCCTATTGATAAGAAAGCGAATAAGGGAACAAAAAAATAGCTCGGAAGGGTTGCAGAAGTCAAAGAAACGCGTACCTTTGCAAATGACTAATTAAAACGATCGTTTAAATCAATCATTTTTCTCTTTTATTATTTAATGTACATGCGTACATTAGTAAATACACCATCCAATAATCAACAAAAGTAAGATCACCTTTTGCGATAGATCGGAATATTAGTTTCCTTTGTTCTAGCAAAATGACACTTTGTAAACAGAACTCCCTGAGATTCGCTTTTTCCAAGCATAAGTACAGTATAAAACGGCTTTTCACACAGAAAAACGCCATTCATAACTATCTTCCATCCGCTAGTTCGAGCACCTCACGAAAACCTCCTGTCACGATATACGGCTTATATCAAGCAAAATATCAATACAACATCTGTTTATATAACATATAGATTCTATAGAATCACACATATTATAACCTCATTATATCCTTCAGAAAACACGTACGTCTTTTTCCAAAAACATGTACGTGTTTCCGAAAAAAGACGTACGTGTTTTTTTAAAAGCAAAACAACCTCTCTCGTACTAAAAAATATTTCCTACCTTTATGCACTTATTTCAATATGCACCAGACTATACATTAATATATATGGAACCGTTTATTCATTTACACGTACATACCCAGTATTCCTTGCTGGACGGACAGGCATCCATCGACGCGTTGATCGACAAAGCGTACAAAGACGGAATGCGTGCGATCGCCGTAACAGACCATGGCGTTATGTTCGGTATCAAGGAGTTTTTCAATAAGGTTAGCAAAAAGAACAGTAAACCTCTCGGGATCATCAAGGACTCCGAGAAAGAACTAAAACCGCTGCAGGCCAAGGATGCGCCAACCGATGAGGAACAACAAAGGATAACGGAACTACAAAAACAAATCGCCGAAGCGAAAGCTTCCATCTTCAAGCCGATCATCGGGTGCGAATGTTATTGCGCTCGCAACGGAAGGCATAGCAAGCTGGCCTCGCAAGACGACCGTAGCGGCTGGCACTTGATCGTTCTGGCCAAAAATAAGAATGGATACAAGAACCTGATCAAGATGGTATCCCTCTCATGGACGGAAGGATTCTACGGACGTCCGCGTATTGACAAAGAGTTGTTGGAGAAATATCATGAGGATCTGATCATCTGCTCCGCCTGTTTAGGAGGAGAGATCCCACAGCATATCATGCACGGACGAATCGATAAGGCTGAGGAGTCTATCAAATGGTTCAAAAACTTATTCGGAGAAGACTATTACCTTGAGATGCAACGGCACGAGACACACGACCCTAACGCTGATTGCACGATTTTCCCGCATCAACAAGAGGTGAACAAGGTGCTGATCGAGCTTGCGCACAAATATAATATCAAGCTAATCGCCACCAACGACGTCCATTTCGTCAATGCCGACGACGCTGAGGCCCACGACCGCCTGATCTGCCTTAGTACCGGCAAAGACTTGGACGACCCCAAACGTATGCGCTACTCCAAGCAAGAATGGATGAAGACAACCGCCGAGATGAACACCATCTTCGCCGATATCCCCGAAGCTTTGAGTAATACCCTCGAGATAGCCGACAAAATAGAATTCTACTCCATCGACAGCGGTCCTATCATGCCGACTTTCGCCATTCCCGAGGAGTTCGGCACCGAGGAGTCCTACCGTCAGAAATTGACAGAGCATGATTTATTTGAGGAATTCACCCGAGACGAGAACGGTAATGTCGTATTAAGCGAGGAAGAGGCGCACTCCAAAATCAAGAAATTAGGTGGATACGACAAACTATACCGCATCAAGCTGGAAGCCGACTATTTGGCGAAATTGACATACGACGGAGCCAAGGAGCTTTACGGAGACCCCTTGAACGATGAAGTAAAGGAGCGTCTGAACTTCGAGTTACATATCATGAAGACCATGGGTTTCCCCGGCTACTTCTTGATCGTGCAAGATTTCATCCGTGCCGCTCGTGAGGAACTCGGTGTATCCGTAGGACCGGGACGTGGTTCGGCCGCCGGATCTGCCGTAGCTTATTGCTTAGGGATCACCAAGATCGACCCGATCAAATATGACCTCCTGTTCGAGCGTTTCTTGAATCCGGACCGTATCTCCCTCCCCGATATCGATACCGACTTCGATGATGATGGCCGTGGCGAGGTCTTACGCTGGGTAACGGAGAAATACGGTGCCGAGCGTGTGGCTCATATCATTACTTATGGTACGATGGCTACCAAGTCCGCTATCAAGGATGTCGCCCGGGTACAGAAATTACCGTTATCCGAATCGAACCGGTTAGCCAAATTGGTTCCGGATAAGATCCCTGACATGAAGAAGTTCAAATTGGGCGACGCCATCAAGTATGTGCCGGAACTAAAAGAGGCGGCTAACGGAAATGATCCGCTGGCACGGGATACCTTGAAATATGCCCAGATGCTGGAAGGCAACGTCCGTAACACGGGTGTACACGCCTGCGGTGTCATTATCGGACGTTATGATATATCGGATGTCGTACCTGTCAGTACGGCGAAAGACAAGGATACCGGCGAGGAGATGCTGGTTACCCAATACGAGGGTTCCGTGATCGAGGAAACCGGATTGATCAAGATGGACTTCTTGGGCTTGAAGACCTTGTCCATCATCAAGGAAGCGATCGAGAACGTGAAACTGACTACCGGACATGATCTGGATATCGACCATATCAGTCTGGAGGACCCCAAGACTTATAAATTGTATTGCGACGGAAAGACAACCGGTACATTCCAGTTCGAGTCCGCCGGTATGCAAAAGTATTTGAAGGAGTTGCAACCTTCTAAATTCGAGGACTTGATCGCCATGAACGCCCTGTATCGCCCGGGCCCAATGGATTACATCCCTTCTTTTATCGCCCGTAAACAGGGTAAGGAAGAGATCAAGTACGACATTCCCGTCATGGAACGCTACCTGAAAGATACATACGGTATTACGGTCTATCAGGAGCAGGTCATGCTTCTATCCCGTTTGCTCGCTAACTTCACGCGTGGTGAGAGTGATGCCTTACGTAAGGCGATGGGTAAGAAGTTGATCGAGAAGATGAACCATTTGAAGTCTAAATTTATGGCTGGTGGTCAAGCCAACGGCTATAAAGAGGATACTTTAAACAAGATCTGGTCCGACTGGGAGAAGTTCGCCTCATACGCATTCAATAAGAGTCACGCTACTTGTTACTCATGGGTGGCTTATCAGACCGCTTACTTGAAAGCGAACTTCCCGTCCGAGTATATGGCCGCCGTCTTGAGCCGAAGCTTATCCAATATCACGGATATCACGAAGTTCATGGATGAATGTAAAGCGATGGGTATTCAAGTATTGGGACCGGACGTGAACGAGTCTATCTTGAAGTTCAGCGTAGATAAGAACAAGAACATCCGCTTCGGGCTAGGCGCCGTGAAAGGCGTAGGTGAGTCAGCCGTACAAAATATCATAGAGGAACGCAAGAAGAACGGCCCGTACAAGAGTATCTTCGATTTCGTAGAACGGGTGAACTTGACCGCTTGCAATAAGAAAAACATAGAGTCCATGGCTTTGGCCGGAGCGTTCGATAACTTCGGTATCCAGCGTGAGCAGTTCTTCACCGACAGTGGAAAAGGGGAATTGTTCTTGGATACCTTGGTTCGCTATGGTAACAAATACCAGATGGATAAGAGCACGGCAGTCAACTCTTTATTCGGTGGAGACGCCTTGATCGCCATCGCTAAACCGGAGATCCCGCAATGCGAGCGTTGGAGCGATCTCGAACGCCTGAATAAAGAGAAGGAGTTGGTCGGTATTTACCTATCCGCCCACCCGTTGGATGAATACCGTATCATATTAAAGTATGTATGTAATACCGGCATGGTAGAACTTAACGAGCGGGAAACCTTACAAGGCCGGGAGGTTTTATTAGGTGGTATCGTCACCGGTTTCCGGGAAGGAATGACCAAGAACGGAAAGCCTTACGGAATCTTGAAGATCGAGGATTTCACGGGTAGTGGCGAGATCCCTCTTTTCGGACAGGATTATATCGAATACAGCAAGTATGGTAAAATAGGGATGTATCTCTTGATCACAGCCCGTGTAGAGCCTAGCCGCTGGGACCCCAATAAACTGGACTTCAAGATTGGTACCGTCAACCTTTTGCAAGACGAGAAAGACAAGCTGATCGAGAAAATCAGTATCACGGTCCCGATCCATGATTTGGACGAGCCGACTATCAATGAGCTTTCGGTATTGATCAAGAACAATCCGGGCCATAGCCTGTTATATTTTAAGGTTGTCGATGGGGAACATAATATTTCCCTAAATCTCTTCTCCCAAAATATCCGCTTAAACGTGACCCGTGAGCTGGTAGACTTTTTACAGGAGAACGAGAATATCGATTTTAAAATTAATGGTTAAAGTTGTACGACGCTGAAAGAATTTGTACTTTTGGCGTCATAACAATCATTAGATTATAATTCATAATTAAATAATACGTAATTCAAAATGGCACTACAAATTACAGACGCTAATTTCGAGGAGTTGGTTAACTCCGGAAAGCCCATGGTTCTTGACTTTTGGGCAGAGTGGTGTGGCCCTTGCCGCATGGTATCTCCTATCATTGATGAGTTGGCAACCGAATACGAAGGTCGTGTGACGATCGGTAAAATGAACGTTGACGAGAATGACGATGTAGTCGGACAATTCGGTATCCGCAACATCCCTACCGTTCTTTTCTTCAAAGACGGTAAGATGGTTGATAAAGTAGTAGGCGCTACGGCTAAGGATAAGTTCGTAGAAAAGATCGAGGCAATGCTTAAATAATTGAAAGTTGAGAATTGAGAATTGAAAATACCGAGGAATACGCTCTGTAACTTTCAATTCTCAATTTTTACCCCTAAGTATATGTCGCTTGCCCGGAGGACCGGGAAGACGGCTCATCTCAAAACCAGCCGCTTGCATACCTCTGCGTACCTCTCCTTTTGCGCAATAGGTTACGATCACTCCGCCCGGTGCGGTATGAGCATACAAACGATTATAGATTTCCTGATTCCACATCTCCGGTTGTTTCTCGGGCGCAAATGCGTCGAAATAGATCAAATCGATATCATCCGGTAGTTCACAGGCGTTACTATTTCCTTCTATTTTATGAAGTGTAAAGCGCTCTGAGATTGAAACGGGAGTATTCCACTCCGCCTCATGCAAGGCTAAGAATAACTCTTTTCTCTCCGGCCAGATCAGCTCCCCATAATTCAAGGCACGAATCGTATCTAAAGGAAGCGGGTATAACTCCACTGTATGATAATCAATATGATGTGCTTGAGATAGCTCGACATCCTTCAATGTCAAGAAGGCGTTCAGCCCTGTACCGAAGCCAATCTCCACGATTCGGATAAAGTCTTTTTCAAGCGCATGCAATCCCGCCTCTATAAATATATGTCTTGATTCCTGCAGGGCCCCGTTCACGGAATGATAATGTTCATCCATCGCCGGAATATATAGCGTATGGCTTCCATCCGCCGTTATCTGTAATTCTTTCTCCATATGTATGCAAAGATAATACATACGAATCAGAATAATACTTATCTTTACCGCTATAAATATGATATAAGATATGGATAGACGCCATCTTTACTTCTTACTATTCTTATTATGTACCATACAAGCCGCTATCGGTCAACAGCGCTCCTTCTCTATCAAGGGAGTTGTAAAAGACGCATCGAGCGGACAGCCGATACCTTTCGCTAACGTAGTGGTATGGAACACGACGCAAGGGGCGGTCACCGATTCCACCGGATTATTCGAGATATCCGGCATATCACCCGGAAGCTATCGTCTCCAATCCTCCTTTCTGGGATATAAGCCATTCGTTACCGCCGAATTCAGACTAGCGAATAAAGATATATTCTTCCCGATCGAGCTAGAGGAAGCCAGCCAGAATCTGCAAGAGGTTAGCGTAGTAGCCTCTCCGTTCCGTAAAACCGCCGAAAGTCCGCTAGGACTTCGTGTAATCGGTTTCAAGGAGATAGAGAAAAGCGCGGGAGGAAACCGGGATATCTCCCGGGTAGTACAAACCTTTCCGGGAGTAGCGTCTACGGCAGCGTTTCGTAACGACTTGATGGTAAGAGGAGGAGGTCCCTCGGAAAACCGTTTCTTTTTGGATGGCGTAGAGATACCGAATATCAACCATTTCTCTACCCAAGGAGCCTCCGGAGGTCCGGTCGGTATTATCAATCCCGATTTTATCCGGGAGGTCAACTTTTATTCGGCCGCATTCCCCGCATCCAAAGGGAACACTTTAAGTTCGGTATTGGATTTTAAACTACAAGATGGGAATAAGGAGAAATTCTCATTGCGAGGAGTCCTAGGAGCCTCAGATATCGGTGTGTCCGCTAATGGACCGCTAGGAAAAAAGACCACTTACCAAGTGTCTGTTCGTCGCTCTTACCTTCAATTCCTTTTCGATATGATCGGCTTGCCGTTCTTACCTACTTTCACGGATGCCCAATTCAAGATTAAGCACTCCTTCAACCCCAAGAATGAGCTTACAGTTCTCGGATTAGGGGCGATCGATGATATGAAGCTGAATACAGGAATGAAAGACATGAGCGAGAAAAACCAATATATCCTCTCTTACTTGCCGGTCGTAAAACAAAAAACGTATACCCTTGGAGCGGTTTATAAACACTATGCCGGTAAAAATCTCTACTCGGTCATTATCAGCCGTAGCCAGACCAACAATAAGAATATTAAATACAAAGACAATGACGAAAGCAAGGAAGAGAATCTCTCCTTAAATTACCGTTCGGATGAGATCGAGAATAAGTTCCGAACGGAAAACACGTTCCGCTTACCATTCATTCAATTGAATGTCGGAGGAAACATCGAATACGCCCAATACACGAATGACACCTATCAAAAGCAATTTACCTCTATCCCCCGTACCATCGTATATCAAACAGACCTTGGCATATGGAAGTGGGGTATCTATGCCACGGCTATTTATGAGAGTTATAACGAGCGGTTTACCGCCTCTTTAGGTGTTCGTGCGGACGCAAACAATTATTCCTCGGATATGAATAATTTGTTAGATCAGTTATCTCCTCGCCTATCCTTATCCTACCGCTTGTCCGATCCGCTTTATATAAACGCGAATATCGGACGCTACTACGAGCTTCCTCCTTATACGACATTGGGATTCAAGGATAATGAAGGTAATTATGTAAACCGGACAAATCATTTAAGCTATATCCGAAGCGACCAAGCCGGATTAGGCTTGGAATACCGTCCTACCTCATACTTGAAATTCACGGCCGAAGGATTCTATAAACATTATGATCGTTATCCGATGTCCATACTCGACAGTATCCCACTCGCGTCGAAAGGTACAGACTATGGTGTCTTGGGAAATGAGGCCGTATCGTCTACCGCTACAGGGCGAGCTTATGGGCTTGAGATCATGGGACGTTGGTATAATTATAAAGGGCTTACTTTCATCGCATCCTACACTTTGGTAAGAAGCGAATTCAAGGATGGGAGAAATATGGACACTTATCTTCCCTCGGCTTGGGACAATAAGCATCTGTTCACGTTTAGCGGGACTTATTCTTTACCCAAGAACTGGGACGTAGGCGCCAAGTTCCGGGTAGTAGGAGGCGCTCCCTATACGCCTTACGATGTAGAAAAGAGTAGTTATGTAGAAGCTTGGGACGCTAATAACGGGCTATACTATGATTACAGCCGGTTTAACAGCGAACGGCTCAAGCCATTCACGCAGTTAGATATCCGTATCGATAAAACATTTTACTTCAAAAAGATCATGCTTGGAGCCTATATCGACATCCAAAACATATTGAATTCCAAATACAAAGAGCAAGACGTATATATCAAAACGGGTAAAATTATCAACCCGGAAGCTCCCATATATGAACAACGGTACGAATTAAGACCGATAGAACGTCTTACAGGAACGCTTCTCCCAAGTATCGGAGTGATGATCGAGTTATAGATTTTAGGCGTAATAGATTCTTTTTATTTTGAATTTCAGCAATTAATCATAAATCTTTTCTATTTTTGTGGACTGTATGAACAAAAAATAGTACTTTAATCGCAAATAAGCACATGAATAGGTAGGTAAAGAATGACATTATTAAAATACTACATACGATTCGTACTCTTTATCGTGTTAAGTCTGGTCTTTTCTTTCCACTTATACGCTACAGATAATGCAGGCCCTATTTTAATCATTAGCTCCTACAATCCCGATACACGTAATACGACCGCCAATATTTCCGAGTTTATGGAGGAATATAAGCGGGGAGGTGGTATCTCGCCGGTGGTTATCGAGAACATGAACTGTAAGAGCCTCCCGGAAGCCCCCTTATGGGACGGTAAGATGAGAGGTATATTGGATAAATATAAGGAAAATAACACCCCTCAGCTTATCATTATCTTAGGTCAAGAGGCATGGGCTTCTTATATCTCCCAAGAATACAAGCCTAATATACCGGTTTTATGCGGTATGATCAGTAAGAATGCGATCTTATTACCCGACTCGGATTTAAATGTCGCCGAATGGGAACCGAAATACATCGATATCCAAGAGTACGTAGATAAAGGTTTACACCTTGGCGGGTTATTGTATTCTTATGACGTAAAAGAAAATATCCGGTTAATACGTAAGTTATATCCCCAAACTCAAAATATAGCATTAATCACCGATAATACCTACGGTGGTTTAGCTATGCAGACCTTGGTAAAAAAGGAAATGGAAAATATCAAGGATCTGAACTTGATATTACTGGATGGAAGAAAGAATAATATCTACACCATCGTTGAGCAAATCAAGAACCTGCCGGATCAGACCGTGATATTGATTGGTACATGGCGTGTAGACGTGAACGACGGGTATTATGTTGGAAATGCCACGTATACCATGATGACCGCCAATCCCAGAATCCCGACATTCACATTGGCATCCGTCGGCATAGGGCACTGGGCCATCGGAGGTTTCAGTCCCAAATACAGGCCTATAGGTTCCGATTTGGCGAAAGAGGCTTTAAGTATATTGGAAAAGAAAATCGCCCCTAAAGATATCCATCCACAAATCATTCCCAATGGATATATGTTCGACGCTTCAAAGATCAAGGCTTTTGATATCAGCAGATTGTCATTGCCCCACGACGCTACTATTATCAACGAGGACCCGAGCCTATTCTCCAAATACAGGTTCGAGATCTTGCTAAGCGTAATCACCGTATTATTTATTTTCCTGATTATGATATTAATCTTCTTTATCCGGACCAATAAACTGAAAGATAAGTTATTGGATCTACAGAAGGATAATATACTAATCATGAATAATATCCAAGCTTCCATCTATTTCATCAAGCCGGATTATACCGTAAAATGGAGAAATGAGGTAGAGTTCCATGACTGTATCCCTGAATTCGGTCCGGCTAATTGCTTCTTGGTCAAGAACGGAGTAAAGCCTTATTGTACCCGTTGCACGGTCGCAAAGGCCATGGAAACCAAAAAGCAGGTCGATATCACGAATGAGTTCGGCGATGGAAAGTATCTTCATATTTTGGCGAACCCTGTATTAGACGAGCACGACAACCTTATCGGGGTTATTTTCAAGAAAGAAGATGTGACAAAACAAAAACAGGCGGAGAACGAACTGAGGAAAGCGAAAGAGAAAGCGGAAGAGTCCGATCGTTTGAAATCCGCGTTCTTGGCGAATATGAGTCATGAGATTCGAACGCCATTGAATGCGATCGTCGGTTTCTCCGGATTATTGGCCGTAACCGAGAATATGGAGGATAAAGAGGAATATATCAATATCATTAATAGCAACAACGACCTGCTATTGCAATTGATCAATGATATTCTCGATCTAGCCAAGATAGAGGCGGGTACGCTAGAATTCGTGGATTCAGACGTAGATGTCAATCAACTATTCTCCGATATCGAGCAGTCTTCCCGTTTGAAGGCGCAAGATGGTGTGCAGGTATGCTTTGTCGAGAAGATCCCGAATTGTATCTTACGCACCGACCGTAACCGGGTCTCCCAAGTCATTACGAACTTTATCAACAACGCCATCAAATTCACGACTCAAGGTAGCATCCTGTTTGGCTACCGCCATAGAGATGATGAGTTGTATTTCTATGTAAAAGATACGGGATGCGGTATCGCCAAGGATAAGATCGGTCAAGTTTTCACCCGTTTCGTTAAGTTAAATAGCTTTGTGCAAGGAACGGGGCTAGGATTATCGATCTGCCAGATGATTATCAAGCGTCTGGGTGGAGATATAGGGGTGGAATCAGAGCAAGGAAAAGGTTCTACATTCTGGTTTACGTTGCCCTATTCGATACTAGAGATGCAGGAAGTCCCGCATGAGAAACCAAAGACCGAGAATGTACAGAAGAGCCAGTCATCCAAATCTGCAACCCTATTAATAGCGGAAGATAACGAAAGCAACTATACTTTATTCCAAGCCATGTTGAAAGATTATAACCTTATACACGCATGGAACGGGGAACAAGCGATCGATTTATTCAATAAATATCAACCGGACTTAATCCTAATGGACCTAAAAATGCCGATCGTAGACGGCTATGAGGCTACACGGGTAATTCGGGAAAAGAACCAGTCCATTCCTATCATCGCCGTAACGGCTTTCGCCTTCGCGGAAGATGAGGAACGGGTAAAACAAAGCGGATTCTCCTCTTACATCGCTAAACCGATCAAGCCGGATAAGCTAATCGCATGTATTAATACTTATTTATAGAATCCGTTTGGTAACAATCGGAAAACGCAAAACGAAAGAGGAACCCTTCTCTACTTGAGAGTCGAGACTAATACTTCCTCTATGACGGTTCATGATCTGCCGGCAAAGACTTAATCCGATACCGGAACCTTTAGATTTAGTCGTGAAGAAAGGCACGAAGACCTTGTCGATCGCCTCGGGAACAATTCCGCTACCATTATCAATCACCGAAATAATAACCATGCCGGCTTTTTGGACAGCCTCCACGACTATTTGAGGAGATAAGGACTCTTCACAAGCCTCTATCGCATTTTTCAATAGATTAATTAATACTTGTTCCACCATGATCCGGTCCGCATATAAATTCAAGTCTTCCGGCTTTACATGAAAGAAGAGGATATCGGATTTCTCCGGGAATAGAAGCCGGATATCGTCAAAGAGAGCCGAAACCGAGAAGTTTCGTAAAGTAGGTAAAGGCAGACGGGTTAATTTCCGATAATTCTCGACAAAATCCAATAACCCCTTACTTCTTCGGTGGATCGTTTGCATGGCTTGTACCATAATAGCGTAGTCTTTCTCATTCATGCCATTTATCGTCGCACGCTCGGCTACCGTCTCTGATAAAGAGATTACCGGAGCGATCGAGTTCATGATCTCATGCGTCAATACCCGGATAAGTTTCTGCCATGCCTCGGTTTCCGCCTCAGCGACCACCGAATTATACAATCGACTCCGTAAAGCCTCCAAGGCAGCGTTCATAGAAGAGGCCAAAGCCTTTTCGTCTTCCGTCATTGAATCGGAAGGATAAAACAGGCTCAGATCCCCGTAATGAATACTCTCTATCAGGTATTCCATCCGCTTAACAGTCTTTTGCTGATCCTTATATAAGAAAACCGAAAGCGCAAGAATACAAAATCCGAACAGCACGGGAATAAACAAAAACCCTTTCAGCATTAAGAATGAGGCAGTAAAAGACAATACCACGATCCCCAAAATACGAGCGAACAACAAGTAACGTATCATAAGCCAAATTTCTCCAATTTACGATACAAGGTAAAGCGGGTAATCCCTAGAAGCTCGGCGGCACGAGTGATATTCCCCTCGGCACGACGTAAGGCACGTTCGATCGCTTCTTTCTCCAATACCGTCAGATTTAACTCATCGGATGGTTCCTTATCCCTAAGCGGGACAGAACGCAGAATAAAGTCTTCCGGCCTTAGCCAATTACTTTCAGACAAGATAACCGCCCGTTCAATCGCATGTTGCAGTTCACGTACATTACCAGGCCAAGCATAATTATGTAGCTTATTCTTCCCATCCCTGTTAATGCCCTTCAAGTCTTTCTTATATTTACGAGCATACTTCGACAAGAAATGTTCAGCCAATAAGATCACGTCATTTCCTCGTTCCCTCAAGGGAGGAATATGTAACTCGATCGTATTAATACGATATAAAAGATCTTGCCGGAAAGTACCTTCTGCCACAAGATGATGGATATTCACGTTCGTTGCGCAGATCAACCGGATATCAATCGGTATGGGTTGCGTTGCTCCCAAACGGGTTATCTGTCGTTTTTCCAAAGCGGTCAACAGTTTCGCTTGCATGGAAAGGCTTAAGTTCCCGATCTCATCCAAGAACAAGGTGCCACCGGAAGCTACCTCCATTCGTCCCGGCTTTTCCTTACGGGCATCCGTAAAAGCCCCTTTCTCATAGCCGAATAATTCACTCTCGAAAAGTTGTTCCGGAATAGAGCCCACATCGATCCCGACGAAAAGATTCCCCGAACGCGGAGATTGATGATATAAGGCGCGGGCAACTAAATCTTTACCGGTTCCATTCTCCCCCAAGATTAATATATTGGCATCCGTATTCTTTAATTTATCGACCGTAGCGAAAATAGCCTGCATCGGTTCGCTTTCACCGATGATCTCGAAGCCAGCATCCTCGGGTGAACTAAGAATCTCAACTTGTTTCTTTAAATTTCGCACTTCCGCCCTACTCTCCCGAAGTTCCAATGCCGAAGAGAGTGTAGCGAGTAATTTCTCCTTTTCCCAAGGTTTCGGGATAAAGTCGGTAGCTCCCGCCTTAATCGCCCGCACGGCCTTATCCGTATCCGAATAGGCAGTCATAAAAAGAACCACCACGTCCGGGTCTATCTTCTTTATCTTCTCCAGCCAATAGAAACCCTCCTGACCACTAATAGCATCCCGTTTGAAGTTCATATCCAACAAGATAATATCCGGGATAAAAGTCCGCATGAAATGATCGATGCGCTCCGGTTGCGTAGCCACTCTTATTTGTTCCATATAGGGCTCCAGTAATAAATTAAGGGCAAAAAGAATGTCCTCATTATCATCTATAATTAATAGTTTTCCCTTTTTCATAAGCGCTGAACTAGTTTGTGATGCCTCAAAGGTAGGTATTAAATCAATGGAAGAAGCGTGCGTAATCGAACGATTATCGTGCGCAGATGAACTGTTAAATTAATAGTCCGCAAAGAGGGTTAAGATTAAGTAAACGGTAAGACTATTTAAGCGAAAGAAAAAACGAGGAGAAAGAAGGAAGACTATCTTTGAACACAATTAACAATTCAGGCATTCATGAGACCACTATTGATTGGATTTTTCGTCTGTATAAATATACACTTAGGCTATGCGCAATGGACTGAGCAAGATTCGATCTGGCTAAAGGATGTATTAGCAGGCAAAGATTCCATCAAATTGAACCCTGAATTCCAAAAAGCAATCCAAAGCGGTTCTTTCCTCAACCCGGAACCAGGAAAACCGATGGGGAAACCTCAACTGGCCGCTCCCAGCAATATCCCTATCACCAAAGATTTCTCAGAATATATCCAACAAGACGATACGACACACCGAAAAGTAGCATTGAAGGATTTACCGCCATCGGTATTCTGGCGACATAATCCACCGTATAAAAAGATACTGCCTGTCTATCAATCTATCTTAGATGAATTGAAAAGGACTCCGTCCAGTGGTCGTACCTCACTAGCTACCTTCGATCTAGGAAGGATGACCAGCCGGAAAACATATGTCCATAAACGCAACGCAAAACGCAACGGAACTTGGCAAAACTACGGTAACCTCCCTACCCCGGATGTCATCTCTAAAAGGAAGAAATTCGAAAGACAACAGGCAGAGGCCGCAAAAAAGGACTCCTCATTGATGATCCAACCACCAATCGATTAGCTTACGGGCCAAGCTCAACTTACGGGGGATCTCCGGTAAGTTATCTTTGGTATAGAAGGCACCAGAACTTAGTTCCTCATCCTGCAACTTAATTTCCCCACTTACATAATCCGCTACAAAGCCTACCATCAAGCCACTCGGATAAGGCCAGGGTTGGTTTCCGAAATAAGTGATATTATCGACCTCTAAACCCGTTTCCTCACGGACCTCCCGACGCACACACTCTTCCAAGGTCTCGCCAACTTCTAAGAATCCGGCCACTAATCCATGGAAAGTTCCCCGGAAATTACGGGCATGTACCAAAAGAATCGAATCCTCCTTACGGATCAAGACGATCATCGCTGCTGAGATTGTCGGATAAATCTCATGTTTGCAAGAAGGACATTGCTTCATGATCGACGTAGTCTGTACGGTAGGAGTACCACATACCGGGCAGAAACGGCTATGGCTATCCCAATAAAGCAATTGAAAAGCCTTACCCGCCTTCTCGTAACACGCTCTCGAGATATAATCCCAAGAGGCACGCAACCCCATATGTACGTAACGGTCATTCCCCTCCACCGGAGTATCCAATTCTGCCGTACGCGCGGGAAGTCCATCCCGGTAATCAACCTCCAGCGTATGAGAAACCGGAACTGGGGGATTCTCGCCATAAGGGATGGTATACGTATCATTCTCTTTCTGAAGCAACAGTTGGTCTTTATAAAAAAGGAACCAATAACAGAGTTTATTTGAAGTTTCCATGCTGATATTTCCGAATTATCTTTCTATATGTAAAACATCCGCAAACTTACGAATTAAAATCAAATAACGTGCGAAAGCGAACGTGCACCGTGCGAAGGCACACACAATCGTTTCTAAGCATTTTTCTATTATCTTATGATTAGCAGAACGTTACATCGATGGCACATTATTTGCTTCTTTTCTAAAAAATGAATATATTTAAAACCTGTTACAATGAAACTAATGATTCGAAACTTACTTTATCTATTCAAGCGGTTTAAGACCGCCGTCGTGTTAAACCTCTTCGGCTTGACAATCGCTTTCGCCGCCTTCCTCCTGATAGTAATGCAGGTGGATTACGAGATGAATTACGATGCCATGCACAGTAAATCGGGCAGAACCTTCCGGCTAGAGGCAAATCACGGAGAATTCGAGCATAACGCCATCCATTGCCTAATGTTTAGCGATGCTTTTGTTAACTCATCCGCTCATATCACGGATTACTCCTACCGTTATCCATTCTACGGAGGAGAACGGTATTGCCAAATCGACGAGGTAGACGATCAAGGAGAAGCGAAAGTATTTAAGGAAAACTTCCAGCTTTGTCTACCCAATATCTCAGATGTCTTTGATTTCCACATGAAAGAAGGTTCCGTCGGATGCCTATCCATTCCCGGCTCCGTACTCATTCCGGAGAGTGTCGCCAAAAGGCTGTTCGACAAACAATCCGCTATCGGTAAACGTATCCGGATGTCCGGCAGTAGTGGCTGGCAACCTGTAAGTACCACGATACTTACTATTGGGGGTGTCTATAAGGATTTCCCGGGAAATACTACGGTACAAAACCGTATTTACGTCCCGATGGACCAACTGGATCTATTAAAAAGTTCTTGGCAAATGTATGCCAACGAAATATACGTCACGCTAGACGATCCCCTAAATAAAGAGGAGGTATTGGATCATTTCAACAAGACTTTCGATTTCGCTAAAAGCCAAATGGGTTCAGCGCAAGAGATCGCATTACGTCTAACCCCCTTAAAGGAAGTTTATTACACGCATGATACAACTTTCGACTTTAATCCGAAAGGTCACCGGGAGACAAATTATGTGTTACTGGGTATCGCTTTCCTCATCTTATTCATCGCCGGAATCAATTTTACCAATCTCACAACCTCGTTGATTCCCCTACGATTGAAAACGATCAATACGCACCGGGTATTAGGATGCTCCATCTATAAGTTACAAGCCATCTCACTGATTGAATCGATCGTGATCTGCTTGATATCCTACATTCTCGCCTTATTCATCGTAAACGATTTGTCTTACACACCGATCGCTAATTGGGTAGATGCGGATATACGTCTTAGTCAATACAAAGGCCTGATCCTTCTCACTGCACTGATCGCTATCTTGACGGGTTGCTTGGCGGGACTTTATCCAGCTATACGAAGTACCTCCTATGCGCCAGCCTTGGTACTAAAGGGCTCTTTCGGTCTTAGTCCCAAAGGGAAAAAAGTACGTGTCGCCCTGATCGGTTTCCAATACACGGTATCGATCGCCTTGATTATTGTCACCTTATTCATGGGACTTCAGAACCATTTCATGACCTCTAGCGAGCAACTAGGATTCAATAAAGACCAAGTAGCCATCGTGAACCTGACACCGGAGATCTACGCCAAGCATAAGCCCCAATATATCCAGAAACTTAAAGATTATCCGGGAATAGAGGATGTGGCCTTCTCCGTCTACGAGTTATCGAAAGAAGATGACATGATCGATCTCGAATATGCCCGTCATGAAGATAAGGATGTATTCTTCAAGGTATTCTATGCCTCCGAGAATTTCCTTTCCGTCATGGATATCCAAGTAGAGGAAGGAAGGGATTTTACACGGGAGGATTTAAACAAGGCACAAAGTGATTATATCATCAATCCGGCGGCAGAGCGGGATTTCCACTTACATCCCGGAGATCGTTTCAATGATCGTACGGTTCTAGGAGTCAGCAAGGATTTCCGGTTTAACTCTTGCCGGATCGCAAGCTCGCCTTTCGTATTCGCATTGAATAACGATATACCCAATCCTAAATTGGTATCCTATATCCGCTTCAATTCGAAAACGAATTTACAGGAAGCTGTCGCCCACGTCCGGGAAACATTGAAAGAGATCGATCCGACTTTCCCTTTCGAGATCTCTTTCTACAACACCATCTTAAACAATTTATATCAGAAAGAACAAACACTGGGTAAACTAATCTCCCTATTCGGAATAATGGCGATCTTGATCTCTATCGTAGGTGTATTCGGACTCGTGCTATTTGAGACGCAATACCGCCGGAAAGAGATCGGTATCCGCAAGATCAACGGAGCGACTACCGGACAGATTCTTTTGATGTTCAACAAGACTTATATCCGGATCGTCTCCGTTTGCTTCATCATCTCGATCCCAATAGCATGGATGGGAACACAACAGTGGCTAGAGAATTTCGCTTATAAAACACCACTCCATCTTTGGGTCTTCATCGTAGCTTTCCTAATCATTCTCTCGGTTACGATCGGTACCGTTACTTTCCGGAACTGGCAAGCGGCGAATGAGAATCCTGTGAACTCGGTGAAGTCTGAATAAACTCACTCGGAGTGATCCCGTAAATTTCTTTAAAGCAACGGGTAAAATAGTTCGGATCGGAGAAGCCGACCTGAGCAGCTACCTCCCCGATCGAATAAGCGTGCTGCCCCAATAACTCGGCGGCACGCTTTATACGTATATTACGGGTGAATGAGGAAGCGGAGCAACCAGTAGTAGACTTTAATTTCCTAAATAAGCTGGCACGGCTCATCGCCATCTCGGAACAGAAAAGCTCTACATCAAACTCCGGGTCCTGCAAATGGGCCAGAACGACCCTTGTCACTTTCGAAACAAATTCCTTATCCGGATCGGCGATGGTTTGCTCCGGAGTACGCAAGTCGAACCGATCCCTGAAATATAACTTTAGTTGCTCACTACGTTTGAGCAGATTCTTGATCTTCGCTTTTAGGACAGCAAGACTGAACGGTTTAGGCAGATAATCATCCGCTCCGGCTCCATACCCTTCCAATTGTTGACGTTCTTCCGCTAAAGCAGTCAATAGGATAACCGGTATATGGGCCGTCCGTTCATCCATTTTCAAAGCCTCACAACATTCAATCCCATTCATGACCGGCATCATTACATCCGAGACAATCACGTCCGGTAGGATCTCCAAGGCTTTCTCCAAGCCGACCTTTCCGTTTTTCGCTATCACGACCCGGTAATCCGTTTGAAAAGCATTCATCAAATAACGACATAGATCCTCATTATCCTCTACAAACAAAAGCGTTTGTCGTAGATTCTCCGGGACCGAGTTTGTTTCTTCCAATGGAACCGATTCCCGCAAAGATACCTCTTCCATTTTAGGTTCCGAATACTCCAACCACTCCTCAGGATAAGCCTCTTCCGATATAGGCAAGGCAACCGTAAAAACAGAACCTTTCCCCAATTCACTCTCACATTGAATGGTTGCCTTATGTAACTCCAATAGCTCTTTTGTGTACGCAAGGCCGATCCCCGAACTCTCCGAGCGGCGAAACGCTATCGATTCCCCCTTATAATATTGATCAAAAATATACGGTAACGATTCGGGGGGAATGCCGATTCCACTATCCGTAATTCGTAAAGTCATGACCGCATCGGATGAGCTTTGCTCCAATAAAGCGGAAAAGCTTACCGAACCACCATCCGGCGTATACTTAAATGCGTTCGACAGTAAATTATATAGAACCTGCTCTAGGATATTCTTGTCAAAATAAGCGATTGAGATATCCGGGGCAATCGAATACGTAAACGCAATTTTATAGGAATCGGCCAAAGGAATAAAGGTTTCCGAAATCTCCTTTAAGAATCGACTGAGATCCGCACAAACAATATGCGGGGAAGGAACTCCCCGGGTCAATACCGATAAATCCAGTAATTCATTGACATGCCGAATCAAGCGATTGGTATTCCGGGAGATCGTACGCAAAGTTTCTTTATCTCCACAAGATTCTTCTGAACCGGAATGCCGTTCCAGATCCTCCGTCAATCCCTTGATTATCGTCAGAGGGGTACGAAGCTCATGAGAGACATTCATAAAGAAACGAGTTTTCAACGCATCTTTTTCCTCCAGTTCTTGCTTGGCCTGTTTCAACAGCCGTGTACGTTCTTGTATCTTACGCTCCAACTCGGCTTGGCGAAGCTGATACCAGCGCACCCGGCTCTTATAGGCGATATACAACAGTACGCATACAACCACGAATACCAGCAAAATAAACCACCACGTCCGCCACCAAGGAGGAAAGATCCTGACAGGTTCGGTAATGGGAGCGCTCCAATAGGAACCATTGCCGGAAGTTTCCACCCGAAACACATAGTTTCCCGGTGGTAGGCGGTTATATATAGCCGTACGATCGCTGGCGTCCACCTCCCGCCAATCCGTATCATATCCATCCAGACGATACCGGTATCGGATACTACGGGGATGAGAATAATCGAACGCGATAAAACCCACCTGTAAACCTTGCTTCTCACGTGAGTCTCCGATCGTGAGGTTCGTGATTCGCAAAGACTCAGGTATTTTTCTCAAACCGTCCGTTAACTGAACGGGATCAAAAGAAACGATCCCCTCATTACTGCCAAATACAAGTTCACCCGATTTGCGCTTACAGCAAGCGCCACCCATAAACTCATTCGATAATAAACCGTTTGCCGTCGTATAATTAACGATATGCCGGTTTTGTATATCCAAGCGACTCAGCCCTTTATTCGTGCTGACAAACAGGATGCCCGGCTCACCTTCACGGATTCCTCGTACGATATTTCCCGATAAGCCATCCTGTACCGTGAAATGATCAAATCGCCCGGTTCGCTTGTCGTATTGATCCAACCCCGCATTCGTACCGATCCACAAATAACCGGAAGAGTCCACAAACAGACAATGAATATGATTCGACGCAAGGGGATTCATCTCACCCGGTATATATCGATACGTGATAAGTGCTCTCGTCTTCGTATCCCACACCCGAAGCCGCCCCTCATCCGCTCCTCCCCAAAACCAAGATTCTTCGCTCACGCATAAGTTACATAACTCCGACAACGAGTTGATCGGATAATCATAAGAGACTTGGTAATCCGGTATAAAAGGGCGGATTCGGAAATCATCCAGATTCAACCGGTCCGGGTTGGCGTCTTGATAACTGATCCATAGGTTCCGCTCCGAATCCTCACGGATAGAACCTATAATCTTTCCGGATAAAGAGGACGGACTTTTTCGGGGTGAGAAGGTAAAACGCATATCTACCCGGGAAGTCTTATGGTTAATCCGATCTAATCCCCTAGAGGTCGCAACCCAAAGATTCAGGTCCGAATCCTCATAAACGGCTAGGATATGAAGAGAAGACAGATTCTCTTTTTCCGTGTATCCCAAGGTATATCGAAACAAGGAAGGTGTTAAATCCGCATGGCTCACCCCATACGTGGAATGCCCCGCCCACAGATGATCCGAGTCATCCAGAAACAAACAGGTAATCTGGTTACTGCTGATAGAATGTGCGTCTTCCGGCACGTTCCTCAACTGTCCCATTTTCCTCTCCTTCGGAGAATAATAAAAAAGACCTTGATTGAAACGGCTATCATCAAACCAGACCGTTCCGTCCTTACTCTCGAAGATGGATCGCACTTGGCATTCTCCCGTAGGTTCCAGATCCTCCGGCCGGTCAAAGAAATGCTCACATCGCAAGGCAAGCCGGTTCATCCGGCTAATCAAGCTTACCCCCTTATTATGTCCGATCCAGAAATCACCATCACCGGTCTCCAAGAATTGATATACCCGAGTATCCTCACGACCGACAGATTGGAAGATCTCTCGCTCTCCCATATCAAGCGAACGAAAAGCCCCTTCACGTCCCGTACCTAACCACATATAATCAAACCGGTCGATATAGATCGCGTTAACGCCATTCAAATTGCCGGCATTGATATCCTCCCGGTCATTTGTCCGTATCGTATAATCTTGAAAGTGGTTTGTTTCTTTGTCATACAAACTAAAACCAGCTAAAGTCCCTACCCAAAACGAATGATCCGGCGCCGAATACAAACAATTCACAGGAGACGACGAGACTACCGAACCCGCCGGCGAAAGGCGTACCAATTTCTTCTCTTTAGCATCATACTCCAACATCCCGTTCTCCGTACCTATAAAGATATGTCCCGGAACGGAGGCCGAGAAACAAGTAGGACTACCATACACACGTAACTGTTGTCGAAGCCATTCTTTCGTGAAATTCAAAAATGTATCCGAACCTCTGTCATAACGGCTAATCCCACCCGAGGAAAAAAAGATCCAGATACCTCCATCTGAATCCTCGAATAATTTATCGATAGAACTGCTTTGTATACTTTCCGGACAATCCGGTACGGGCAAGAATACTTTAAACGTATATCCATCGTAGCGGTTCAAGCCTTCAGTCGTCCCGACCCAGACATACCCGGTACGATCCTTCAAAATAGAGGTCACCGAGGAAGAAGAAAGCCCGCTATCCATTGTTATCCGGTCAAAAATAACGTTGGTAGCTTGCGTTCTCGTTACCATAAGTACAAACAGCAGTAAAAGGTATATTCTCATCCATTCATCCGATTAATGCCCCAAATATAAAGATTAAGTGGGTGAAAATCACAGAAAACAGAAAGATTGAACGATTTGTACGGTATTATGAAACATATGTCCGGCCCGCTCCCTCCCTATTTCCCTAGCTTTGCGGTATCAATTCTAAAACGAATGTAAAATATGAGAAAACTTTTTCTATCGCTAGTATTCCTTAGCGCACTACTATCTATCCATGCGAATCCGGGTATTAAAGGAATCGTAATCGATCAAACCACCCGTAAGGCATTAGACTACGCTCACGTTGTATTATATGATGGAGATCATATCGTCGAAGAAGCTATGACTGAAGCGAACGGTTCTTTTCTAATCCAGCCCGTAAAACCGGGAACGTATTCGATCCGTATCCATTTTCTGGGATATGATGTTTATATGGGAGAGGAGTTTATCCTTACAGAGCAAATCAAAGATCTGGGTATTATCCCGATGCAAATGCTTGAGGTAGGCTTACAGGAAGTGGAGGTCGTAGCCAACAAGAAACAAGTCATCTATAAACTGGATAAAAAGATCATCGAGGCTTCTTCCAACCTGCTTTCCTCGGGAGGAACCGCTGTCGATATCCTAGAGAACACGCCTTCCATCCGGGTGAACGCCGAGGGAGAGGTTACCTTCCGGGGAAGTAGCGGATTCACGGTCTACGTAGATGGAAAGCCCAGTATATTTACCGGGACCCAAGCCTTGGAACAGATCCCGTCCGGACAAATCCAGAATATAGAGATCATCACCACCCCGTCCGCCCAACATGATACTGGGGGTGATGTCGGGATCATCAATGTCATTACCAAGAAGAACTTCGGGGAAGGGCTGAGCGGAGTAATCAACCTAAGCGGGAATACGGTATGGAGCCGGACCTTGGATTTCTTGTTGACCGGACAAAACAAGGCGTCTCAATGGCGTATAGGCGGTTATGTGGGAAACCGACTTCGTAAAAGTCATTTTACCCAAGAGAAAACGACGTTGGTAAACGATACGACAACGACTTCTTATTCCAATGGCCCCCGTGAAAGTAACGGCTACGCATATATTCTCAACGGAGGTTGGAGCTATACGCAAAAACAAACGACTTTTTCTATTAACGCGGAAGGCGGATATGCCGGACTCAAGCGAAAAGGAGATCTGGAATATACGGAAGAACGTTCCGCTAATGGCGAGCAATTCGAGAACGGAGAGTTCAAGAGCCTTGACGACTTTGATATCCATGAGACTTTCGGACTAGGGAATCTGGCCGTGGATCATAAGTTCAATGATAAGGGGCATAACCTTAGCGGTAGCTTCTTCTTGAAATATGGAGGCGACGCTCTGGAATATTTCCAAAGCGATCTGTTCGACAAAAACAACGTACGCCAGCAAGGTCATCGTGCGTGGGAGGCCGAACATCGTTGGACCGTCCGTGCGAAAGCCGATTATGTATTTCCATACAGCAAAACCGGACAAATCAAGGCGGGTTATCAATATTTCTCATACTCGGAAGACGGCGATTATAGTATGCAGTTTTGGAACCCGGATACCAAAGAGTTCTTCTGGCGTGACGATATTTACAACACGTTCTATTTCCAACAAGGGATCAACTCCCTTTATGCGATCGTTGGGGATAGCTACCGGTCTTTTGATTTTCAAGTAGGATTACGGGGAGAACATACGCATCAAGTATTACGTAGCTCCAAAGATTGGGCGAACCGCCTACAAAGGCGTTTTGAGTTGTTCCCATCCGCCCATATCGGTTATAACCTCACACAAAATCAGAAGCTTCTATTCGCTTACAGCCGTCGTACGACCCGACCAGAGCTTTATTTCATGGAGCCATACATCACTTACAAGGATTACTATACAGCCGAGATCGGTAACCCGGATATACGCCCAGAGTACATTCATTCTTTCGAGTTGAATTATTCCTTGACTTCCGGCGACAATGCCTTGTCTGCCTCCCTATTCCACCGAACCCGCAAAGACAAGATCGAACGATTACGGGTTCCTTACCAAGCCGGGGTTACCTTGGATTCCATGGCGAACGTGGGACATGATTATTCCACCGGAATAGAACTATCGGGCAGTTTGCAGGCCACCAGTTGGTGGAATACGCAAATAAACGGTAGCCTTTATCACTACCGGGTAGAGAACGAGTATAAGACGGACGGGAAGAATGAGACCAGTACCAATTACGAGATCGCATGGAACAACGCTTTCACGACCGGGAAATACACAAGGATACAGCTTGACGGCAATTTCGTAGGCCCTTCCGTAACCACCCAAGGAAGAACCCAGTCGTTCTGGTTTGTCAACCTAGCGATACGGCAACAATTCTTCAAACGGAAGTTGACGGCCACCCTCTCTTTCCGGGATGTCTTCAATACGGCCCGTTATGTCAATACGATCACTTCCTCGAACTTGATTTCCAAAACACGAATCCGGCCCGATTACCCGTTGATAGGCTTGACCCTTAGCTATACGTTCAACCAGTTCAAGCTAAAGAATGGCTTATCCAACAATTCAAAGGATTTATTCGAGGGGACGAATCATTAATACCGAATTACCCTACTTTCAAAGTAAGCTAGCTTCGTTGGCAAAGTAAGCTAATTAAAATGCCCAAGTAAGTTAACTTACTTTGCCAACGAGATAAACGTAGTGGTCCTTATATCTTGTTTACCGAGGATAGAATACATCATTGGGTAACTGTAACTTTTTTGAATCCAACTTTGTTACTTTCCAATTTTAAGTTACTTTTGTGAACACTTAGTTAAAAATGAGGTATATTCAATGATTAACAGCATATTACTGACTAATTTCACGGGCTTTGCAAACAATCGTTTCGATTTCACCGAAGGAGTAAATGTCCTCATCGGCAAGAATGGTACCGGCAAGACACACGTGCTTAAATGCTTGGCTGCCACCTTGCAGGCACGTCACGACTTCCTCGGCAAGAACTCTGCTTCCAAAGAGCAGTTTGAGTATATCTTGGCGGAAGATATGATCTATTATTTCAAGCCGGACATCATCGGCAATTTGGTCAGCAAAGGACTACCTTCCGGTAGGGCGAACATTGCGGTTACGATAGATAGCAAGGTATTGCAATATAGCTTTTCCTCTGCAGCCAAGACGACTGTGAAATTGGAAACGGACGAGAAGTGGAACGACCGTCATTTCATCTACATCCCTCCTCGTGAAATGTTCTCTTTGTTCGAGGGTTTTATCGGTTTGAGCAGTAAGCGTGAGATTTCATTCGACCAGACCTACATCAATCTAGCACACGCATTGGCTCTCCCCGTATTGCGTGAGTCTGAAGATAATCCGTTGAGACCGGCTGTTGAGTTGTTGGAACGGGAATTGCAGTTCAAGGTGCTGCAGATGAACGGACGTTTCTATATACAGACGGAAAGTGGTAATATGGAAGCGCATTTGGTGGCAGAAGGTCTTCGCAAGTTGGCCTCTATCTTATACCTCATACTGAATGGGGAAATTAATGCGAACACCATTCTGTTCTGGGATGAGCCGGAAGCCAATTTGAACCCGGCTCTTATCAAAGTGGTGTCGAAGTTCATCCTTGTGCTTCAGGAATGTGGTTTGCAGATTTTCATCGCTACACACGATTATTTGCTTACACATACGCTTTCTCTTTATTCCGAGTATAAAGAACACACCGGTGTATCTGTCAAATTCTTTGGGCTGAAAAAAGAAGGCAAGGGAATCATTGTAGAGGAAAGCGAAACCTTGGCAGGCATACAGAGCAATCCGATTCTGGAGGAATATGCAGCCTTTTACGACTTGGAACAACAATTCATCAGCAAATATGAGTAATTTTCAGGAAAGCGGCATAAACTTCAAGTTTCAATCTCCCAAATGGAACGTTGTCAAGTACGACGAACATTTGGCGCACAAAAAAGTAAGCAATGCCTTGCAGCCTACCAAAGCGGTGGACTTTTTAGGTATTCATGACAACAGACAGTTGTTTTTGGTAGAAGTAAAGAATTACAGAGGGCATACACACGATGCAGAGACTCAGGAAGTGCTTCAGGCAAAAGGCGAGGAATTAATGCGCAGGATTGCTGTCAAAGTTAGGGACACAATCGCCACGGTAACTAATTCTGCTCGTTTTTCGACCAATGATGAGGATTTTTTTACCCGGATTAATCAGTTGCTACTTGATAATCAGAAAAAGATAGTCATTATTGCCTGTATAGAACTAGACATTGCTGGTGAAAAAGAACACAAAGCCCGTATGAGTGTCTGGATGCAAAAATTAAAGCAAAAGTTGGCATGGTTACATGCGGCTAAAATTTCCATCAATCCGATTGAAAATATCTCTGCTGTCTTGCCGGATACGGAAATCTTGTTCGTGTAATCTCCCGGCAAACTTTAGTGACCTTTGTTGCCGGTCTTTTATTAGTCCGTCTTTTTCTCTTCTGTGGATTCCCCAAAAGTAAGCCCCGATCGAATAAACGACCGGGGCTAATTCTTTTCCCGCTTTCCTTCCTCACGGAAGTACTAAGGGATGAACTTTAATTTATTACTTTAGTATTAATATTAATCCATTCCCGCTTGTTCGCCCTCACGGGATACTTGGGCCGAGGCCCTCACGGGAACTTAATATCGTCATTATATTTTTATTTAACTATTGTCTTAACAGCGTTCTCGCCTTCTACGGCTACTGCGATGATTCCAGCAGGAACAGCGATCGTAGCGTTGTCGGAAGCAAGAATAGTCTCGGCTACTACCTTACCTAAGATATTAGAGATAACCACCTTCTTACCGGCTGCGCCTTGGATCTCTACGATACCATTGCCACCTATTACCTTAACACCGGCAGCGCCATCAGCTACAGACTCGTTGGAAGTAGGATCACCAGCAGTGATCGTGAACTTCATGGCGCTATTCTTATCAGTACCCCAAGCCAATTTGTCGTTGAGGCCATATAAGTAACGACCTTTCTCCTTAACGGAACGGATCACATACATACCCTCATCGTCAGCGCATTGGATAATCTGAACCTTGAAGTTATCCAAGCCGCCTAATACGCCTTCGTCGTCAGCATTTTTAGCAACTTTCACTTCCTTACCCTTTACTACCGTAGAGATCGTATCGTTGTTTGCCTCGATAGAAGCAGACTTGAAGATAGCCTTAGTAGCTTTTTCAGCCCATTCATATTTCTTGTCGTACATGCCGTCCGCTACATAATAGTCCACAGAATCCTTCGGATTGAACAAGAACAAGCTTCTATTAGGATCTTCCGTACCCTTAGAGATATAGAAAGAAGGAACGATCGCTTTCGTATCGGTTACGCGCAAATAGAATGAGTATTGCTCATTATTCACTACGATACCCTCTTGGTTCTCGTTCAAGGAGATATAGTTGCCTAACTCGCTTACCAATGAGATATGGCCATTCTTAGCGGGATAGCTGATTTCCGGAGCTTCCTCGATCAAGTAAGTCTTTAATGTCATGTCTTGATTATTACCCGGCAATGCATAAACTACGGATGGAGTTGTATACACATACTCGTCATTGTTATACTTAACAGCTACTACTGATTTCGTAGTCTTGCCAAATACAGTTGTAACATTCGCATTCGTACTTGATACAGGAATCAAATAAACAGAGCCATCAGCAGCTTGTTTAATAACGAACTTAGCCGCATCTGCCGCAGCCATAACGTCTGCACCGTTAACATGGGTACTAGTACCTGTACCTTGCGGGAAATAGGCATTAGTCTCTATACCATCATTGATATAGCGCAATTGATAAGCATAAGCATAGCCTTTATCGCCCTTAGCCTGTACGGTCACGTGGTTACCTCTATTGTAAACGAAGCTACTCTCGATGATCGTCTTCGGAGCCTCGTCTTTGATCAATTGCCATTGAGCGGCATCGGATACGCTGTTGGCGAACTTACCATCAGCATTCAATTTGTAGACATTACTATTATTGTCTTTTGTAACAGCGGTATACCATTTATTGGAAGTCACGTTGTTGTCGCGAGCGAAAGCCATTGTTACCAAAGTCTGGTCATCTACGTTCAAGAAACCTGCGTATGGATCAACTTCTTCTACTTTCGTCAACTCCACTAACAGACGCTTAAACTCTACGGTCTGAGTCGAAGCAGTCTCACGGTAGGTATTCTCATCAACATAGATAGGAGTGATATCCCGAGTTGAAGGAACAGCTGTCTCATATACATTCTCACCCAAATCTGTTTTAGGGAACAATGTCGTAAGGAAATGATCACCTGTCTCACGATTCGTGAAAGTGATCTTATAAGTATCATCCACGCTTGTAATCATCCATTGATAAGCCGGAGTCTCTGTCTGTGACAACACCTTCGCTTTTGCGACAAGCTCAAAACTACCATTATCAACCGCAGAAGTCAAATATTTTCCATATACGCTCTTCACATCCCCTTGCTTACCGCTCAATACACGGATCGTATAAACAGCTGCCTTAGCCTCCTTGTTCAACAACTCGATACCTTTCTTCGTACCGGCAACGCCCAACTTAAAGATGAACTTATCCGTCTTGTCTGAAGTGTTAGAGATCGTAGTCAAGTAGAAATTATCATTATGCTGCAAAATCTCCAACTTGATTTGAGCATCCTTATGATCGGCCTTGCTACCTTGTATTCTGAAACGGAAACGATCCAGATTCAACTCATACGGATAAGATTCCACGTAACTCTTTTGAACACGGAAACAAGCGTTATGGATAGAAATCTCGTCACCTTGTGTCTTCCAAGCCGCACCTGTTCCTACATACAGGTTCAAGTCACCAATTTCCTTCTCTACCAAAGAGAAACCATCACCATTCGCACGTCCGGCGTTCGTTCCCTCCATTGTCTCTGTAGAGCTTGCAACCAAAACCGTAGCGTTCAACCACGCATTATAGTCCCTAACCACTTGGTCACTATTATCTAAAGCTGGAGCATTTTTCGTAAAGAAGTACATACCGGCAGGAATCTGCAAGTCTGAAGAAGATCCTGAATACCCCGGGTATTGTGTAGCATCAATCGTAATTGGGCGAGCCAAATAACGAGCTACCACCATTTTGTCGTTAAACAAGTTACCGATAGGTTCTTCACCTTGATCTTTAAGACGTTTAGAAACGAAAGAGAAACCAGATGTATTGTACAATGCGTTCAATTCCTCTGAATTCGTCAACAACTCAGACTTAACCTCGTAAAAGATCGGGTCTGGGTACAGATTAAAAGGCTAAGTGATTAATTGTCAGTCACTTAGCCTTTTTAATTATCTGATTTTTCCCCACAT
>NZ_CAXSNO010000014.1:0-62755 GCF_964238835.1 Parabacteroides sp. 20_3 | reverse complement strand
TAAGGCTATCTAAGAAACAAGTTGTTTACATCTTTCAGAACTGGTATCTACTGAATGGTAATCTGCTTCCACCAACCCTTCTGGTTGGTGGAAAGAAACCACTTATAAAATATTTCGCTTCCTTTATGCATCCCAGTCGAAAAAGGACAAGGGCATTGCGGGTGTACATCACTCCTTTCACCTTCTTGTTTAGTCCTTCCAGCAAAGTCTTGCTACCAGTTTTTTTTGGAACTACCTTGTGAAAAATTATGCGAAAATCGCCTTTCTGTGCCCGGATTCATCCGCAGGATCCCATGCCAAAGGGACATGGAACATGCCGGTAGCTTATCCCCCACGACTCCGGAGCATCAGGGGGTAGGGACGGTTTGGCGGCAGGTTGCCGTTAAACCGCTTGGTTTTCGTTTAACGAAAAGACAACTTGCTGTCCGCAGGGGCGGACCACGTTTCTCCAATAATTATTGTGTATCAGCCCATTATATGGCTGTTCTCTTGTGATTTGCGGGGCATTTCCATCGGGGATTTGTCGGCCTTTCTCCCCATAAAAGGGTGGATATCTCTCCATAACCATGCGGCTTACGCCCATAATTCGGGAATAAAGAGGCACATATACGGGAAATCAGCCCTTTCCATACCCAATTCTCCATTAATGGATTGCTACTTCTACACTTCTGCAAATGGAGAACGGGCGGTGAGCCGTATATGCCTCGTGTCTTTCCTTCGTTATCTCCATTGACGGATTGTTACTTCTACACTTCTGCAAATGGAGAACGGACGGTGAGCCGTATATGCCTCGTGTCCTTCCTTCGTTATCTCCATTGACGGATTGTTACTTCTACACTTCTGCAAGTGGAGAACGGGCGGTGAGCCGTACATACCTCGTGTCCTTCCTTCGTTGTTTCCATTGACGGATTGTTACTTCTACACTTCTGTAAATGGAGAGCCTCCCCACCTTCCCCTTTTACACACCCCATGACAATAACAGACTTTCCATGACTATAAGTGACAGGCGGTTCCGTCCTGTCCTCTTCTTCCTTTATTTTGTATTCCGAAACAATACCGGTTGTGTAATTTAATAATTTAAGATTTTAAGAAAATGGATTCAAAAAAGGAAAAGGACCGGCTTTCCGATATAATTCTCGGGAGGGTCGGGCTTATGGGGAACTTCCTGTCAGATCCCGTCTCCACATCTCCGGAACCTCCAGTGGATACGCCGGACCGTGAAAGGCGGTCCCGAGCGGCAGAAATGACATCCCCGGAAGAATACAAGAGGAGGTTCCCGCTCCCAAGTCCGCGGAGTGGAAGACCGTGTACATTGACGGGAGGCTGCACCGCCGTATCGCCATGCTGGTCAGGGCCTCCGGTTGCGGCAGCATCTCGGGTTTCATCATCCGGCTGCTGGGCTTCATATGGAGGAGCACAGGGAGGATATCGCCGGGCTGCTCGGTGAGGTCTACCGGCCCTGGGATGACGAGGATGGGACAGACCTACGCCGACCTTCTGCAATATCGGCCGATATTCGAGGAACGTCGTTGGGGTGAATACAAAGTAGTCAATACCGCCGAGTTTTCCAACGGTTACAAATCCATTACCAAGCAACTGAAAATCAAATCCGATAAGAGTATCAGCTATCAGTTACACCGCCATCGCAATGAAGTCTGGACGTTTATCGACGGCGAAGGAGTACTGGTACTCGATGATATCAGGTCGGTTGTTAGCAGAGGCGATACGGTTACGATCAAGAAAGGTGTTAAACATGTAATCATAGCTGAATTATACAAGATAATAAAAGGATACATAATCATGTGTCCTTTTATTATTTTAGAGATAGTGTAAAGTCGTATATAATTACCTTTGCTTTTTGGAACTTATAAATTTCAAAATATTTTAATTGGACAAATTTTCTATGTAATATGGTACTCTATCTTTTCATATTTAGAATATTAGATTTACTAAATACCATATTGGTGATATGCCGTTGTTCCGTGTTATGCCTTATTACATGTTTTTTCAATTATACGGCACTTTATCTATTGCCTCTTGCCATAATAGTAGATTGGGGAATTTTTCAATTTTCCATTCAATCTGTATTCAAAAACCAACTATTGGATTTGAATAAGGCGGTAGAAGAGTTCAAAGAACAGGGTATCGATTTGGAAATAATTGAAGATGACATTATTAAAGAAATCGACACAGAAATGCGAAAATACCAATTATTCCAGTGGGGCAACAGGCAAGGAGATAAGCGAACAATTGTTATCCGGGCAAACAAATTGTTCGGACAATTCAAAAGTTTTGCGTTTTATAATGCATCTTCTTTCATATTCGTTCCCAAGACATTTTATCCGCAATCCATGAAAGACAGAATCTTGTTGGCACATGAATTTGCACATTGTGTATCCCATGATTTGATGCTGGCATTCAAGAGGCAATTTTATTGTTCGGCTATTATTCTGCCTCTATTTGTTTTGGTATCGGACATTCCTGCCTGGATGAAAATTTCCGCGATTCTACTCGCTTCCGTATTGGCATTACTACAGTTCTGGCCTATAGCATATAATGAAATTATTGCCAATAATCATGCGCTAGAAGTGGTGAATACGCTATACGGAGCGAAGTCTATGTCCGAATCGGCGAAATATCTTTTGAAAGTACGAACTGAAACATTACGTAAAAACATTAAGGATAAAAGATACGGGTTGGCATACGCAATAGAAGAATTACAAATCGAACATTTACAAAGAAGCGTATCTGAAAATGCCTTGATACAACAGAGTTCACCAATGAACGTATGGTTGTCAATCATCCACTATAGCTTGTTCGCGTTAGCGGGATATGCTTGCTACTCTTTCGTAAAAGAGATGAATGTATCATGGTATATGCTGATTATGGCTCTAATCGCTTTTATATTGATTTATGTTTTATCTAAAATTAATGTAACGAAAATATGGATAATAAAGAATTTAATTTACGAAAAGATTGGGATTCAATAGAAACTGTAGCAAGTGATATTTGGCCGGAAGAATGGTCTCAACTCAATCCATTGGAGATAAAGGCTCTTGAAGAAATCATCGAAAAAAAGAAATCACTGAACACGGAAATTGTGGACGTACCTGGTGGTATGGGCTGCGATTTTTCCGTGGACCTGGAGAATGTATATTACCTGCTTGCCATTCTATGGTATCTGAAAAATCTGACGGGAATAACAAATGAGGACATAAGACGAAAAATGGAATCATTTATTAAAGCCTCTGATAAAAGAATGAAGTTGGTTTACAAGACAGTTATCGAACCTCAATTAGATAACCTAATATCCATATTGAAAAAGAAATGATAATCTATAGCATTGATTATTATGGACAAGACCAAGATTGTACTCAATGTGGAAGGCATTCGGAATGAATTTGCCGGTGGAATGTTCAAAAACCACTTATTCATATGGTAAGCAAGTATATATACCGGACTATAAATCTCGCGAAAGGAGCTTCGTTTCCGGATTCTAAATAGTAGAAACAGCATTACGCAAAAATTGACGGGTTGGAAAAACTTATCATAGATACTGGTAATGAATCTGTCCATTGATTTTTTTCATGAAAAAGACCGTCCTTGAATACACAACCAATACCTATCAGGAAGATATCCCCAAACAGTTCCTTCAAGAGGCCAAAATACGTCTGAATTCTTTTTTCTCAGAACAGGAATGTGTACAGAAGAAAGGGATTCAATTTATATTCAAATATGCATTCTACTCAGTAGAGAATCCCCGGAAGGTCACGAAACAACATCTAATAAAAGAATATGCAAGGTTACCTTTGGAAAAAAGAAGTGTGCAACCGGAACAAATACCTGATATGAAACAATACAATGATATAATACTATATGGCGATAACAACTCTCCCGAAACACAGAAACTGCTAGCAGAATACCTCCAACGGCATGATTCATTAAAAGTCCAGTTATCTTTTTTTGACAAGAAAAATGACTCAACCTACAAAGATGAACAAACCATCGCATACGCAGAACTGCAAAAGGCATTATTCTTTTGCAAAAGAAAGAAAATACCACTTCTATTCGTTTCCATAAAAGACATGATAAACGATATCCGTTTTTTCAATTTACTAGAGGAGAGCCATATCGATTTCAGATGTATTGATTTCCCGTGGTTCTACAAGGAGAATCTGCCTCTGATAAAGGCGGTTGTGCTATATGAAAAGTTGGAAATAAGAATAAATGTATAAGATATCAAGCTTACAGATTGGCCTTCAATGTTGCAGCATTGAGATTTATGAGAAACAATTCTAAATATATTTCTGTTTGGCGAAATCTTATTCTAAAAGGAACTCTAAATAAAAGAATCCACCTTCAGATATCTTTCTTCACTTATCCTCAAAGTATATAATCCAAACATAAATATCAGACCTATTTTCCCTATAACTGAGTAATAAAAAGATTATTCCCCAACACCGTAAACAAAGAAATAACAGAAGCACTTTAAAAGGGTGTATCTAACTCACTTTTTAAGGATAATATCCCTGTTACAGTTATCTGTAGCAGGTGATCCTTTCAAATTGGGCATTAGATGCACCCTTTTCCTTATTCCAACAAATGCGCCTCTTGTAACCTCACCAATTCCCAATACATCTTCAAAAACACCTCCAGATACACCTTCAGACTCGGGAAATAGACGATAGACTTCCGGCAAAAGAAAGGCACGTGAATGGCCGTTCATTCGGAACCTCCATTTCCGGATAGCGTTTCTTTGTCCATCCAAAATAATCTCTATCGGGACAGAACAATAAACAAAAGCATAAATATCAGGCAAAATTGTCCCGATAAAAGAATTAGAACATGACTATTGAAGATGAAATCCTCCAATACCTGCACTATCATCCTCTATCAAACAGGGTTGAGATAACGCTTGGGATAACCAATCCTCCCAGTGGCAGGATTGTAAAAAGACTACTGGCCGATGCCGTAACCAAAGGAACGATAGAAGTACTCTAACAATAGTAGTGCCACTATATTATAAGCAGCACTGCAATTGTTCCTTACCCCAGCAAATGCACCTCCTGTAACCTCACCAATCCCAAATACATCTTCAAGAACACCTCCTGATACACCTTCAGATCCGGGAAATAGACGAAAGACTTCCGGGAAAAAGAGAGACATGTGAATGGCCGTTCATTTGGAACCTCCATTTCCGGATAGCGTTTCTTCGCCTGGTCAACCGCCATCTTGTTCAGTGAAGCCACGAAGTTGGCCTGGCGTATCGGATTCCATTTCGGAGTTTCAAGAATTACCATCCCATCTTTTCTCTCCGGGATAACCATGTATTCATTCTGTGTGTTACGGGCATAATAACACACGAAAGACAAGGCTTCATAGACATTATCCCCCACATGAATGCCGATAACCTGTTCTTCAACCGGTGTACCGGCAAAGCATTCCGCAATCTGCTTCATGGCATACCCATGCAACAAGGCAGCATCAGAAGCCAACAGATAAGCCGGTGCGGTACGCTCTCCTCCCTTATCGATGGCAGCAAAGAGAGAAGGACTCCAACAGAGATGGATGAGCTTTCCTTTTTCTTTCTCACGAAGGGAAGCGACACATAACCGATTGTCAAAGACCAAACGGGCTTCTTTCGTTTCCGGATGAAACTGGAACACGTTCCGTACCTTATCAGGTTTGTGTATATCCATCATCAGATAGCCTTGCCACCCGGACACATGTTTTGTCTTCAAAGTTGTTTCGCTTTCCTCTACATCAAAGAGATATGACAAGAGCTTTTCCCGCTTGCAACATACGGAAAGAGAAAACTCATCCTGTTCTTTCATCTGCTGCATATCCAATGAAAGGACAAAAGCCAATTGCCAAGGAGTAAGCTCGGAAAAGCCATGTAATTCGATACAAGACAACGCATCTTTCTCCGGTGAGTAAACGACATATCCCCGGCCACCTATCTCATATCTCAACATGAAATCCCCCTGTTCAGTGGGATGATAATTTTGTAAAACGGTCTGATAATTCATAAAGCAAATGTATTAAGTTAGTATTCATCATAATGAGAAATCGGGACCACTCTTGCGTTTCCGTTTCTTTTTGGACGGTATGAGATCATCCTCTTGCGACTTCTTCCCGCTGCCGGTAATGTCAAGCTCCGGAATGGCCATAACTCCCCCACCCTGCATATAGAAAGCCTCACGATCCACCCGCTCACGGAACTCCCCTACCCTATCAATATGCGGTGAGAAACCGATAGCCACACCATCGAAATGCCTCTGGATATTCCGATAAGTAAGCTGGCGAGAAAGTTCCGCACCCTTGAAGATATGAGGATCTTCCACGTTTTCCATATAGAAAGAAATCCCATATGCGCCTTTGCCGTTTACATGCTCCGTCACCCGAATCGATTCTTCCGCCAAGTTCTTCTTGAAATCCTCATATCCGGAAGAAGAGTTCAAAGCCTTAAACACGTGGTCATAGAGATAATGCTTCTGTTCATCGGCACTCATGCCATGGCCATCAAAACGGATATTACCGAAGCGATATTTCTGAGGAAGCGAAACGTCCTTCAGATAAAATCCAGAATCCTTAATGCCATAGACATAATAGGATTTGTCATTCTTGGTGACAAGGCGCATATATCCCCCTTCTTGTTCCAGGTTTCTTCGGAAATCGGATGTACTTTCAGAAAAAGAATAAATACGGTCAAGCAGCTGTAACAGTTCGTCCTTGAACAAGGGTTTGAAAAAGCCTCCTTTTTCCAGCAATGCGAAAAGGTTGTCATAGCTTTCATCACCCAACAGGACACGCCATTCTTCATTGGCCAGTTTTATTTCTTGCAAGGGTTTATCCAAAGACCAGTATGTATCGGATTGTTCCAGGACAGCCGATACCTTATCCTTATAATTATAACTACGCATGGCTTTTTTCAAGGCCGCATCAAAATAATAGTTACGGTATTGCGACTCTCCCAATGTGGTTCTCTTGACACCTTCCTTTTCTAAAGGCAATAACCCATACTTCTGCTCCAGTTCCCTTGAGATCTTTTCGGAACGGCTGTAATTATTCCCGGAAGGAATGCTTTTGCCTTCTTCATCAATCGTGGTCAGCAGCACATGCACATGGCTGTGTGCCTTGTCAGTATTCAGGACAACGGCATAACAGGACTTTCCGTACCCCATCCTCTCGATATATTCCCCGGCAAGAGAAAGCCACTGTTCATCGGAAAGGCTTTCTCCCGGATAGAGGCTCAGAATAAATTCCGCATAAGGTAGTTTCACCCGGTCATTCAACTGGGAGATAAGTTTCATGTAGGCTGGCATGGCGGCCAGTTCGTCACCGGTGGAGGTGCAAAGCACTTTTCCGTTTCCTTCCTTGACCTTGGAAAGCTGGTATTCGATTTTCCGGCTCATGGACAGGTGGGATGAGAAAGAAGGCTGTATCTCGGCTATCATAACAATTTCCGGTTAATGGTTTCTACATCCGAAAGGTATTGGTTAATCCGATCCAATGAATACAATATATTTTCATCGGACGGAAGCGTATTGATATGTTTGGCAAGCTGGTTGATATTGGCTCCTATTTTACGAAGTTCATATATCATTTGCACATCGGTTTTCGATATGCTTCTGCCTTTCAAGGCAGACTCTCTGATAAAGGAAGAAAGGGATTTTCCCTCTTCCTTTGAACGTTGAAGAAGCTGTTCTTTCTCGGCTTCCGTCAAGCGGATCTTTATACTTATATCTCGATTTTCTTTCATATATACAGAGTATGTGAGTGTAACGAACATTGGTCGGCAGCTCGGCTGTCGCAAGGTTTTTTGTACCCACAAAAACATACCTTGCATTAGCAAAGATATGCAATAATACTCAACTGTGAAACAAAACCGGGTAAAAGTCTTGATTTCTTAATCCAGATTAACTGCGTACTTTGTTACAAAATAACCACGCACATTGTAACACACAAACAACAAACCAGTAGTTACAAAATACATAATTACTAATTATATTATTACAAAGCATGAACATACATACTTAATTTTATAATTAAATACGAATGTAATTATGAATAAAAGTATATATATAACAACTTACTTATATAACAAAGAAAATAAGTACATAATAAATTAATTATAAAAGTATGCGATTATTTAATTTATTATTTATATATTTGCGCACATACTTAAAAACGTACATTATGGGACAAATATTACCAGGAGTAGTCGTAGCTTTTGAGAATCCCAAGGGCGGAGTAGGAAAGTCCACATTGACAGCTTTGTTTGCAGGTTATATTCATTCGCAGTCAAACGAAGAGGGTGGCTTATCCATTGCCGTTGTGGATATCGATGACATGCAGAACACTATCGGAAAATTACGTGAGGACGAAGCCGAGGACGGAATCATGAAAAAGGAAGAAGAATATGAGGTTATCAATATCTCTTCCTCAGAGTTCATCAACCAACTGGATTTCCTTCAGGACAATTACGACATTATACTTGTCGATTTTCCGGGTAACCTGAAACAAAACGGTGTAGTTGAAACGCTGCACTTCGTTGACGTGATCATCATTCCCTTCGAACCGAACCAGACCGATCTAAGACCTACATTGGTCTTTTACAATAACATCTATGAGGGAATCATTGAAAGTCGTCGAAAGATTGGCAAAAAGACTACCGTGCGTGGTGTTATGAACCGTGTTCTTCCGAATGTGCTGGAGTTCAAAGAAATTTTGAAAAATAAAAAAACCTTGCCTTTCGAGTTGATGCAAAACTACATCAAGGATTCAAGGGTTGACTATCAACGCAATTTAAGCACGCTGAGTAAAGCGTACCATCATCCTTGTGATGCGTTCTGTGAAGAGGTATTGGAATTAATCTGTAACCATATAGGAGAATAAAGCTATGGCTACCAACAAAGAAAGGACATCATCAGCCGCCATGAGAAAACTCTTGCTGCAAAGTGCCAGTAAGAAAGAGCAGGAAATCCAGCAGATCGGAAGTGTTGCGGCAAGCACCATTCCCCAACCAACGATTGAACAGCCCATTCATGAAGAGGTGAAAGAATCGGCTCCGGTCACAGAAACCGTCCAAGAACCTCAGCCGGAACAAATGGAAAAGCCGGAATCCAAACCTTCCGTGCAGTCTTCCCCAAAAACAGAAGAAAGCAAAGTCAGCGGAAAAAAATTCTCGGAATATCTGGAAGAGCGAAAATTAAAGAATACCGAAGTAATCCGGATATCCAGCGAAACCCACAGAAAGCTGAAGCAGATTGCTATGGCCACGGGATTAGGAATGCACAATATCGCCAACAACATTCTTGAAGACGTATTGACCAGCCATAACAAGGAGATTCAAGCGATACTGAAGAAGTATATGAGCATCTGATTCTACTTTCGGAAAAATATATATACGCCTGTTCGACAGCATTTGTCGGGCAGGCGTTATTTTTGCACGCTGTTTTAGTGAAGGTCGGCATTGAACCGGGACACTTTTACACAACTGTGGAAAAATCCCTTTGCCTATTATCCCGGACAATATGTTAAAGAATTCAAACTTCTACTTGTTTCCACCTCTAAATTTTTTCCGAAAGTAAGAATACAGTAGCAAAATCATTTCTTTGTTTTATTTAGGTTTTTAGGAACTTAAGTATTTGTGGGACACTTTTACACAACTAATAAGGGAGGTTTTCCGTATAATCAACTATATTATTGCAAGTTAGCGCTTGATGGCATCTTTTCGCAACCAGGACACTTCTGCACAACTAACCGACTATTCGGGACACTTCTGCACAACTGAACAGGAAAGTCGGGACACTTTTACACAACTAGAATCTGCATTCAGGACACTTTTACACAACTAAATCAGGAATCCGGGACACTTCTGCACAACTAAACCGGTCATTCGGGACACTTTTACACAACTGGGGGATCGGAAACAGCCGTAGTCGGGACATTTTTACACAACTAAATCGAGAAACAACACGAAAAAAACGCTTTGGCATCTTCATTTGTAGGGAGTTATATTCACTATCTTCCGTGGAAAAAACGTATCTTTGCATCAGTAAACAACAAGTGTCCGCCTATGAAGGAAAGCAATACGCAAAAAGAGTTGAGCAGAGTCCCCAGGACTCTCAGCGAGTCTTCCAACACGAAAGTATTGGAAGCTCTATTTGATGCAGGCGGCACTGTCATGTCTGACATTATCATTTACGTGGCATCTTCACAAATGAAAGACCTGTTCGGTGACTGCTGGTTCTCCATCAACGATTTTTGTGAGGTCATGGGGTATGAGCGAACCAAGCTGCAACGGAAACTGACCGAGAAGCAGCTTGATTTCCTGTTCAGCAACCAACGTCCGGTATATATCACCGAACAGAACGGGCAAAAGATAGAGCATCCGATAGAGAACACCTTTGAAGCGGCGTTATACCGTTTAGGGACATCCAACCTCAGTGTAGCATACGCCATGAACGGCAAGACGCAATATAAGTTCATTCAAATACTGGATCGCTTTGAGATAAAGGATGACTTCAGCACGAAAAAGCGCACCAAGCGGAATTACAACGTGCATCTGAGCAAAGATCTGATGAATACTTTGCTTACCGAATACAATCTGCTGGAACTGAAAGACTACCGTAACCTGCCCAACCGCAAAGGCTACCGCAAGTTTTATCTGAACCTGGCGAAAATGATTTACCTGATCAAGTATAAGATTGACCAAGGACAAGCACCTTATTTCACCGTTACGGTTGACCAACTTGCCAAGGAATTTGATGTAATGGTAAAGGACAACCATGACCGGAAGAAGAAGGTGACCAGCATCTTAAACGGTATCAACAAAAAGCTGGAAAGAACCAAATTCCAATACCAGTACATCAAAGGAAAAGGGGAGAAGTGGCCCTACACCGTACAGTTTTTCTTTGACAAGGAAACATTGGAATATTTCGATGAAAAGATAAAGGCGATATTGACCTCGCAATATTACGATGCGCTCAAATCATCCTTCTTGTTAAACAAGAAAGGCATTCCCGTGAGCAGACATTATCAATATAAGGATTTCTTTAAATTGGGAACCGGCGAATATTATCATGAATTTACCGCATGGCTTTATTCTGAAGAGGACAAGGAGATTAAGGAGAACATCTACCGGGATATCTATATAAAGGTAGTAGGCATTCGTCCAGAAGACCTTGCCGTCAACTTAAATCCCTAAAAGTTGGAACAAAAATCATAAAATAGTATCTTTGCAGCGGATTGTCAGGAAATTGGCAGTCTGCTTTTTACATACGTCCGTCTGTCTAACAAAAGAGTGGCATCTATCGTTAAGGAATTAACAACAACAGGCGCATGCCTGTACCAGTATGAAACTGGTACGGGGCGTGCCTTTGTTGTTGGAACGCCACGTCCATGTTAGAGGGTACGTTTCCGTACCCTTATATAAACATAAAACAAATTCAATGGTTCAAACAATTGCCACCCTGATAGATGAGACGCTCATGGTAATGGACGCCCATCTTCACGTGCGGATGACAGACGAAGAAAAGGCGTATCTTGATGCTCATTTCGAACTTATCCATATCAAGAAGGGAGAACACCTCGTCACTAGGGGCGAGGAAGTATGCTACCTCTATTATCTGGAATCCGGCATCGTCCGGTTATGGTTTCCGGACAAAGAGAATAGAGAGATTTCAGCACGGTTTATCCAAGCCAAAGAGTTCATCAATTTTTTCCTTTCACATGAAGAACACCATGCCCACTACAATATCAAGGCATTGGAGCCATGCAAGATCTGGAGATTGCCCAAAAAAGACCTTCATCAGCTATATGAGTTATCCATCAACTTCAACAAGCTGGCCAGAATACATTTGGTAAGATCCATCAACCGCAAAATAATAAGGGAAGAGGAGTTTTACACACTGGATGCCGAAGCGCGTTACAAAGCGCTTTTGGCCAATGAAAAATGGCTGTTACGTTCAATACCCTTAAAAGACATAGCAAGTTATATCGGCATCACGCCACAAGCATTGAGCAACATCCGAAAGCGCATATAAACCAAACCCTATAAGCCGGGCAGGACAGTTTTACACAACTAATCCTATCCGGCTTTTTTCTGTAGAATTATTCCACACCTGCCGGTTTACGGCACATGTATTTTTTAATGCACATTAAATAAACACGAAAGGCCCTTTAAAAGCCCTTCATAAAATTTGCTCTCCCGTATATAATCTATATGTTTGGAGCGAAAACAACGCGATAAGCACCTTGATTCGGTTCTGGCGACAGGAATCCGCGTAAATTGGAAACACCGTATGAGACAAATAGAAAAATATATAACATTAATAACCTAAAGAGTAATTCCCATGGAACACATCAGACTGACTGCTATCAGCCTTAGCCTGCTGTTATGCACCGTAAGCGCTTTTGCGCAACGCCATTATGAGAACATCCCGGCACTTGAATTGAACTACGGCACTAACCTGTTCGGCAATGCAGGCAACTATTACAACCTGTCCTTTTCCAGATACATCAACCGGACAAGCTATTGGAAAGCCGGGCTTAGCTATTTTGAGAAGCCTTACGAATACACACCCAACCTACCGCAAGTCTCTACCTTGAACCCGGAAGAAACGATTCCCGAAACGATACATGATAAGGGTAAGGACTTTTATGTGGACGGCGGTTATTACAGAACCCTGGCCAGCAACCTGAAATCCGTTTACTGGGGCATCGCCCTGGGAGGATTCATCGGTACAGAATACGTCCGCCACCCCGATAAGGAATACAACTTCATCATCGGCCCGAAACTGGAAACGGAACTGGAAATATTCATCCTGCCCCGAACGGCATTGCTTGCCCGCATACAACAACATTGGAATCCCCTATCCATTGACAAGTGGAACACTGTCTGGAACGTAGGAATAAAGATACTGCTCTACTAACCGACAAATCATATCACCATGCTTATTATCATATTGTTAGCCGATACAAATGTATCCGGCCTGATCTCCTTATACCGTGAAATAGGCGCCATGCTGATAGGGGTAGGCTTTCTATGTGCCGGACTAGCGGTACTTAAAAAGCTGATAAGCAACCACGAGCGCACCAAAGAGGCCATCATCACCTATATCACGGCATTGGTCACTTGGCTCATTATCTGGCAACTCTTATGAACGTAGTGGATTTGATACTGGTTGCCATACTCGCCTGTGTCACGCTTCACTTTTACTTCCGGAAAAAGAAGAAAGCCCTTTCTTCCGGAAAGGAGAAAGAGAAGCCGATAAGGGGGGCGGTGCGCAAGGAAGGGCAGGAGAGAGCCTATCCGGTCATCTGCGTGGTATTTCAGCCTGAGCTGGAAGAAGAGGAACTGGCCGCCGAGATAGCCGATATGTATCTGCATGGAAGAGCCTACTACTACTCAGGCAAACCCCTGCCGGAACAGCCGAAAGAAGAGCCCATATCCATCAAGTATAAGGATGTGCAATGGGAGAGACTGAAAACGATTCATGTTTAATTAAAAAATAGGAACAAAATGAAAGCAATCGAAAATGTAAAAGAAAAAGCGAACCAAGTCATTAACCGCTACGGAAAGGTTATCTTCACCTTTCTCATATTCTTCACGCTGTTGGGAACGGCACAAGTGGCGGAGGCACAAAGCGGCCTGAAGATCAACAGCCTATCCGAAGTGACAGACAAAGCCAAAGAGGGTACGGACACCATTCTGGACGTAGCCAAATACATTTTGGCGGCGGTACTCGGCATCGCCCTGGTCTTTGTCATCTATTCGCTTGCCACGAACAATCCCCATGCCAAGGAATACCTGCTCGGCTGGATCATCGCCGTGGTAGTCATCATGGTGGCCTTCCTGATTATCTAAAAACGAAGAGCCATGAGAACCATGCGTAAAATCAACAAGCCGATCAAGTTCTTCGGTCTGTCATCGGGACAGTTCGCCATCTTCATGCTGCTGACGGCCATCATCATCATCGTGAGCATATTCAAGCAGCTGCACCCGATACTCATCATCGGAATCATTTCCGCCATTCTGTTTCTATCCGGTCTGCTGTTCCAAACCTTGAAAAAGGAACACAAGGCCGGTAACCCGGACTACCTGACCGGCCTCCAGATCAAGAACGCCACCCCCCGGCAGATAACGGACAAACGGCAGATTTTCAAATTCATCCTAAAACAGCAACCATGATAGGAATCATCATACTCATATCACTGCTAATCTGTGCGCTGTGCCTGCTGATTGCTCTGCTGTATATCCGGCAGACAGAGATAGAGGTGAAGGACAAATCCGTGGATCTGGAAAGTGTCTTGCCTATCCAGACCATCACGGAGAACGCCGTCATCAACGGGAACGGTGACATCACCGTCGGCTACCGGCTGCTTCTGCCCGAAGTGTTCACCTTGTCGGAAAGCGAGGCGCAATACATCCATGAGCGGTTGGAGGCTCTTTTGAAGATGCTTCCGGCAGGCACGGTCATCCATCAGCAGAATTTCTACTATACGGGGCGATACCATCATGCAGAATACTCTTCCAATGCCCTGATAGCGGAGAACAACCGTCATTTCAACGGCAAGGAGATACTGAACAGCTACACCAACCTGTATGTGACGTTCACGAACGGCAACCGAAACGGTAAGATACGCAAAAGCGCATCGGGCACCTCGCTGATGCGAAAGCTGCACTACCCGTTCAAGCAACCTTATAAGGAATATCAGCAACGGCTGACAGAAATGGAAGCCTTTCTGATGAACTTTGAGAACGGCTTGTCATCCATCCAGCAGTTTGAGATACGCAAGATGGATGATACGGAACTGAACAACGCCATCTACGACTACGTCAACCTCTCTTACGAGACACCGGAAAACGATGCCACGCAGAAGAGCGTCAACCCTATGGCCGTCAGTGAAAGCGGAAGCATGAAAGTAGGGCAACAGCACGTTTCCATCCTTTCGCTGACCAATGAAGGCGAGCATCTTCAAGAACTGGCCGTGCCGCACACCGGCAAGTCGAAGGCATACGGGGGAAACATAGAGATACCGGACAGCATACGGAGCAAATGCTCGATGCTGTACCCCGTAGGACTTGGTCTGCCGTTCAACCACATCGTAAACATCGTGATAGAGATAACCGATCCCGATGCCACCGTAACGGCCATCGGTGCGGAGAAAGACGCGCTGAACTACATCACCAACTTTTATCCGCCCGCAGCGGAGAAGCAACGCGAGCAGGCAGCTTTCTGCGATGAGATTACCCAGTTCGACTACCAGACCGCCTATACCGCCTTCAATGTCGTGCTGAACGATACAGACCGTACCTCGCTCATGCGGAAAACCGCACTGGTACAGCAAGGCTTCAGTTTTATGAACCAAAGTTCGTGCTATGTGGAGAACGCCGAGCTGTGCAACCTGTTCTTCTGCAACATACCCGGCAATGCCAGGGCCAATTACCGGGGCCTCGTCAACACGACCAAGCAGGCCATCTGTTATCTGCAAAAAGAGGGGATGTACCTTTCGGACGAGAAAGGACATATCTACCATGACCGTTTCGGTACTCCCGCCAAGATAAACCTCTGGGATTATCCGGCGCTGAACAACAAGAACCGCATCGTTATCGGCCCGTCCGGTTCCGGTAAATCTTTCTGGCTGAACAATTACATCCTGCAAAGCTATGAACTGGGCCGGGATGTGATGATCATCGACATCGGCGGCTCTTACCGCTCGATGATAGCCTTGAACCGGGGCAAATACTTCGACTCTACCGAGCAGAAGAAATTTGCGTTCAACCCCTTCTTGTGTGACCGTGACAAGAACGGCAAATACCTATACATCGACACCACGGATGCCGAGTCCGCCGATGACCAGATAAAGACCATCGTCGCCATTATCAGCTACATTTGGAAGGTACGTGAACCCATGCTGCCTGCCGAGAACGCCATTCTCAGGAAATCCGTCATCGGATTTTACGACTATGTGAACAACTCTTCAATAGGAGAGAAGCATGAGCGTATCTTCCCAACGCTGATAACTTACCGGGCTTATCTGAAGGAAGTGTTCAGCAAACGGATGACCGAGTTTGAGAAACAGAAATTCGAGATAGAGGAGCTGTTGCTTTTGCTGGAACCCTATACGGACGGAGAGCTGTCATTCCTGCTGAACGCCACCGAGAACGTGGATATCGTGCATGACCGGCTGATAGCCTTCGATATGGAAGATGCCTCTAAGAAAGAGTACTTTCCACTCGTTGCCATCATCACCCTGCAAATGATCGTGGATAAAATCAAGAAACGCCAGGGATTTGCCAAAGAACTGATCATCGACGAAGCGCTCGACTTCCTGCAAGACGAGAAATTCGGAGACTTCATCGCCTACCTGTACCGTACCTTCCGTAAAAAGGAGGGAAGCATCACGCTGGCCGCACAGAACATCCTGTTTTTGAAAAACATGCCGTCCAGTATCAAGGACTCCATCATCATCAACTGCGCAACCAAGATTATCCTCGACCATTCGGAACACCGGCAGAACCTGCCGGAAGTGAAAGCCGTGCTTTCCATCACGGACGAAGAGGCCTATATGATCGAGTCGTTGCAACGCACGGAACGCTGGAGAGAGTTTTTCATCAAGATGTCGAACGATGCCTTCATCTTCCGCAACGAGGTGTCCGACTTCGCCGCCGTAGCCTTCGATTCGCGCCAAGCGACGGTAGTACGGCTGAAGCAGTTGTTCAACGAAAGCGGCTCGACCTATACGGCCATCAACCGCTATCTGGAGGAAAGGAGGAAAAAGTATGGATGACGCCACCCAAGGGCTGACCGCCCTTCTAAGCTGGTCAACCGACTTCAACGGCAGCGCATACAATCTTGCCGGAAGCATTGCCGCCGCACTTTTAGGCGTTGCGCTCATTTTCGTGGTATGGGCACTGGCCATGAAAAAAGAGAACGCCAAAAGCTATCTGATAGCCTGGCTGGTATGTGTCATATTCACCCTATTATTCATCATCAACAAATAACCGTCATGAAAAGAATCATTCTCATACTCGGACTTTCCGTCTCGATGGGGTTGATGGGAACCGGCAGCGTTCATGCCCAGTTTGTCGTGCATGATCCCGGACACACCCTGCTGAATTCAACGGAATGGATCACCAATGTCAATAAATGGGTCGCACAAATCAATGAAATGATAGACGCCCAGGAACTGAGGCTTGGCCTGCAAAAAATCGACCAGCTGAAGGAACTCAAGTCACTGAAAGAACTGGCCGATTTACTTGACGATGTAGCCTGCCTAAGCAGTGACTACAGTTTTTACCTGAATGTAGGTTCAAATTACCACTGTTTGAAATTTCTTAATTTTCAGCGTGTAACCGTCAACCTGAGCCTGAGTACCGATTTGCTGTTCAAGGTAGCCACCGTGACCAGTTACTTCTCGATGAACTCGGAAGGACGCATGTCATTCATCGAGCAAGTGAAGGAATCGGTAGAGAAGGCAGCTGAAGAAATGCGAGAGTTTAACGAATCCGTGCGTTCCACGGTCATTTACAAATCCATGAAAGGGCATAACCGGAAGACCTACTATCAGGGACGGCTGGCCGCTTTCACACGACACACCAATTAAAGCGTTATGAATCAAGACAATTTTCTCTGGGGACTCCAGATCACGGACGGCCTGACAATGGAACTCGTTTCGCAAATGACGGTCATCGCCTTCGGTGTTGGTGTCATATGTTTTATCTGTAACCTGGCATACAACTATCTCTATCACGGAGCCAGCCAGCTGTTAAGCCCGAATGAGGACAAATTTCCCGACATGATGGAAATCACCCGTTGCCTGGTACTGTTCTTCTGCCTGAGTATGTACACCCCCATCGCCCAAACCATCGTAGGCACGATGGAAGTAATTAACGAAGCCACCTCGCTGACCTCCGAGCGTGCGCAGGAATTTGCCCAGTTCATGGCACAATCAGCCACCGAACAAGGAGAGATGATTGCCGAATACGACAAACACAGCCTCCAGTCGGAGGTAGCAGCCGGAGAAGACAACACCGGCGCCATGCAGTACGAACTGGATAAAAAGATGGAAGAGGACGAAATGACCGGTGTACGCTCCAGCGTGGAGAAGATTGTGCAGCTGCTCAATCCCGCCAACCTCGCCACCCTTGTACTTCATGGCATTTCCGCCCTACTGGTAGGAATCATACAAGTAGTCATCTTAGGTATCGGCGTGGTCATTGTCAAGCTACTGGTCATTCTCGGCCCGTTCGTATTTGCCGTGAGCATGCTGCCGGTCTTTCAGAAACAGTTGAGTATCTGGTTCGGTACGCTCTGCTCCGCCTGTATGGTATTCACCGTCATCAATATCCTGAACCAAATCATGTGGCAGACCTTCAAGGCCATCTATACGGAAAGTGCCGACATGGTGGACGCAGCTACGCAGCAGATACAATATTTAGGAATGGATCTCGCCCTGATCGGTGCTTATTGCAGCTGTTTCTGGCTATCCTCCAAAATCGTAGGACACAACGATGCCGGGAAAATCATTTCGAAAACCGTGTCAATTGTCACCACGGCGGCCACCATCGCCCTGATGGGAGGCACAGCGGCAGGCGACAAGCTGACCAACGTAGGCGGTGCCGCCTCTATCGGGGCAAGTTTCATAAACGACAACAATAAAAAATAGAACTATGAATCTGATGAAATTCAAAGGAGCAGATGATGCGGTCAAGCTGACTATCCGGCTTTCAGCCGGGTACTGCATCATCCTGACTATCGCTTTTGCCTGCAGTATCATCTTCCTTATCAACAAAATAGAAAAAGCATACGGCCAGGCTCTCGTCATCGACAGGCAGGGAGAAGTCTATGAGGCAAGCAGCCTGTCTGCCAGCGATATGCGGCAATACGAATACATGAACCATGTAAAGACCTTCGTAACCCACTGGTATGCCTTTGACGAGAGCAGCTACGAGAAGAACATTTCGCTTGCGCTCAACCTCATAGGCAACAAGGGGAAGGAGCTGTTGAATGAGTACAACGATGTGAATATGCTGAACTCACTCATACAAAAGAATATCCGTTACGGGGTACGCATCAAGGATGTAAAGATTAACACCCAAACGATACCCGTTTCCGGAAAGATAATCTTCACGCAAACCGGGTACCGGGCACGGGGAAGCATCTCACGTAATATCGAAGCGGAGTTCACCATCTATGATATGCTGTCCCGCAGCGAGGAAAATGTGCACGGAGCCAAGATAGAAGATTGGATTGTCCGCTATTCCGAACCCGTGGAAAACAACGGCGCCAACACATCGCAGGCAACTTCTCCGGGCAAGAATGAAAACCAGTCAGAAACCTCTAAACCAACCGACCATGGAACCGAATAAACTTATCAAAGACAAGAACAAGCTGTTGATGGCCATCCCGGTAATCCTGGGCATCCTCTTCCTTTATGTATTCTTCATCCGTGAGAACGGGAACGGGATGTCAGGGAGTGACAAACAGGCCGCCTCGCAAGCCTTTCTGGAGCCACAGTCGGAAATGGCCGACAAGGTGAACGACAAGATGGAAGCCTATAAGCAGGACAAACTGGAAGAGCAGGAGAAGGCACGCATCTTGAAAGAGTCTCAGGTCAAAGGATCTGATTTTTACTTCGAGCTACAAAACCAGCAGGAACGGTATGACCGTGCCACACTGGAGCGCATCCGCCGTATGCAGAACGATCCGTACAGCGAAGTCATGGCAGAATACGGAGGTGGCCGGAACGGACGCTTCTCTCATCAGCTGGAAAGCCAACTAGACGGACTGGAGGACGAGCAGGCGCTCAACGAGATTATCCGGGAAGCCAAGAAGAACTCACGCATCCGTAAAGAGCTGGAAGAATCCGACAAATACCGCAAGCGCATGTATGAACGGATTGTCAATTATGACCAAGAGGGAAAAACGGAGAAAGCCGCCTCCAACCCTTCCGGCCATCCATCCACCGACAGCCTGATGCAAAAAGGCCCGATCTACCGTGCCGAAAACGGCAAGCGTGTACGCCGCCAACCGACCTCCGCACCGGGAAACAGCAACCTCTTCAGGGCTTGCATCCACGGCGACCAGACCGTAGTCACGGGCAGTACGGTACGGATGCGGTTGCTTCAGGACGTAACCCTATCCGGCATGAAGATACCGGCCAACACGCTGTTTTACGGTGTCGCCACTTTGGGAGCCAACCGCCTAGATGTGGTGGTCAGCAACCTGAAGGTAGGAGACAACCTTAATCCCGTATCGGTGGTTGTCTTCGACAATGATGCCATGGAAGGTTTGAACCTGCCCAATAACCTGAAGGCCAGTGCAGCCAAGCGTATGGAACAAGGTCTTGTACAGAACATCGACATGCCGCTCTCTTCCATCGGCACGATGGCCAGCGAAGTGACCAGCGTAGTCAACGCCACCACCCAGGTAGCCAAGCAAATCCTGAACATGAGCCTCTCACAAGTGAAGGTACATCTCAAGTCCAACTACGAAATGTATATCCAGGAAGAGAGTCAGGAATCGAAGTTGCGCAGGCAAGCCGTGCAAGCGGAGTTACAGAAGCTCTATGAGCAAATGGAACAAGAGAAAACGAACAAGAAAAATCATCCCCTTCAAACATTGATAGACAAATTATGATAGACATTCTCAATTACCTGCTTGCCTTGTCTGCGGTCTTTTTCGGCTATCGCATCTATGTATCGCGCTGTAGCGGGAAATCCTTCAAGGAGATACGTCCGTTGACCGTTTCTTTCGGTATCACCCTGCTTCTGTTATGGTGCATCACCGTATTCACAGCCTTTTTTTCAAGAACCGTTTAACATATCGACAACATGAAGAAATACATTCGCCTATTGTTCTGCTGCCTTGCGTGCAGCCTGTCGCTCTCCGCTCAGGAAAGCGTCAAACCCCGGCAACAAGCCATCAGCCAGAAAGAGATACACATCACTTTCGATTGCGTGAAGCACCTGGTCTTTCCCGCACAGGTCTCGGACATCGCCATTGGCGAGCAGGAGCTTGTCATGGCCAGCCGGGTAGAAGAGGCACCCCATATCGTCAGGCTCTCGGCGCAAGCGGAAGGATTCACCGAAGAGACCAACCTGACCGTAGTCTGCATCGACGGAAGCGTTTACACCTATCACATCCGCTACCTTCCCGAAAGCGGCACGGATTCACACCCGAACATTTACGAGGACAACAGGAAATGGCAGCACCATGACTATCAAGCAGAAGTCAGCGACCTCCATCTGGCCGAGTTCTTCTTTCCGGAGGACATCGCTTACGGAACGCCCGGCAACGAGGTGTCCTTCACTCTGGCCACCTACAACAACCAGTTGAAAGTATCAACCGCCAAAGATGCCGTGGCATATTCCAACCTGTTTGTGGTGGATAAGGCCATGAACACTTACCACATCACCATCAAACGGGGCAACACCTCCGTATTCACCTACAATTTCGATGACCAGCGCAAATATACCGCCCATGTGGATGTGAACAGTGAGGAAATGGAAAGATGCATCCAAGAGCTGCGCACCAAGAAGCGCAACATCTACAGCCTGGGGGTCATCGAGAACAAGTTTGAGTTGTCAATGGCCAATCTGTATGTGCATGAGGGCTTCATGTTTTTCATCTTTGACCTGAAAAACAAATCATACATCGACTACGACATCGAGTTTGTCAAATGTTTCCAGCGTGACCAGAAGAAGAGCAAGAACGTCATCCAGCAAGAAACGACCATCGAACCTATCTATCAGAAAGATTTTGACACGAAAATCAAGGGCAAGAGCCAGAACCGGCTGATACTTGGTTTCGACAAATTCACGATACCCGATGATAAGGTATTCGAGATCGAGATTTACGAGCGAAACGGGGGGCGGCACATCAAGCTGGCCGTGTTGAACGAATACATCCTTTCCGCAGAACCCTTATACAAGCCACAGCCATGAAACTGAGAGAAGCATTAGACACCTATATGTTCGACAACGTGGGACAGTTCGGCGGCATCGCCGAATCACTGGGCTATCAGACCGAATACCGGGACGGATATTTCCGGTTCCGCAAAGACGGGGAAGAGCTGAGCATGAGCGTAAGCGAAATCAGGGAAAAAGCCGGAGCAAAGTACGATGAAAGCCTTCGTGACCAATCAAAAGAACGTGTATCCGCCCTTTTTGACAAGGAACGTGCCAATGATCCTAAATATGTCGCCGAGCTGGAGAAGGAGGGCATCAGCATCAAGCGGTGGGAGAACCTGAAGGGACATGACAAGGACGGCTTTACCGTCATCGACCATCGCCTGAAGGTATGCTACACCGGACAGTCGCTCTATGAATACGCCTACAAGCAAGGGAACATCTTCGACGGGAAAGGCACCAAGCAGGAAAAGGGTGTCATGTCTGATTTGATGGAGATACACGGCAAACCGGGGAAGCTCCGTTTCAACGATGACGGAATCTCCGTATTCTACCGCAAAGAGGCGTTGATTATCCCGGACAAGGTGCTGGGAAAGAAGTTGGGCAAGAAAGAGAAAGAACAGCTGCTTGCCGGTGACATCGTACCCATCACCGTAAATAAGAAGGACATCCTGCTGCAAGTTGACCGGGATCTGAACTCCGTCATCCTGCGCACCAACCAGGAAATCAAGATTCCCGACATCATCGGGCAGACCAGCGAATATGGCGGCTACAAGTTAACCAAAGCCGACAAATACCTGCTCGCCAACGGCCATGCACTGGAGAACAAGCTGCTGCACAGTCCGGAAGGCTACTTCATTGCCGACATCCAACTGACGGATGACAGGAAAGGAGTCATGATACAGAACATACAGAGTATCACTCCCGGCAAGGCACAAGAGCTGATCAAGGCCATGCCCCCCAAACTGGAAGCCCATGCGGCCAACATAGAGGCTGCAAAAGAGCAAAAACACGAAGAGGGGCGCAATATGGAAGCCGAGTTTAAGGAAGCGGTGGGCAAACATGACTTTGAAAAAATCGGGAAGCTCAAAGAGGAAGGATATAAACCCAGTGAAGAGTTTATCAAAGGAATCGGTAAGGAACACGGTCTGGATGAAAGGCAAACCCATGAAGTCATCCAGCTGTTCGGCACCAAGCCGGAAGAACAGGGCGAACATGAAAGGCAGGCCGCACGTCTGTTGGATGCCGCACAGACCGACAACTTTCATGTCATCCAAGAGATACAGAAAGAAGAGTACCGGCTCACCCAACAAGACCTTACCCGGATGCGTGAAACGGGTGTGCAAGCCAACACGCTGATAGCCGTACAAAAGATTTTCGGGATGGAAGGCAGCACAAAGACACTGGGAGATGTCAAACTGGCCAGCACACCCAAACCCGACAACAGCAAGGAAATGGCCCGTCCGATAGCCAGCACCATCAACCGGGCTTTCAATGACTTATAACCTAAAAAATCAGGAATTATGGATTACGATGAATTAGTACAGAAAAACATTGCAGGAGAAATCAGTGACTTAGAGTTTCTACTTACACAGGAAGAGCTTGCACAGGCCTATCAAGAAGAGATGGCCGCCAAGCATCAAGAGACAAACAACCAAACGGCCAGAGAATGGCTGCTTGATTACGAGAACAGAAATCTATACCAATAAATCATGGATACAGCAAATGACAAAGCATTACAGCGTTTCGCCGAACTGATGATCGAGAAGATAAAGCAGGTGGAAGATAACTGGCAGAAGCCTTGGTTCGGGATAAAGGGTGGGGGACTTCCGCAAAATATCGAGGGAAGAACCTACAACGGAGTAAATTCCTTCATGTTGTTTCTACTTTCGGAAAAAGAGCAGTACAGCCTGCCGGTCTATATGACCTTCATGCAAGCCAAGGACAGCGGCCTTAACATACTGAAAGGAGAAAAGTCATTCCCGGTCATTTACTGGAATTTCTCAGTAAGAGACAAGAACGGAAAGAAAATACCTTTCGACGTATATAAGAACCTGGATAAAAACGAGCAGCAGGAATATAAGGTCACGCCGTTTCTGAAGACATACAATGTGTTCAACGTACAGCAGACCAATCTTCAGGAAACGAAACCGGAGAAATGGGAAGCATTGAAGGAGCAATTCAAGATACCGGCCATCAAGGATGAGCAAGGGATGCTCACCGTGCCTCTGATCGATGCGATGGTACGGGAACAGCAATGGATCTGCCCCATTTATTCCAAGGAAGGAAATAGTGCTTACCATGCAAGGGGAGAAGAAAACCATATTGTCGTACCCCTGAAGGGGCAGTTTAAGGACGGAGAGAATTTTTACTCCACACTACTTCATGAGATGGCGCACTCGACTGGAGAGCCTGAGCATCTGAACCGGGAAAAAGGCGTGATTTTCGGAGACACGCAATATGCCAAAGAGGAACTGGTTGCCGAACTCACCTCCGCTACCGTCGGGCAAAGCCTGGGCATATCCACCTATATCCGGGAAGAGAATGCCATGTATCTGAAGCACTGGCTGGGAGCCTTGAAAGAAGATCCCAAATTCATCTATAACATCCTTGCCGATGTAGGCAAAGCCAGTAATATGATTCAGGAACACGCCTCACGGATGGAACAGTACCTCACACCGGAGGAACGGTTTACGCTGGCCGTCCTGCAAGACAACCGTCCGGTATTGGAGCAGATGAAGAATGAAGGTTTTATTCCTTCATCCCGACAATTGGAAAGCCTCGCCGCCAACCATCCCACGGCAAGCAACCTTGAAACACTATACGGCACTTTCGGCATTTCGCTGCCTGTCATGGAAGCGGAACCGGCCATGAAAAATACGAATGAGCCACAGCTCGGATTATAAACTTTTAAAAACCATCATTATGTTTACAGGACAAATTATCGGTTATGTCGGTGCGGATGCCCGGCAGAACAAGAACGGAAAAGGATTCAACTTCCATGTATCCACCAAGTACAAGAACGTGAACAACGAGGAACAGACCCTATGGGTATGCTGCTTCGTAAATTACGAGAGTAAGGTCTTTGAGTATCTGAAAAAAGGGACACAGGTATATGTCTGCGGCGATGTGTATGCCGATGTATTCCAGAAGGATGACGGTAGCCACATCCCATCCGTCAGCCTGACCGTCTCACGCATTGAGCTACTGGGAAAGGCTGAGAAAAAAGAGAACGGTGACGGAACGGCAACCGGACAACCCCAATAACTGCAACGGCCATGGAAAGAGAAAAGAAAGACCTGTCATTCATCCTGATCCTGCTATCCACGCTCATCGGGACAGCCGTACTGTTTCAGTGGGCTATCGTTACGGGATTATACGCTCCACTACGTAATCCGGCCATGTGGGAAAGGCTGATGGAAAAGGATGCCCTATTCCGGTTTCTCTACGTCATCCTGATCGGCGGTCTTGCTTTTCTCTTCCCGGTAGGCAAGGTGAAAGACGAAAACAAGAAATGGGGTTACACCAGTATGACATTGGTTTCGGCATCCATGCTGGTTATCGGATTCAGCCGGTTATCAGCGTGGTATAACCTATTTGTGTTTCCTACTGTGTTTGTGGCGTACACGCTGCTTGTCATCAAGACTCTGCCTTATTTCATCCGGCGCCATGCCCAATCCGATGACAGCATTTTCGGGTTAAGCCGGGAAGAATCAGCTTTCTACTTCCGCTTTGAGACCGCCTCCGGGCCGTTGGTCATCCATAAGCCGCAGCAGAATGTCTATATTGACGGCGGTCCGGGAAGCGGTAAATCGGAAAGCTGGATCAAGGGAATCATCTACCAGTGCGCCGAGCGCAACTATGCCGGATTCGTGTACGACTGGGAGGGTGATCCCACCAAGGACAAGTCACCCATCCTCTCACGTATCGCCTACGGAAGCATTGAATACTTCCGGGCTAAAGGAGTGGATACACCCCGTTTCGCCTATATCAATTTCGTGGATATGTCACGCACGGTCAGGGTAAACGTACTCTCTCCGAAATATATGTCAAAGGGCAACGAATCGCTATTCATCCGTAACATCATCATCACGCTGATGAAAAATCTGGAAGCCAGTTGGAAAGAAAAAACAGACTTTTGGGCCAACAATGCCATTAACTACGTCTATTCAATCGCCTACAAATGTTTCAAGGAGAGGGAGCTTGGCATCTGTACGTTGCCCCATGTGATAGCCCTTGCCCTTTCGGACAGCAACCTGGTATTCCATTGGCTGTCGGAAGATCCTGAAATCGCATTGAACATGTCCTCGATGCTGACCGCCTGGAAGTTGGGCGCACAACAGCAGACAGCCGGAGCCGTATCATCCGCACAGACTCCGCTGGTACTCCTGAACAACAAATACATCTTCTGGGTGTTGTCACCACTTCCCGAAGAAGAGTTCTCTTTGGATATAACCAACAAGGAACACCCAACGCTGTTATGCGTAGGCAATGCGCCCACCATCAAGGAGGCCGTATCTCCCGCCATTTCCTGCATCGGCAGCGTACTGATGTCGCAGATGAACAATCCCGGCAAAGCAACCAGCGTATTCATGGTAGATGAATTTCCGACCATCCTGTTACAAGGCATCGACACCTTCATCGGTACCGCCCGAAAACACAATGTCGCCACCATCCTTGCCGTCCAGGACTTCAACCAAGCGGTCAGGGACTATGGAGAGAAGAGTGCCAACATCCTGAAAGCCTCTTGCGGAACACAAGCCTACGGCATGACCGGAAACGAGAAGACGGCCAAGGACATTGAGAACCTGCTTGGCGAGAAAAAAGAGGCACAGGAATCCTATTCCCACCAGACAAGTGGAAGCGGCAGCGTAACGGAAAGCCTGCAAAAAGAAAAGGTCTTAAAGGCAAGGGACATTGCCGGGCAAGCAGCCGGGCACTTCATCGGCAAGATTGCCGGAGGCAAGCCGCCATTCTTCAACGTGCAGATGGATATGTGCCGTTTTGAAGAGAAGGAGATACCCCGTTTCTCCTTGCCGGTCAAACTAGGCAACGGCAAAGAAGAGATGGAACTGGAAATCCTGGAAGAGATTATCCAGCAGAACTACATTAAAATCATTGAAGATGTCAACGCTATCCTTAAAAAGATAGAGGACAAATTAAAAGAAAAGTCAGCAGTTCCGGCAGCCGGGACACATAAGACAGAACAAAAAATCATCCGATAACATTCAACAAAAGAATCCTACCATGAGAAAAATCCATTCATTATTAGTGGCAGCCTGCTTATTGGCGGCTTCATGCAACAGAGAGGAAATCCAACCGGAAACAGACAAAGCCGGTATGTATCACATCACCGTAGCCGTAACCGGCACCTCACCCAAAGGCAGTGTACATATATACAATCTTGACGGCGTGAAATTCAGGAACAAACGCACCGGCACCTCCGCATTTTCCGTAGATCAGACCTTCACCGATAAAGTGGAATACAGTACGGAAAAGCCAGTCAGCCAAATTACCGTCCAAGGCATCCTCTATTCCAAAGAGAACGCAACCATCACCCTGCAAGTAAAGAAAGACGGTGAAAGCGTGTTCAACCAGAGTAAACAGCTAGAGGCCGTTCCCAGTATAGACAACACGGTAGATTTGGTTTACAGTACCGTGAAATAAAATCAAAAAAACATATATTTTCTCTTTCGTATTTAGATGATATTTATTATCTTTATGAAAGATAATCTTTCTCATTTATAATCTAAACTCAGATAAAATGAGATTCAACTAATCCAGTCAATCGTATGAAAGTCGATTTCAATCAGATAAAAACAACCATTTCTCTGCCCGATTTCCTGCTGGAGCTGGGATGGAAAATCGTGGAAGGCTCTTCCAACTCTTGTCCCAAAATGAGCAACGGAACGCATACCATCGTCATCAAGCGGAACTCACAGAACCAATATACCTATTGGGACGTGCATAGCGACAGCGTGCGTGGCCGAAGCATCATGGATCTGATGCAGGAACATCTATTTGAAACAACCGGAAAAATGCCGACCTTGCGCGAGGTGGGAGAGATCCTTCAGAACTACATCAACACCAACCGCATCACGACACCCGAAAAAAGCCGGTATGAAGTCGGTAACACAAGCATGGGAACGGACGAACTGCATTTCTACCTACGCCAACTGCAAACTTACAAAGGAAACTATCTCTCAAAAAGAGGTATCTTGAAAGAAAGCATCGAAAGCCGGTTCTTCAAAGACACTTTCTTTATCCGTGAAGTAAAGAACAAAGGGAGTGTTTACCGAAACGTGTGTATCAAGATGTACAATGAAAACGGTGTACAAGCCATTTCACAGCGGAATGAGGCGTTCAAGGGTATTCTCGGTGGCAAGTTCGACTGTCTGGCGACCAGCAACCATGACAAAAGCCGCCCGATAGACATTCTATACATCGGGGAGTCATTTATCGACTGTATCTCCCACTATCAGCTATGCCATTCCGGAAGCGACCTCAATCTCGTATATGTATCTACGGAAGGGACATTCACGGAAGGACAAATGAGGCTATTACGCCTGATTCTTGACAAAAACCAGGTAAAGGAGCTTCGGAGCATCTTTGACAACGACAAGCAAGGACACAAATACACCCTATGGCTGCATCGTTACTTTCATGGCGATACGACTGATGTCGAAAGCCTGAGCAACGATGAACTCCGCAACAAGGTACAGGAACTGAAGAACGTCGAACTTTCGGAAAACAAGGATTGGAACGATGATTTGAAAGTCTCGTGTGGTATCTATACCTCCACGGATGGCGGCCAGTAACCTCATAGATTTGCTCAATCACATAAATACAACAACCAATAAAATCAGGTCAATATGAATATCAAGCACTTATTTTTTTATATGCTGCTCATTGCCTTTTCCTCATGCAGCAAACCCGGCTATGAGAAAGCCATTGCAGAATGGATTCAGACAGATTCTCACGGTACCTGGACGGATTTAAAGTTCGAACTACTGGAAGTGCTGGAAACAGAAGATGTCACCGTATCGGACAGCCTGCGCTATCTGAACAACAAAAGCGCACAATTATCCGCTGTCATACAGAAAGCGGAAAGTCCCCGTGCCCTATTCAAACCGTCCTTTTCCGCCTATATGGAAGCCGAAAAAAGCCTGAAAGCAACGGATGCCATGAAAGCCAACTACCTGCACCGTGACAGTACGGAAGTTATCGGCAAGATATTAAAATGCAGGTATGCCATCATCCAGCCACACTCAGGGGTGCAGCAGAAAAAGACGGCTTCTTTCCTATTGTCCCCCGACAAGGAAAAATGTATCGGAAAACTAAAGTCGGCAAGCAAATAATCCGAGCGTAACGATGTGTTGTAGCGACAACGTTTTTTGGGTTCTTTTTGGGGCGTATTCCCAAAAAGAACTCCCACACATTTAAATGTGTGGGCTATTCATTACACTACCATCCTTTCTCTTATCAACGGTATATTATCCCGTACCAAATTCAGAATCCGATCATGATAGGCTGATAATTGGTTAGACTTTCCACGGCACTGGCACACCTCCATCCTGCTAAGTGAAAACTCCACCGTTTCCATGCGCCTTCCATCCACCATTGCCGACATTATCAACGAATCTTCTCTCTTATAATAGGCGTTGCTGAATACACAATGATGCAGCAACTTTCCCTCTTTATAAAAGTCCGAAAGGCTTTCCAATACCCGAACCATAATATTTCCATCCGCAAACGAAAGATTAAAGAAACGTGATTTGGCAGCAATATAGTCTTTTTCATCCTTTTCAGAATATTTTTTCTTACATTTCCCCATCACCCAATCATGCGCTTCTTCTACATTTAACGGACACAAATAATGAGGATTTCTCGCATCTAATTTATTTTCTATCAGCATATCCACATAGTCCAGCCACAAGTCCGCATCATGTATCACATAGTTATGCCTTAAACAGATTTTTATATATGTCCAATACTTATCCATACCGTATTTTCTCTCTAAAAATCTCAAGAACAAATTCATTTGCCCTGCCTTATATAATATCTCCATCCGATTATCAGTTAATAATGTCATAAAGAAGGAACTCGGACAAATATCATAAAAGGCACCCTTAAATCCATTCCTCGTAAGTTCGGGTATCACTTTCATTCTCGGATAGATAACCGCCGGGCAAATATCATAAATACGGTCATGATGCACATTCCGCTTACGCAATTCCAAAGAACTTCCATATATCCATGCATCATAATAAAATATAGACATGCCTCGCAGCAAAGACAGCGTTTCTGTCTTGCCCTCTTTATTCATCCAACACTGTACCGCCTCAATTATAAAGTAATTAGCCGGAGAGCCTTTTTTCAGCCGACAGTCCACCATAACAATACTTCGGTAATTTTTTAGTGAAGTATTGACATAACTGTTATATGATGATTAAATTATCTCAATATTTTACGCGGATTGGTCCGGCAACAGAGTTGAATAAAAGGTCGCCGTTAGCAAGATACTGAATGATGGCGTAGGCACCATTGGCTCGGTTGTTCTTGCCCAATATGCTGCGGTGACGTGTGGCACCACTCTTCCAGTCAAGTCCTGTAACTTCCCAGCCCGAAGCATCGTTCCAGCCACATACAAATACCATCTCTGACTTGATACTTACGGCAGGAATCATACTTACAGAACTTACATCGCTGCGCGTCCACTTACTCTCCCACTTTTTCTCCTTTGTATTCCAACGTACACACTCGGCACCTTGAGGGCCTTTGACAATAGGACCAATAGCAATTACACCAATAATCTTGTCGTTTATTTCCTGATTGGTAACATTAATATTGTTTACAACAAAGGCGTCATAGCCGCCTACTACAACAGACTGCTCAGACTGTATCCACTCTGTTGATGTTCCAAGACCACATGTAACCTCGTGCACTCCGGCTATACGCTTGTCGTATCCTGCCACTTGCTGTGCGTCTGAGGGGATTTCGTCACGCCAGAAAGCTACCAGTTTCATACGCTTAGAGCCATCGGTAATAACTACCAGCTTGTCCTTGTCTTGGCCAAATCCCATAAGTGTAGGCGTTGAACCAGTGCCATGTCCGAGTTTGATACATGGTGCTTGCGGACCACCGTCGTAATAGGCTTGCCATGCACCATCAGCCTGGGAGGTGGAGATTTTGCCGTCCTTGCAGATGAGTTTCTGCATAAGGCCTTTTCCGCCTGGTGTGCGGCTGTTACTTGCTACGTAAACACCGCCATTCTCGTCGATGCAGATAGAGTTGGTGAGAATCTGGTCTGATGGAAGAGGGTATGAATCTTCGATTGTAGTAAGAGCACGATTCAGCACAAGAAGTCCGTTCTGAGCAGCCACAACAAGGTGTCCGTCATAGGTCATAGTAGCGCCTACGAGTGTAAAAGAGCCGAAGGTAAAATTCGTAAGTCTTATCTGATGATCCAACATGATACCATCCTTGGGATTATTAGGATTGGCAAGGCGATAGCGTGCCATTACCTGACCTGCATTGGTGTAAGCATAGTTATCCTTGTCGCACAAGACATAATTACCGTTGGCCATAGACATTTGTGGCGCCGGACCCAATATATCGGTAACCGTCTTGGAAAGTTCGTCGTAAGTAGCATGATCGGCAATTATACGTGTCAGTTGCTCCTGGGTCTTCATTGTAATCCCTGGCAAGCCAGCCTCGGCAACCCTTTCAAGTTTGCCGTCGCTTATGTCAAGATACGACACGCGGTCGCTACTCATACCCCACATATAATTGGGCGAAGTCGAAGCAAGAGTCATCAAATTAACAGGACCGCTCCATGTCATCTGACACTTGGAAAGATCGATATTGAAAGTTCCATCCTTGACAGCAAACGAGAAAGCATCAGTCTGAGCCGAATTGAAGTGCGTAATACTATACTCTTCCTGTGCAAGCCAAGGGTTAGGTTTGGGTTTTGCAACTTGTGCCAAAGGCACTTCGGTAGTGCTGTCGCCATCGCCATCGCCACCAGCATCAGGAGAAATAGAATCTTCGGAACACGAAGCTAAAGACATAGCCCCTATGACACACACCATTAAATAAAGATAGTTTTTTTGCATAGTGAATTGTTTTTGAGAATTTATGTTTGAATTGTTTGAATTTCCTCATGCAAAGATACAGGAGCATCAACCATCAAAAACCTCAAAGACATCACTCATGTGTCACTCTTATAGAAAGGATACGTCACAGTAAGAAAGGTTACACTTTGCCTTATTATGTAACCTTCGTACAAAAGTTACACCTTACATTCAGTAGCAAACGCACACATAACCAGTATATTACCGTTGACGGCGCCACTCGGCGGGAGTCAAGCCCGTCCTTTCCTTGAACAGACGCTGAAAATACACACGCGACGAGAAACCGCACTCCATAGAAACAACCTCGTTACTATATTCGGGGTGTGCAGCCATGAGTGCCTTTGCCTCCTCCACGCGAATACCCGAAAGCCATGTACGGAAATTCTTACCATATATGGAAGTCAGATACGAAGCAACGTCGGTACGATTAACCATTATGCGACGAGCAAACGAGGATAATGTCAAGTCGCTATCTCTAAAACCGCCCTCGCTTCGCCATTTGCTTACCGCCATATCTATTTCGGCAATACGCTCAGGCCCAATCTCCCTAAAGACTTTAGCAGCGGCTATCTCGTCGTTAGTCTCGGTAACAATCTCAGTTACTCCCTCGGACATACTAAATCCAAGCGCCGTAAAACTAACAATAAACAGCGAAAGCGAAATCAATCCCAAAGGTCCAAAGACAAAGAGCAGCGGCCGCGACAATATATAAAGAGGCGAAATTACAGCAAAAGCACACACCACAAAAAGCCCAAAGCGCATAGTGCGCAGGTAGGCATCTGCAGGATTACCATGTTCACTGTCGAGCCGACGTTGAACATTACCAAGTTCCCTCAGCGGTGCCCATGTATAATACAATAGAGTAAAGAAATGAATAGCATCAGCAACATATAGCATAGGACCAATATGCAGACTGCCATTTGAAATAACACCTGCGACTATGCACAATACCATAAGAGCATATCCAACAACGCCATAGCGCATAAAACTCCAACGTCTATGCCCAGCGCGCAGAATATTAAGCTGCGACCATGACAACAAAATAGCCGAAGGCGAATAAAACAGCAGATTAAACAGAACACCCACATCGTTCCCCTGTTGTCGCCAACCCAACCGCATCTGATACATGTAGTGTACAACAAACAATAGTAATGCCACAACAATCATCCAACGCGACTGCTCAAACTGTCTGTTACGGCAAGTTACATAGTAGCGCGACACAAACACAAAAAATGCAAGCATGGCCATCACAATCATGCAAGTATATTGAAGAGCAATAAGGTCTAAGCAAGTATCCAAGATTGTATGTATATTAAATAATTTAACGTGAGTTCGACGAAATATAAGTGCCTGAAAAATGGTGATTAGCGAAAAATTGTTGTAATCTTAGAGTGTTAAATATCAAAAGTTTACAGACAATAATTGCTATGATTACCGAGGACAAAGTTACTGAGATTTTCTGTATTACGGATGACTTCTGCAAAGTTTTTGATGTTGTTTCTCGGTCAATAGTTCGTTAAAATTTGAGTATATGGCTACGCAGCCTTAGGCTGCCATCCAATGAGTTCTTTGACAATCTTACTAATTAAAGTTCGGTTCGGTTGGCATCGAGACATGTCGAAAATTAATTTCGTATAGTTCGCATTGAACATCAACGACTTAATTTTTGCCATGGAATTGTCCATACCATTGTCTTTCATGAAGACCTTGGCGGCATTCAGTGAGGCGAACGATGCGTTGAACGCAAAGTCCAACTGTCTCTTGTGTCTTGCCTGACAATCCATAAGTCCCGTAAACTGCTTACTGTCGCGATAGCAGAACTCTATCTGGAAACGAGTGCGGTAAGTCTTCAATACTTCCTCACCCGTCATTGAGAGTTTTGTCGAAAAGAACAACTTGCACTTTCCGCCGGGCATTCGCCAGATGACAAGTCGCACCCTCCTTTTCAGAGCCTTGGCATAAGCCTCGAGGGTGTACGCCTTTCCGTCCAGTCCGTCAATGTGCAGTTCTTCCATGCATGAGAGGTTGAGGTTTGCCAAGTCAATCTTGTCTCCCTTAACCCTTGGTCGTCCACGCTTCTTTTCCTTCTTGGGAATGTAATGCAGACAAGCGTTGTCACGGAAGCGGCTGACTATATAGAAGCCAAGCTCCGACATGCCCTTCTCGAACGTGGATGTGGAGAAAAAAGCGTCAGCCACTACTATATCAGTGATACTCAGCAGTTTCTTTGAATACCGCTTCATAACACTGATGTAATATTCGACGAGTGTCTTGTTCCTCATCTTCAGCGCGGAGTTTCCTATTGTCTGATGGGCACGCAGCATCATGCACTTGTTGTTGACAACATCCAGTAAACCGATGCCCATGATTTCAAGTCCGTGCTTCACCGCCCCTGCACATCCCGACCAGAACCGTCCGATATGAGGAGTTTTTTTCCCGGCCTTGCTGATATAGCACGGGTCTATGGCAATGGCAAGTAAGCCATCCATATCCAGCACACGCCTTGCAAGAGACAGGTTCAACAGAAGCCAATCGATGCAGTCTTTCTTCTTACGGTTGAAATTCTGACGATAGGTCTGCTCGCCATGCTTGCCGTAGCGAGCCATCTGTGTGAAGTTTATCTTTCTGGGTAGAATCATATATAAAGTCAGTATCTCGATGAGTAGAGTCTGGAAAGTTTTTGCTAACTTTGCACCAGATTCTTTCATTGATGCACGAATTGCATTCTTGAGGATCTACTCATATTGGCTAAGTGGTTCTGAAAATGTCATACTTTTTAAGTCTTGAATAAACTATAAAGGTACTAAAAAAACAGACACTTAGCCAATTTTATTTGGTTATGTTTTGTTAATCAACTTACTTATATTCAAACGATTACGAGATTATTAACGGAGTATTGACCATAAAAAAACGAACAACTTGATATTGCTTGTATGTAGTAATCACACAAAAATATTCTTTATATACAGCTGTTCTTTTCCTACTATTCTCCAATTTCAGATTCATACCACAATGAGGACATTTACAGTTTTTCTTATCTTCCTTATCCCGCCATGTATGCCCACAATCCAAACAAAAGCAATTCCCTTTTGCATCACGCTTGAAATAATGCACAAAGCAATGTTTATAGGCATAACGCTTTTGAGCCTCTGAAACGGGAGCTAACTTCCTGCTCCCATTCACGATTTCCATTTGTAATTTTGTCTTGGGTCTCATATCAAAAAAGAGTTAACTGGGTTTGTACTTCGGTGTTGTTCTCACGTTTGGCTTGTTGACGCTTCTTCAACTTTGCCAATTCTTCCTCCTGCAATTTTTTGATAGCAGTCTCACGAGCCGCTTTCTTTTCTTCCTCTGACAATTCAACATGATGATTTATAACTACATTACATTTCAATGGGCTACCCACCTCAATATTATCTTCCTGATAATAGTGCAATGCCATACCAAAAATTTCATCATCACTAAAACCACAGCAACCGCTTTTCTTCACTTGGTTTAAAATATAGGTAATGCAATTATCTATATTCTTTGTAGTTTTTTGATAGACTGGAGCAAACAGACTATCCACCGCTGCCATATTATCAAGGTATGCCTTGATGGTACTTTTAAATTGTTCTGACACTTTCATAGTATATCATTTTTAGATTTCATTTCACAATAAGCCAAATTCACGAGAAACAAGGAGAATAGGCAAATAAGAGACAACAACGTAACCGACACAACCTTTATCGGACTTGGCGTTATTACCGCTCCGACAAACATAGCCACTGCACAAAGAGCGATGATGACCGAAAAAACAAATTGAATGATTTGCCTATACTTCTGCTACTTAGTTTGTTAAACTTCTAATTTTATGCTTCAGCTAGATTTAAAGACCTTTTTTTAAAACCCCTTTCCGGGATGGCCTTTTCTTTCTGCCGACTTTTTTTTTGAGCTTTCATGCCCCATCTGAGTTTATGAGCCTTTTTTTTACGGCACGCATCAATAAGGAAGGAGGGATTGAGAAAAGTTTTGGACGACAAAAAATGTTGGGGACAGCGAAGCCGTCCGGCGTTATTTTTTTCGGAACAAAGGGCGAAGACCGGAACTCTTTCGTATCCATCCACCGAAATAAATTTGCCGTTCAAAAACAAAGGGTCTCAGATGGGGCTATGAAAAACGCACATTAGGGGAGGCAGAAAACAAGGAAAAGGGCAGTACGGAAAGTAAAACAAACCATACGGTTTTGCAGGCAAAACCGTATTCCTATCTCCCTGCCACAAGTGGCAGGGGGGGAACGGGTTAGCAAAGGACTGCCGGGACAAACGGTAAAAGGAAGGGGCTACAATACGAAAGAAGGAGGTTGTTTCGGCAATGCCGAAGCTCCGGATGATGACCATTGCAATCCCGCCCACGTTTGGAACTTCTCTTTTCTGGTTTACCCATAATCAGCCGCATAGCGGATGACTACGGGTAAACCGGAAATGAGAACAGTCATTCCGATAAAGGGGAGGGTGGGAAAGAATACTGCGTGAACGCAAAAACACAATATGCCATCTTAAAACAATATCTTTAAAAAGTTTTTCAGAAGAAATGCTTACCAATATCCTAATAATTATTACTTTTGATAACATAATACAACGATATGGAAAAGAAAAAGATTACAATAGAGGTAGAACCAGCTACAGCCGTAGCTACCGTCGGTTTATTGCGTGGGATATTTCCCAGTATCATCGAGCAACTGGAAAGGCAGGCCGCAACAAACGGCAGCCCCTTAAAATTCGAAAAAGTAGAAAATATGCAAGAAGTATTGGATGAGATCTATGAAAAGTGCATTGCCGAAACGAACCTACGGAAGTTCGCACAGGCGCACTTGAATAGTGACGGATTACCCAACTGATACAGAAATATTGGAATCTGCCAGCTATCCTTACTTCAAATAACAAATGGAACAGAGTTATACACCTGTCATGTGGGACGATAAGAGATTTGCCTTTGTCCCATACGAAGCATTCGGTGATTTGCCACATTACCCAAAAGAAAAATGTGAGCAAATTTGCAAAGAGCTGAACAGCCTTATAAGACTATGTACTTATAGGCCGAAAAAGAAGATATTTATTTTCATCCGGTAAGTTATGTACGTCATTCCGGAGAATGGATTATTTAAAATCCAGCATCCAATACAAGCTTTATAAAACCATTATTCCGGTTAAGGTATCTGTACAATTTCCATCTGCACACCTAACTCTACCATCTGTTTGCGGATCTCTTCACTTTCTAATCGAGAAACCGCTTCATCCCTATCCCAAAAAGCGTCAAAAGCTCCCGGTTTATATTCTATCTTTCCCTGAAACATCGCATGGGTAACTTCCCCACCATCGGCTGCACCGACATTCAGAATAAAATAATAATGTATATCTTTCATAATCTTGCTTCAATGGTCTTATTTTTAATTTGAAGTATTATTTATTTTCCATTCTCACGACTTTTACCTTTGCTATGATTTCCTTTTTCGGTTATCAGTCTTGTTAACGGCTCTCAGCTTTACACCGGACATATCCGAAGATTTCCCTGAGTTATATTCAAGTCAATTCTCCTTTGATTGTAATATTCCCTATATCCATGTGCATAGCTGAACAAATATAGCGACTATTACCTAAGTTAACAAACAAATGTTAAAATATAGAGTAGTGTTTCCATTTGAATTTTAGTTATTTGATACCCCAACTATGAACAACAAACAGACAACTGTTTTTTTTGAAACAGCAGAATGTTTCTGTTTTATTAAAATAAAAAGGAAACAAACTTTTGAAGTAATACTTACGGAAAAAATAGATTTTATAATGTTTCTTTTTTGTACATTTGCAACAACATAATAAAAGCGAAACATATAATGGAGAAGCAAGGAGAAATCATACTATACCAACCGGATGAAGCTGTAAGGTTGGAAGTACGTTTAGAAGATGAAACCGTTTGGCTCACACAAGCGCAGATAGCAGAACTTTTTCAACGTGACAGAACCGTTATAACCAAACATATAAATAACGTTTTTAAGGAAAAGGAATTGGAAGAGAAAAGCAATGTGCATTTTTTGCACATTGCTAATTCCGATAAGCCTGTCAAGTTCTTTAGTCTAGACGTAATAATTTCAGTTGGATACAGAGTTAAAAGCGTAAGAGGTACGCAATTCAGGCAATGGGCAAATAAAATTTTAAAAGAATATTTATTGAAAGGCTATTCTATAAACCAACGGCTCAATGACATGGAATATAGAATGAACAATAAATTCTTCCAAATAGAGAAAACCATTGCTGAACATGATGCAAAGATAGACTTCTTTGTGCGCACCTCATTGCCTCCGGTGGAAGGTATCTTCTTTGACGGTCAGATATTCGATGCGTATAAGTTTGCTACAGATTTAATAAAGTCTGCCAAATGCTCACTTATACTTATCGACAACTATGTAGATGAATCCGTGTTACTCATGTTGAGCAAACGAAACATCGGTGTTTCAGCCACCATTTACACCCAGCGCATCACGCAGCAACTCCAACTCGATCTTGACAGGCATAACAGCCAGTACCCGCCTATCGACATCAGGACGTACCGAGACAGTCACGACCGCTTCTTAATCATTGATAATACGGAAGTATATCATATTGGGGCATCGCTAAAGGATTTGGGCAAGAAAATGTTTGCCTTCTCCAAACTGGAACTTCCTGTCCATACAATAATTGATGTATTATGAAATAAGCTAATCACCCATGCGAGAAACGGAAGAGAATATAAAATTCAAGATGGAAATTGACGTATTGGTTCCCATTCCACGTACTGTCACCCGTGATTTCACCAGTTTGAAGCACCTGCGTCAATGGCAGAAACGGAATGACATTGACGGTTCTCTTTACTGCTTTGCACACCGGGAATACCTGCTCAACGAAAAGGGAGAATGGGAACAATTTACCGTTATCGGCAAACAGGTAGTAACTATCGGAGAATTGGAAAGACTTCTTTTGGCTATGAAGCAAAAGGGGTTCAACCAATACAGCCGTGAGGAATATGAAGAATTAATGTCTTCATGTTTGAAAAAGTGAAGAATTAAAACCTTCATTAAACAACTAAATACAAAACAGGATGAAAATAGGATATGCCCGTGTTTCCACCAAGGAACAACATCTGGATATGCAACTGGAAGCGTTGAAGGCTGCCGGATGTGAGAAGATCTTCTCTGAGAAAATGACCGGACGTCAACAAAACCGCCCGGAACTGGATGCCTGCCTGAACTTTCTCCGGGAAGGCGACACGCTTGTCGTATATAAGCTGGACCGGCTTGGCCGTTCGCTGAAGAATATCCTTACGCTATTGGAAGATTTCAAGAATAGGGGCATCCAATTCACCTCACTGCAAGACAACATCAGTACGGAAGGCGCAATCGGCCAACTGATGAACAACATTCTCGGTGCTTTCGCCCAATTTGAGCGTGACCTTATTTATGAGAGAACCCAAGAAGGCAGAAGAATCGCCAAGGAAAAAGGTGTCAAATTCGGCAGAAAGACACTTATCAACAAAAACAATATCGCCAAGCAGAAAAGCTGCATCCAGCTCTATGAGTCCGGAACACCGGTAAGGGAGATACAGAAAATATTAAATATAGGCAGTAGCGGAACAGTGTATCGTCTGCTGCGAAGGAATGGTATTACACTAAAATCTGAGAACAGAAATACGAAATAAATCTCTTCTCCCATCCTTCACCTTCAAAGATGATTCTCAAAGATCATCTGCCCCCACCTCTTAACAAGGTTATAGGAAAGTTCCCGTGAAGGGGACCGTTTTTTAATTCAATTTAATACAAGAACTCCATGCACTCCTGTACCGCTTTTTCCAGTGCTTCTTCCAAACAACAAAAAGCATCCGCATTACTTTCGGAGTCATACAGCACATAATCTCCAGCCCTTACAACCACATGCCAGACCTTACCGTTTTGTTCTGTTTGAAACGTATATTCACGAGTCTGTATCATCCATTGGATACATGCTGCCAGTGTCGGGCACTCGCACATATACATCGGAGTATTCCTTCCCTCAACATCGGTACGTAGCCTATCCAGTTTGTCATACCAATACTCACAAGGCACGTAATAGTATAATTCCTTCATCATAAGAGCTGTGTCGCTATTAACCAATCTCTCTTTGTTGATTTGTGTAATCAAATTTTCCATATCCGCATTATTTAAGTTGAACATCTGATTTATTCTTCAGCTAGATTCAAGACCTTTTCATTTTTTGTATCGGGATGGTCTTTGGTCAGCCGACCTTTTTTTTGATGTCATTCCCCATCTGAGTTCTGAGCCTTTTTTCGGCATATCAAGGTCTGGATTGCAAGCAATAAGCCAAGTTTTACAAATGGAAAATGTTGGGAAGATACCTCTTCATCGTTATTTTCCATACAGTAAAGGCACATGGCCGTAACTTGCCCTTTGCGGAATCCCGAAACCTCTGCCGAGCAAAAAGCCGGACTCGGATCGGAGGAAAGAAGCCGGGGGAGGCAGCCCATAAAAAGGGCAATCCGATACAATCAAGAAATTAACCTGCTATACCCTTGTACGAATGAAATAATCCATCATAGACACTACATACCTAAGCAATGGTATCAATACACCGATTACATATATCATAGCGTACCCCAAAAGGACAAAAGGTAATGTTCTACGATAAATACATGCAACAGCGAGCAATATAAACGAAAAAGAAAAGCCATAAACTCCTATTTGAAAACCGGGTATCAATTCATAAACAGGTACGGGTTCCGGATGAAGCATGGCTCCGGTCACAATAGAATAAAGGCTGGTCAATAATATAAGCAGCGTATATAAGCAACTCTTAAGAATCCTGGGATCATTCCTTTTACAATAGAGAATCGTTCGGATATCACTTCTAAGAAACTCAATGCCCAGTAAGAGAGCCACCATAACGCCTGTATCAAAAGCAGAAAATACATTCATTCCGATCACCTTTGGCGCGAAGATATGTATTTATTCTGAAAAGCCACGTCCTTGCGTATTTTACGATGTCGCATCGATAGTCTGGGAAGCATTTTTTTGGTTCTTTTTTGGGGTAACTGCCAAAAAAGAACCCCGAAGCCGAAATTCCGGGCAGACGGGATTTCTCCCGTCCACCTTTACCTCTTTTGCAATCTTCCCTCGTCCGCATAGCTATAATAGTTATTGCCTGCCACAATCACATGGTCTAATAGACGGATGTCTAATGTTTCAGCGGCTTTTTTAACCGCTTCCGTCAAACGGTCATCCGCACCGCTGGGCTTGCGTGCCCCTGACGGATGGTTATGCACCATGATAAAAGATACGGCGTTATAATACAATGCCTGCTTCATGATAACCCGTATATCCACAGGGGCGGTATTTATCCCACCGCATGAGATACGGACTTTACGGATGAGTTTGGACGAACTGTTCAGCAACAGCACCCACATCTCTTCAGTAGTTATATCGGACAAAACAGGATGCATCATTTTATAAACATTATTGCTGGATAAAAGCGCAGGACTTTCAACTTGCCCTTCTTTCAGCCGTTTATATAGCTCAATCGCCGCATAAGCGACTTTTTTACGGCTGGGTGTCAGTGTTTCCAGTACATCAGATAAGCACAACCCGTCCATTTCCATCTGTTCATACTTATATTCTTCACGTTTCAGTTTCTCACTGTTCGTCAAGGTATAAATCAACTCGCTGTTTTCCATCACCCGATAAACGTCATTCACTTCAAATACGGTTCTCTTCGTTTTCATACTGCCAAAAATTAAAAGATTAATACTCGCAAACATCGCTTGTCGCCCCAACCATAAATTTTTCCTCAACTGATTGGGAACAGTGCATTGAAGAGAAAGCGGGAAAGACGGATCAGAACGGGATTGAACTGGTAAATACTACCTCCCGGAATGGGAGGATGGAGATTTGGCTTTTCAATATCGGGCGTTCCGTCCACGCCTACCTTCGCAACGTTCCTATCAGTTCAAGAAAAAATCATCATACCTCTCTTCCGGCATAGCCGGAGCGTAGAGCGTTAGGGATAGCAGGGAAAAGCCCGGAGGGTAACGAGGACTTGCAACGAATAGTCCGGCCAGAAGGGAACGCCCTGAAAAACCAATTGGGATACAAAAGAACAGAACCGCCTTCCAATCATATAAAAAAACGTGAAAATCAACACATACTTCCGAAAAATCTTTTTCCGAAAGTATGTATAGGGCATGTGAAGGGAAAATAAATTTTCCCGGTCATTTCTTTGGGGATATTTAAAGGGGTTAGGAGTTTAGGTCTTTATTATGTATTTTGGTGGATGGTTTTACACAGCCAATACCTTTTATTCAAAAACTTCTCTATTTTATTTCACTGATATACTGACATATAAAAAACAGCTATTACCTATTCCTTTCATCAACGGGTGGACGGTTTTACACGGCTGACCAGTGAAACCGGACATTTTTACACAACTAAAGCAAAAGGAGTGGACGGTTCTACACAGCTGGATTGTCCATATTCACCGCCCCGTCCGTTTCCGGGGATATAAACTCTTCAGGAGCAGGAGCAACTTCCGTTCCATTGGCACTCTCCAACTCTTCCTGTGCCCATCCTTCCGGAAACCTGCCGAATACAGCCACGAAATCACTGATATATATTTGTTTTTTCTTTTCTACGCTTTCCGGGGAGTTTGCCCATAAAAGGAACTCTTTATACAGTCCGGCATCTTCCTCCACCTCTTTGATCTTCTTCCTCCTGACAGCCATATCCGTGTCCGGGTAGGCAATCTCGACATACAGCCCAAGCAGGTTCTTATAGAATTTCTTCACTACGACAGCATATTGTCCTTCATCAAAATAGTGCAGCGTATGCCTAGGAAACGAGAACAACACGGTATATACCCATCTCTCATGATCGCCTTTCACAAAAGAGAAATTGAAATTGGTATATTTCAGGTAAGTATTCATCTTTTTCAGTATCGAGGCGACCTTCTTTTTCCGGTCTTTGGGTTCGGCAATCTCTATGCCGAGCTTTTTAGCCAGTTGATCGACTGTCAGCACATAAAAAGGAGCCTCATTCTTGGCGGTCTTATACTTGATCAGGTAAACCATCTTGGAAAGCTCCAGATAGAAATAGCGGTAACGGCTGGGCATGCTGCGGTAATCCTGAAGCTCCAAGAGGTTATAGAGCGAGAACATGAAATTTTTTATCTCCGGGCTTACCACTGCCGAGTACAGCCTTTTCGTTGACTTCTTCGTCTTGAAATCGGTCATTATGTCGAAACGTTTCAGGATCTGCACGAAATTATAGGATGTACGGCCATCCTCGCCAATGGTCGGATAGCAGAGGTTCTCCAATCCCAGTTTATAGAGAGCCGCCTCAAAAACCGTCTCGATAGGATGGCTGATTCTCTGTCCTGCCGTGCCAGTACATACATATTCCGGCTACATATTCTTTCCGAACATGGCCGCAAGCTGCCGGCTATCCAGCTTGCGCTGCAAGTTGGTACGGTCATACCCCATCTTACGGCAAAAGTCTTCTACGGAGAACCAGGAAGTCCCGAACAAGTCTTTGAGGTGATAGCTGCCCAGGTATATGATCAGATCGAGCATGACGTTTCCACCTGCCTCATACAACCGTTCAATCAGCACGGAATTATACCTGGGGACACGGATCAGTTCTTTTGCCATGATAAAACTTACAAAATTGTACTAATACACTAAAATACTAAAAGTAGTAAATACTACATTCCAGGGAACAAACCTCTATTCTTTTTAAAATCAATCCAGAAAAGCCATAAAATCCTTGTATAAACGAGATATACTCCCTATACTTGCGTAGTAATCCTCTGTTGTCCCTGTCGTAAGACAAACTCCAGGGTTTTGTTTTTATATACTCCCCTATTCATTACTTGACCAATGATGCGATTACTTTCGTAAACTCCGAAATATCCCCTTCCACGCTGGCCTTTTCCAACGCTTTCATATATTCTTTTCTACGCTCCACCGGAACGACCGTCCAGTTATAGCCTCCAGACGCAAGCATGGCGTTCAAGACGAACCGTCCCATTCTCCCGTTCCCGTCCATATAGGGGTGAATATACACGAAAAAGAAGTGTCCCAGGACAGCCCTTACCGCCGGGTGCGGCTCATTCTTCAAGAGATCGAAAAGGACGGGCATAGCGTCCCTGACCGCTTTCGGGTTCAACGGGATATGTTGCGGTCCCCGTATATAGACCTGCCCGGTACGATAACCCACAAGATCCTCCCTTTGCAAGATCCCCACCGTAACGAACGGCATCCACATCTGCATATACCAGACCGGATGATCCGCCCTTACCGCTTCCCCTGCGTTCTTTCCTTTCAGTATATCGGAGATCGTCCCCCTGACAGCCTGGAACGCCTGGTAATACCCACGTGCCACCAGCGCGTTTTTATGCTCCTTATCTTCTTCCTCCGGCTTCCAGTTCCCGACACGCACTTTCTCGATCAGTTCCGGGGAAACCCTATATCCCTCGATCGAGAGAGAATGATAAGCGTCCTCCGAATACTTTTCATCGACGGATCTCAAATACCCCTCCACGTCATCAATCTTTCCAGGGGCTTCGGGAAACAGTTCTACAACCTTATCCCTCATGTTCTCCCACATCAGGCGCAAGCGTGTGACGTAAGGCGACACCTCATAAACAAGGGGCGTTCGTGGCTGATCCTCGAACGGATCTTCTTCTCTCACGTCATACCCGAACCCCCGCATCGTGGAAACGATGCAGTCGGCGATTTCGCTGTTCCCGATGTTCCGGAACGCCCCGGCTATTCTTCCGGCACGAAGCGAAGCCCCGTTTCTCGCCAGTACCTTTAATATATCGGCAGCGTCCCGTATCATGGCCAGGCAGGTACGGGCCGCGATCCTCTCCACCTGGAAATATCTCGGCGTGGCATATACCAGGGCTTCGGCAAGCGGATAGAGATTAAGGCCGTATTCCGGCTCTTTATATACCTGATCCGGAATCTCGCTTTGAAACACCAAAAGCGAGGTATCATACATCAGCTTTTGCGTGTTGTTATGGCCTTTCGGCGACTTGATAATCACCAGCACGGGCACGGTCGTTTTCCCCGAATACAGATCCAGCGACTGGTCGGCCGTCAAGCACCATTGTTCCCCCAGCCGGACAGCCGCGTATTTCGCGATAAAATACCAGAATGAGGTGTACCAGACCGTCGTGTCCCCCTCTGTTCCCGGCCTGGCCGCAATATACCAGCCTTTCATTACTTCCTGCAACCAGCCGTTATCCAACAGCCGGGTTAAATGCGTCCTCCCTATCTCGACCGTCCCTTGCAGGACGACACAGCGGTCTTTCTCCTGAAGCTTTCTTAATTCCTCCAGTGAAGCCGCCATTTTCTCCGCCATTGTTGCCATAACCGTTTTTATTTAGATTCTGATTATTTTCGTGCAAATACTCGTTTTTAGACACGTGTAAATACTCGTTTTTAATTATGTGCATTTACTCGTATTTGTTGCAAAAATACAACATTTGTTCTGATAATCAGCTACTAATGAAGTCTTTTTTTTACTTGTTGTATCGTCGAAACGGCCTTTCCCGTGAGCTTCGCCACGTTCCGGATCGAGTAGCCTTTCTTTAACAAAGCGATCGCCTCCCGGTATTCCTCTTTCCTCTGTTCGGCCGTTTTCCGGCTTCCCGGCTTCCGTCCCAGCCTGCCCCCTTTCTGGATGTACAACTCCCGTCCGCTATTAAGGCGGTCGATGATCCCCTGGCGTTCGATCGCGGCCAGTTCCCCCAACAGGGTAGTGATCAGAGAGGACAAGGGGTTTACCGTCTTGTCCGGCCGTAATGTTTCCAGGTTCAGGTTTTGAATATACACGCATATTTTATGCGTGTGCAGCGTATCGAGTGACTTTAGGATCTCCAGGGTTGAACGCCCCAGGCGTGAGATCTCGGTCAGCAACAACATATCCACCCGGTTCTGCGGATCCGTGCAGTATTCCAGGCAACGGCTTAAAACCGGGCGTTCGATATTGGCCTTTCGTCCGCTTATCTTTTCCTCAAAGACCGCCGTCACCTCGTACCCCCGTCCGGCTGCGAACCTCTCCAGATCGACAACCTGCCGTTCGGTCGATTGCCTGGCCGACTGCGAGCTTACACGTGAATAGATAACCACATTCATAAGACAAGGGATATTATAACAGGTCGGTTATCACAGCCGCCGGAATATCCAGCTTTGAGAAAGCGAACATCTTTTTCCCCAGATCCTTTAACGAGGCTCCGATATGGTACACGTCCGTTTCATCAACGATCAGGAAACGGTCGTGACTGTCCCGGTACGTCCTGATGTCGATAGGTGGGTACTGGCTGTTATGCCTGTCAAGATCAAGTTGGAGTTGCTGCGTGATACGCTGGGTGTAAATGGTGGCCGAGACACCGACGCTGCGTTTACTCAACATGAGCAAAACCGTTTCGTCCACATAGTTGTCGATAAGCACGATCGAACGCCTGGCCGACTTTACCAGATCGGTAGCGAACTTGTACGCATCGAAAATCTGGCCGTTATAAAAAATGCCTTCGACCGGGGGCAAGGCAGTACGCACAAAAAAATCTATCTTCTCGGTATGTTGAGCGACAGTCCTTTCAAGTTCTGACAAACGTTTATAATGGAATACCCTTTTAAAAGATAGTCCTTTAAAACCTTATTCGCCCATTGCCTAAATAAAATACCTCTTTTACTATTGACACGAAACCCAATGGATATGATCGCATCCAAATTGTAATAAGTCAGATTGCGCATCACTTGCCGTTTGCCTTCCTGTCGAACTGTTCGGAAATCCCGAACAGTTGAACTTTCCTCTAATTCTTTCTGATCATATATGTTTTTTATATGCTCGCTTATATTTGCTTTGCTGGATTGAAAAAGATCCACAATTTGCGCCTGTGTCAGCCAAACGGTTTCATCTTCCAGCCTCACTTCCAACCTGACCGCTTCATCCGGCTGGTATAATATGATTTCTCCCTGTTCCATTACTTATTTACCTTTTCTTAATTCATCAAGCCTCTGCATCGCACCGCTGAACTTCTCACTAAACATCATATCATCGGGCAAAACAAACCAGGTGGGAATACCTCTCGACTGTGGATTACCTATACATTCATCTTGCCCGTTCTGTTTGCGGTAATCGTCCCATTCACTATAAGCGATGTTCCAACGAATACCTAATTTATAGGTATTTTCCCATTTAATAATAGCCAGTGAATAGGCCGGATCATCTTTGCCGTCATAAATCACTTCTACAACTTCAACCACCCCTTTAGGGGAATTTATAAACTTCGGATTTTTATACGAATAAGTGCTCATGTCTTTTATTTTTTATTCATAGCACACAAAGATACTCAAAAACAAATATATACATATATACATACGTATGATTAACGTATAAAAACATTTATGATTATTCTAATCTTTGATTAATTCCGGTACAGAAACAAAACGTACCGAAAGACGGAAACAGGATTTATTTCGGTACGCTTCCCCGATCGGCACAAAAAACACGCAAAAAACGAAAAATACTACTTTTAGTATTTTAGTATATTAGTATTTTAACTATATTTGCGGACATGACAACCATTTAAAAAACTGAATTTATGAGCAAAGCAAAAGTAATCTCCGTATTGAATCACAAGGGGGGAGTAGGAAAGACCACAACCACGATCAACCTGGGCGGCGCGTTACGTCAAAAAGGGTACAAGGTTCTTTTGATCGACCTTGACGGGCAGGCCAACCTGACCGAATCGCTGGGCTTCTCCGCGGAGCTTCCCCAAACGATCTACGGCGCGATGAAAGGCGAATACGACCTGCCGATCTACGAGCATAAGGACGGTCTTAGAGTCGTTCCCTCCTGCCTGGATCTCTCGGCCGTTGAAACGGAGTTAATCAACGAGGCCGGGCGGGAACTTATCTTAGCCCACCTTATCAAGGGCCAAAAGGAAAAATTCGATTATATCCTGATCGACTGCCCCCCCTCGCTGTCGCTGCTCACGCTTAACGCACTGACGGCCTCGGATCGGTTGATTATCCCGGTTCAGGCTCAATTCCTGGCAATGCGTGGAATGGCCAAACTTATGCAGGTCGTCCACAAGGTGCAGCAACGTTTGAACTCGGATCTTTCGATAGCCGGGGTCCTGATAACCCAGTACGACGGAAGAAAGAACCTGAACAAGAGCGTTTCGGAACTGGTACAGGAAACATTCCAGGGCAAAGTGTTCAGCACCCATATACGCAACGCCATTACGCTGGCCGAAGCCCCGACACAAGGGCAGGATATTTTTCACTATGCCCCCAAATCTGCCGGGGCAGAGGACTACGAAAAGGTATGTAACGAACTGCTAACAGAAATAAAGTAACCATATGGCAAAGAAGAACGATTTAAAAAACAGTATGTCGGCCGGGCTGACCGGGGGATTAGACAGCCTGATCCAATCCACGGCCGGGCAAAAAGAGGCTCAAAAGCCGAAGAAAGCGAAAACCGTGCATTGTAATTTTGTCATGGACGAAACCTATCACCAGAACTTAAAGCTGATCGCGATCCGCAAAGGCGATTCGCTAAAATCGGTATTGCAAGAGGCTATATCTGACTACTTGGATAAAAACAGTTCCCTGCTATAACAGCGTATCGGGAATATACAGGGCAAACACTCCACAAAAGAAATTCTCCAGGAAAAAGGTACGCAAAAAGCAACCCTACACATAAATTACAGATGATAAAAGCAATAAAAAACCCGTTGGCAGGGTTAATCTTGCGTATGTTTAACCTGCCAACGGGTACGATATTAATAAACGTTTGGATTAAGGTTTGACGTTTACGTCTTTATTATCTGCATCAACCCAGCCTGTTGTCTCTGCATCAAACTGGATCGGATTCAACACAGCCTTTCCCTGATCAGTATAACCACCACCGAAAATCAACGTGTAGATATGACGCTTGCCCGGTTCCCATATAACTCCGAACGGAACATAAATTATTTTGTATTCACTTGCTGAACCCAACAGATAAACTCCGGACTGCTGGATTTTGCAGGAGATCTCCAGATAACATTGCTTCGCATCGTCGGCACCCTTCTTGGTTTTGCTGGCTCCGGAAACAGTCCAAGCAGTCAGCTCCTGTGGTATATTCAGCATAGGAGAACTTGTGGAAATATCGGTAGCTGTGGTATTACCTTCGACCGTGATGGATTTGTCTTTCACTACGGTAAATGCGTGTGGAAATGTTAAATCAGGCGAACTCCAACTTCCCGTTCCATCGGCTGCCGCAGGCAATGTGAAGACGCCGGAAAATCTGATATTATGAATCTTGATGTCACGGATGTCCACCCGCATGTTAGCGTATTGGGTCTTTGCTTTGAATACGACCTGAGACAGAATATGTTTGAATTTAAATTTCACTTTTCCGTTGTTTGAGTCTTTTGTCTGGTCTTTGGCTATGGCATACATCACGTCGTAGTTTGCATGAGTACCGGCTCCATACTCATCGATGCAGGTATAACTTATCTTTTGAGAAGTCCCGGAGGCTTCCCACCTATAAAACGCCAACATGTCTTCACTAACCGTTCCGGGATTGAACGCGTAAAAGTCCAAAGCCTCGGAAGGCCAATAACGAAGGTCGTTCGCATTTTTATAATCCCACTTATTATCTTTGTACACGATATTCACTCCGTCATGTCCATATTCCGTGTCGACCTTTCCCATGAAGGCAGTACCATCCGCCGTAAAAGCGAACACGTCGAAATCGGTGCTCGTCAAGTTGGAGGGGGTAGTAGGGGTAGCCCTCGTTTCCGCCGCATTACTTAACACGTTAAAACCAATCGCATTCCGCGAGGAGGTTTCCACATTCGCAATCTCCTCGTCTGAGCAACCCATGAGTAGCGCTCCAAAGATTGCCCAAAGCATTACTGTACTTTTTTTCATAAATAAAAACAAATCAAATTGATACATATAATTAATAAACTCGATTACTTAATAGTTGACATAGCGTTTACCCGGCATCCAATCCGCACTGAAAACTCAAATATCCGTTTACAACACTATATCCACATTCACATCATCCCAATCATCAACGTCCACATCAAATCCCGGACCGCCATTTCCCGGCTCGGATGGTACCTCATAATCAAAATTCAACACCAGATGCACATCACCGATATGCCCCGCTACCGGGACATCATGCACTTGGTCGCTCACGTCCTGTTCCAATACAGACATGCTGCCGGAACGGTTCTTGAGATACAGCCGGAAAACATTGGGCTCTCCTTCAAGTGCGGAATGTCCAAACGTATAGAATCCGCCTATAATCTGATTCCGTGAAACCATTCCATCAAAGAGCAGGCTCTCCGAAAGACCGGCGGGCAAACTGTCGCCGGACATGTTAAGCGAGCCGGACATGCCGGAAAGAGCGGCCCGCAAATCCGCCACCCTATCCAGTCCCCGAAGACCGTTCACCTCATACGTGTAGTGACATACCATGTTTACGGGAGTTAGCCGTACTATCTCCGCGCTTCCTCCCGGAATGTCCTTGAGGATAACTCTGTCTATATGGTCGCCACACAGCCAGGGTGGGGTGACGGCCATTGTCCGGTTATCCGGCGACCGAACATCACGCGTATCGGCAGTAAAAAGCGTGTAACTGCCGTTTTCTTTCCAAACCATCCCGTCGGTATCGTAGTTGAAGCAAATTACCCGGTAATCATTCTCGGGGAGCTCCACTTCCCCATCCTCTCCTCCGGGGAAATCAAATATCCACGTGTTGCTTTCATCATCGGTCGGATAAAATACGACCCTCATGCCTTCAGGCTTGTCATGATTGGAAATCTTGGTCCAGTCGAATATTACCCGCACCGTGGCAAAGTGCGGATGATCGTAACATAAATCCTTATGCTCACAAGCCGTCAGTCCTATCCATAAAAATATGAACACCAGACTAAAGCGTATCCGTATCACTGCCTGCCTCCTTTCTTCCGGCTATAATTCCCCCGCCCGATCAACCACACCAAAGAGATACCCGCCTTGGTCGGGCCGAACCAGCGGCGGTTTTTAGTGGTCTGCCATACATAGTGACCGTCCAAAGGGATGTACTCCTTGTACGATCCTCCAAGGTAGCCGATTCCCAACGTGAAATCCACATTGAACCGATGTCCCACAGGTAACGAGTAGCCGTAAGCCACGCCTCCCCCGTAACTCCATTTATCCCCCAAGTAACCTTTCCCACCCAATTCGAAATCATAGGTGACGATCTGCCCGTACAATCCGACATGATGCCCGGAAAACGGTTTTTCCACCGCTCTCCGACCGAACCAGCGGCGCAACTCCACATCTCCCCCATAGATACGCCAATAATTATGCTTCCGATCACTTTTCCACCAGGCATACATCCAATTCCCGGCCACAGACCAGTTCTTCCCCAAACAGAACTCAACCCCGATGTCAGGTATCAAAACAGCGTCATAAAGCAAGTTTGTTTTCACCGCCATGCAAAACGGCCGTTTCTTTACCGGAGCTATGACGGTAACGGTATCACGGATGCACAACGTATCACGTGTATGTATATATACCGTATCTCTGACGGGATTTATCGGATCACTATCATAGCATATTTTCACCATCGACGAACGAAGTTTCGGAAAATGGAATTTATACAAATATGAGTATGGCCTCCCCCCTTTCAGTCTTTTCAGTTCTCCCCCCCAATAAGGGCTATCCTGGTTTTCCAAACGTACGATCTTCTCCAACAAACGAAGGACATCCTCCCTCTCCGGAACATTCACATCCGCTCTCACCATCGTTATAAGTCCGTTCCAGTCGCTTCCCGAAAAATGAAAATCCCTCTCCAATACCGGAATCTTTATATAAGGTGATATATACCGCCACAAAACCTCTGCTCGTTTTTCAGACAGCCTTCCATTCAACAGCCCCCCTCCTTCCGGGGAAGCTCCTCCTATTATTTGAATTTTCCTGATAAGACGGACGGAGTCGTTCAATGCGGAACAGATTTTAGCAAACCGCTCCATCTCGTTCCCATTGTCAAGTAAACATGTATCTATATTTACCTTTCCTTGATGAAAATAGATCCTTACCGAATCACGCTTCTCCTGAGCGGATATTTCTCCGCTTATACTCAACACGAGCACGAACAATACACATTTAATATAAAAAAACATCTTTTCGTCATTTAATCGTTTGTTAATATGACAATCCAAACCCAGGCTTTTACACCCCCTGAATTTCAACCGCTAAAGATATGCACCTATAAACCAACCTCCAAAGCAAAAAACAAGTATTTTAAACTTATAAATACTTAAAAAGACAACCACACAACAGCTACAACACTTACCACAGCAGCCAATCACGCTTACACAACAATTAAAAACACTTAACATCATAAAGAAAAGTACTTAAACATACAAAAAAAAAAAAACAGTTATTTTTGCAGGAAACATTATACTTAATAACACTTAAAACAATAAAACACATGAAATTCAGCACAAAAGCCGCTACTTTTCTAAGTTCAATAAAAACTCAAACTTACGACAAAAAAGAAAGCGAAATGATAATAACGTATCAACAAAAACGTGTCTTTCATCTATCCCTGCTCATGCTGGCCTTATGCGCACCCATATACATATATTCAGTTCCATTTCCCAATGAACAGTTTTATTATATTAACAGCGTATTATTCCTGTTTATCATTATGTGCACTCTCGCTTATTTTAAAAAGAGAGTAAATCTGACCACGACCTTTTCCATTATACTGATAGCCATACATATCGAGATTTTTATCGAGATAATTTATTGCTCAATATGTAGCGGATATAAATATAGTTATCAAAGAGCATTGATAATGAGTAACATTACTATCTCTCTCTTATTTACCATGCTTTCCATCTGTGCCTATATGAGTAATATCTCCATCCTATTGTCCTCCCTTACCATAGCTTCCTATACAATCTGCACACTTATCACCGACGAACCGTTCCTATACAGTTATCTGCCTTTGATCATCATCATATACACCATGATCCCCTTATTAGGAAGATCCTTACACAGTAATATCAGCAGCTTGCTAAAAAGTAGCAACTTGCTAAAAGAGGAAGAGGAAATGCTTTTGAAACGTCTCCAAATGAAAAAGGAAGAACTATTCGCGTTCGCCGAGTTGTTAAGCGAGAATAACCCGGAAGAAAAGACAAGCTCCCTGTTAAACATAATAGGGGAACAATCCAAAGAAAATCTTTTTACAGCCCTTGCCGCATACCAGAAAAAGGAAAAAAGTAAACTTGATACAATCAGGAGAATATATCCCAATTTATCCCCGTCCGAATTAAACATCTGCCGTTTAATACTGCAAGACAAGACCGTCAGCCAAATATGCGAATTATTACATCGGAGTAGCGGAAACATAACCAGCCAACGAGCGAACATACGTGCCAAACTCGGACTGAAAAAAAGCGACAATTTAAAAGAAGCATTACAAGAACGCATGAGGCTGTATGAAGAAGAACACCACCGGCAAGAGGAGTTTTCAGCCATGCGTTAGGGATTGCAGAGTAAAGCCCACAGCCTTTAGGCGAGGACTTGAAACGTAAAGCCCGACCGTCCCACGGGAACGCCCAAAAGAAAAAAAATCCCCCGAACATTCATCCGGGGGACATTCAGGCCGTCACGTCAATTATAATACAGATTAAGATCATCCATACCGATCTCCTTCCCGTCCCGGAAAACAAGGCGTAAATCAATCCTCTCTCTGTTTTCATTGCCACAATGATAGACATACCGGCCAACATACGCATCATACTTATCAATCAGTTTTAACGGTATGACCGGCATGGGAAAAGGAGAAGTACTTTCTTGAAGAATGCTTTATCCGCCCTTCATCAGAAAGAAAGCGTCTTACACCTGTACCCCATAGACATCCTATTATTGCTTTTTCAGTTCTTCCGATAAAAAGGAACGGTCTATCAATACTTGCACCAATGGTTTCTCTTTGACAAACTCATCAAGCTCACGCTTTATCAATTTACCGCCCAGCCCTATGCGTCGTCCAAATTCCTCGAAATCCTTCCGCCCTACCTGATGGGTATCACCCAAATTCATTCCTTCTTTAAACAATCCTTTATCAAGAGCGAATATTCGGGGTTCAGTCAAATGCAATGAGGTGTTTATCAAGTCATACGCGGGAGAAAGCCGATATTCGTTTCCTCTATTAATCAGAGAGAAATTCTTCAGATGCGCATCGTCATTCAAAGAGATGAAGTTAAATACAATCAGCCTGAAGAAACGAAGCAAATCAATCCGGGCAGCTTTTACATATTTCTGTATTACCTCCGCACACTCTTCATAGCTGCCATTGCAATATTTATAGTCACTCCCTCCATTCGCTTTCGTATATCCCATCAATGCCGCAAAATCTTCCTGCTGATATTTTCTCCCGTCATGAACATCAAATCGCCGTGTCAAATAAGCGGCTTCATCATTACTGAAAAAGCAAAGCCTGTTGGCCGCCGTCTCTATTCCATATACTTGTGCCGCAATTTGCATGGTAAAATGCTCATTGGCCGCACAATAATCCCGGTTTAGTATATGGTAACTGCTGGGACACGGCTTTAATATATATGCTCCCTGCTCGCCTTCCTGTGTATAACGAAGATACGATTCCTGTTCATCAACAATGACCGAATACTTGGGCTGTACGCCCGACAATGAGATGCGCTTTGCATTCCGTATGGCTTCATTGGCTTCTTCACTGTTTGTCGAAGGGCTTGGCACTCTCAGATAATGAGACACCGCTTTATCGTCAAACATTTTTTTTCGTGCGGCAAGAGAATAAGTATCGAATCCCTCGGCCAATGTCGAAGGACAAACCGTCAAAGTCATCATGGCAATACAGGGTTAGTGGTTACGGCACCTATGGTATCATAGCGGGCTGTGGCCAGCAGTATGCCAAAGTCATCTTCGGCATCGATGTGCAACAATTGGGATTGCAGTTTCCGGTTTTCACCTTCCGACAACATATTAAAGAAGAACGGGAATAAGACCGTTGACCGATACGGCTCTTCACGTAATGGAAGAGTCAAGCTGACCGATGGATAATCCTCTTTTTCCAAATAAGAAGAATCATAGGTGAATGTATATTCTCCATTATCCTCTTCCGTGCAAATAAACTTCACATCGTCTCATTTCAATTAACAGTTAAATTCAACTTTTCAATCCGATAGTCATTTGAAGCCCAAGCGTGTCAAGAATGGAAAGCAGTGTCTCCAATTTAGGATTTCCTTCTCCACGCTCGATGGCCACCAACGTATTGATGCCCACACCTGCCAGCTCGGAGAGTTCCAGCTGATTGACCTTCAAACTCTTTCTACGCTCTTTAATAATCTTTCCTATCTCTTTCATATTCACAATACATTGTGATTTTTCGACAAAAATACCAATTTAAAACATTAAAAGCAAATAAAATCACAATGTATTGTGATTTTATTTGCTTTTAATTCAAGAAAAGACAAGGCAACTATAATCATTATATTTATATAGATTAACATCATATATTCAAGTTAATCTATACATTTACATGGATTATTTGTATATTTGCAAAAAAGGAACAACCATGTGGCATGAAATGAGCAATCCGGCTGTGCTGATGAGAATCGGCCAACGCATCAAAGAGACACGTATCAGGCAGCGTATCACGCAGGAAGAACTGGCAACGGCTTCCGGTGTAAGCCCCTTGACCGTTGCGAACATCGAGAAGGGCAAATCGGTATCGCTGCTGTTGTTCATCAGCGTACTCCGCTCGCTCGGCCTGCTGGAGAACCTGGAGCAACTGGTACCGGAAATCCGGGTCAGCCCGATAGAGCTCAAAAAACTGCAAGGGAAGAAACGCTACCGTGTACGCCATTTAAAACAAGATAACCATGAATGATTTGATAGTAGATGTAAAGCTGTGGGGAGAAAGCGTAGGCTCTCTCTATTGGGAAAAGGAAAGCAATGCCGCCTTGTTCGACTATGAACGGAAGTTCATCCGCTCCGGTCTTGACATTTCTCCCATCATCATGCCCATCGACCAATACAGGAACACACCCTACCGGTTCCTTGAAAACCGCACCGACTGTTTCAAGGGGTTGCCCGGACTGTTTGCCGATTCACTGCCGGATACTTTTGGAAACCAGATCATCAATGAATGGTTTGCCAGCAAGGGATTGTCCAGAGAAGAGATAACCCCTTTAGACAGGCTTTGCTATGTAGGCAAACGTGGCATGGGCGCACTGGAGTTTGAGCCGTCCTCGCCAATCAACGGCATGAACGAATCATCGGTCCTCCATATCGAGGAACTGACGGAGCTTGCCCAATTCGTATTCACAGATAGGATGGCTTTTCAGACCCAACTGCGCCAGGAAGGAAGAAACATACTGGATATACTGAAGGTGGGAACATCAGCCGGAGGTGCCAAGCCCAAGGCCATCATCGCCTATAACGATATTACCGGAGAGGTACGCTCCGGGCAGGTAAAAGCCCCTGAAGGATTCGGGTATTGGCTGCTGAAATTTGATGGCGGCAAATACAGCGAACACACGCAGATAACGGACAATCCACAAGGAATAGGAAACATCGAATATGCCTATCACCGAATGGCAAAAGCCTGTGGTATCGATATGATGGAATGTCGGTTACTTCAGGAAAAAGAGTCATGCCATTTTATGACACGCCGTTTTGACCGTATGGAAAACGGAGAGAAGATTCATGTACAGACATTGGCCGGGCTTGCCCACTATGACCGTGACCAGCGCCATTCATACGAAGAGATATTCCGCATCATGAGGCAAATGAACCTGCCTTATCCCAGCCAAGAGGAGCTTTACCGAAGAATGGTGTTCAACGTCATGGGCCGGAACCATGACGACCATAGCAAGAACTTCTCTTTCCTGATGGATAGACAAGGGAAGTGGAAACTGTCACCGGCATACGACCTCTGCTACTCATACACACCGGGCGGCAAATGGACGAACCGCCACCAACTGTCACTCAACGGCAAACAAGACAATTTCACGATGGAAGATCTGCAAAAGGTGGGTGAGAACATGGGTATCCGGGAACACAAACAGATTATCGAAAAGGTACAGGAAACCGTATCGCATTGGCATGAGACTGCCAAGGATTGCGGGGTCAAACCGGAACACGCCGACTTTATCGGAAAAAACCTGCTCTTGTTCGGCAGGCAACTGCATACCATCCAAATGCCGGACATTGCCAACGAACAAGAGCAGGCTTTCATGAAGGCTATGTGGAATGATGACTTCAACGCCATCCTGGAACTGAAGATGAAAGGATATCAGCCATCGGAGAAGGTACTGAAAATCCTCCAGCCGGATATATCCGCCACCACCTTCATCGCTGCCGCCAAAATCTTCCAAATGGAGGAAGTGCTAAAAAGCATTCAGGACATAAAGCCCGCACAAAGCCCGATTATAGGCGGCAATAAGCGAAGCATGGAATTGGGGGATTAGCACACAAACGACATCTCGCAACATTCAATATAATAGTAAATATATTAATTATTATCTATTATATTTTGATTTAACAGTTAATATATTTACCTTTGTGATATGACAACGAATCACATCACCCAAGCCATGGCCAATCCGGAAATCATAGCGGAACTGGGCAGGCGATTTAAGGAATACAGACTAACCTATAGGTTCACCCAAAAAGAGGCTGCCGAGAAAGCCGGTGTCAGCCTTATCACCTTGCGCCAGTTTGAGAACGGGAAGGCCTATAACATCAATATGGGCAACTTTCTTGCCCTGCTGCGAGTAGTGGACTGTCTGGAACAGATGGACGACCTGCTGCCGGAAATACCTGTTTCAGCCTATACTATGGAACAAATAATGAATAAAAAGCCGAAAAGGATAAGACATGGAAAATAATGTTGTGAGTGTTATGTTATGGGGGGAAGAAGTCGGAAAGCTCTATTGGGACGAAAGGAGCAAAAGAGCCGTCTTCAACTATCATCCGGACTTCATCAAGAAAGGAGTGGAAATCGCCCCACTGACCGCTTCTGTCAAAGGATCGACGGCAAAGGGTATGCCCATACTCGGAAACAGAGAAAAGATTTATCAAGGTCTTCCACCGTTCTTGGCAGATTCATTGCCTGACCGGTGGGGTAACATGGTCTTCGACCAATGGGCGGCACAAAACCATATCCCCAAGCGCAAACTCACGCCGGTAGATAAACTGTCTTTCATCGGAAAACGGGGAATGGGAGCCTTTGAGTTCATTCCGGCCACACCGGGATTGGAATCCTCTTCTACTCTCCAGATAGAGAGTTTATACCAACTGGCACGCCGTATCTTTGAGGAACGGGAGGAAATATCCGTGCAAGATGATGAAGCACTGCAACTGCAAAGTATCTATGAGATAGGGACATCAGCCGGAGGACAGCACCCGAAAGCCATCATCGCCATCAATGAAACGACACATGATATACGTTCCGGCCAAGTTCCTTTGCCGGAGGGCTATACCTACTACATATTGAAGTTTGCAGAAGGGGACGATTTTCCGTTCACGCAAATGGAAATGGTATATTATGAGTTGGCAAAAGAAGCCGGGATTACGATGATGCCTTCCCGACTCATTCAAATTGAGGGGAAACATCACTTCCTGACGGAGCGTTACGATAGGATAAACGGAGAGAAGATACATACACAGACGCTCGCTGCCATGAATCCGGACGCAACAAGCTATGAGGATTTGTTTGAAGTCTGCCGAAAGCTGAGCATCCCGGCAAGTGAGCAATCTGAACTGTACCGCCGGATGGTATTCAATGTCATGGGTGGCAACGTGGATGACCACATCAAGAATTTCTCTTTCCTGATGGAAAGAAACGGCACATGGCACATCACCCCTGCATACGACATGACATTCACCACCAATTTAGACGGTGCGGCCTATGAAAACGTACACTCTATGAATATTTCGGGAAAAGACAACGGCATCACGGAAGATGACCTCTTGCAATTTGCCCGACAAAACGGAATAAAGAATGCGAAAAGAATAATCGAGGAAGTCAGCCTTGCCATCAGCCATTTCTACGATTATGCCACCAATTATCAAATCGATGAGTATTGGAAAGACCGCATCGAAGAGCATCTTTCCGGCTTGGTATCTCCGCTCATAGGGGAAACCATGAAGCACTACCTGCCCACCATCGTTGAACCCTACGAAACAGAGGATGGCTTTCTAGTATCAGAAATCAACATCATCGAAAACACCCGGCATGATTTCCGTATCGAGGCAGTCATCAACGGAAAGCGACAAAAATACATCGCCGGGCGTAAAAGCGATTTGGCTGCTGAAATCATAGCCAAAGGAAGAAACAAAATGACCGTTGAGAACAAGAAAGAACTTCTGGAACGGTTGTTGCTCCCTTTGACTAGAAGGTGAACTACCGCTAAACTAAAGATTTAGCGGCTTCGGAGATACCAATACCTCCTCTCTTTTCCTGCTTCTTCCTGCCATTGCTTTTTAGGACACGAGGTCGGTCATCCACAAGAGGACAGTCCACAGGCTTGACTTTCCCACGCTCCGTGGGTAGGGCTTTCAAGCCAAATTCTTTGATGTTGCAAGCGGCATTGAAGTCCCGGTCGTGATGCGTGCCACATTCCGGACAAGTCCAGTTTCGCTCGTTCAATTTCAATCCTTTATACACATAGCCGCATTTGCCGCAGGTCTTCGAGCTTGGGACAAAGCGGTCTATCTTGATGAGATTCACACCATACCAGCGGCACTTGTATTCAAGCAGCATCAGGAATATCCCGAAAGATGCGTCACCTACGGCTTGCGCCAAATGGTGGTTATGCTGCATACCCTTCACGTTCAAATCCTCCATGCAGAGGGTACGCACTTGGCTGTCGTGCGTGAGTGCGTGGGTGATTTTATGAAGGTTATCCTCACGGCAGTTAGCAATACGCTCCTGCAACCGAGCTACACGGATGCGAGCCTCGTTGCGGTTGGCAGAACCTTTCTGTTTGCGGCTCAACCGCTTTTGTAACAGCTTCAAGCGGTCAAGGCTTCTCTGCAAGTTCTTCGGGTTGTCAAACGTGCGTCCGTCAGAACATACAGCGAGTGATTTGATTCCTAAGTCAATGCCCAAAGTCGTATTGCCCTGTATCGCTGATGCCGGAAGTTCTTGAATGGTCGTATCAACCAATACGGAAGCAAAGTATTTTCCCGAAGGTGTCATGCTGATGGTAACGGTCTTCACCATACCCTTGAACTTGCGGTGCGGTACGGCAGAAATATCTTTGGCTTTCGGTATGGTGAGTGTCCCTTTTTCAAAATCCACACGGCAATGCTGGGGGCAAAGAAAACTCTGCCTGTCCCTGCGGCTCTTGAAACGTGGTTTATCCTGTGTTATTTCCGTGCAATTCGTTTCGTAAACCATAACTTCCGTTTTTAAGTTCAACATTCCGTTTACCCCTTAATCAATTCAGGCAATCCTTTACCGTCGTACCGGTTTTCAGCCCTTTATCCAGCTGCACGGTCAACCCACGAACATTCACCTCTTGAATTTGAGAAAGAAGCACATACCCCCATTCCCATTCTTGAATATGGCAATAGCCGAAAAAGAGCCAGTCACCGTCTTCCTGCTGTTCAGCTTCCGTTACCAACCATACCGCCGAAGAGAAAGGAAGAAAAAATCTCGCTATAACTTCCGCATTAAGCCCCTGCCCCTCTTTTGAATACAAAGGGTTGGCTTCAAACACATTCTTTAGTTGTTCTGTCACTGTAATCATACGTCACATTTTTAATGGGTTAAACTTCTAATTTTATGCTTCAGCTAGATTTAAAGACCTTTTTTTAAACCCCCTTTCCGGGATAGCCTTTTCTTTCTGCCGACTTTTTTTTGAGCTTTCATGCCCCATCTGAGTTAATGAGCCTTTTTTTTACGGCACGCATCAATAAGGAAGGAGGGATTTAGAAAAGTTTTGGACGACAAAAAATGTTGGGGACAGCGAAGCCGTCCGGCGTTATTTTTTTCAGGACAAAGGGCGAAGACCGGAACTCTTTCATATCCATCCACCGACATAAATTTGCCGTTCAAAAACAAAGGGTCTCAGATGGAGCTATGAAAAAGCACACAAGAGGAGGCAGAAAACAAGGAAAAGGGAAGAACGGAAATAAAAAAAGAGTAAAATCCAACCTTATTTACACTGATATATAATAGCTAAGTATTTCGCCGTATTGATACAAACCCAACTATAATCAAAATTAAACAGATGTCTAATTTATTGGTTATTAACCATATAATACACCAAAATATTTATTTTGGAGAATATATAATATTAATTAAACAAAAAATGGCATCATTGAAAATAAAGTATCGACATTCCTCTATAGAAGGAAAAGCGGGAACCTTGTTCTATCAAGTAATTCATAATCGTGTAGCAAGACAGATAAATTCAGGATACAAGATTTATCCTGATGAGTGGGATATTTTCAACTCCCAAATAATCATACCGGCAAAGACCGGAGAAAACCGACACCGGTATTTGGTTTCTTTAAAAAAATGTATAAAAGAAGATACCTCACGTCTAAAAGATATCATGATAAGATTTGAGAATCTTGGATACAAATATACAGCAGACGAAATCATTGAATATTATTCCGCTCCTCCTGTAAACGAATACTTTGTGTCTTTTTGTGAGAATCTCATTGAACAACTGAGACAAATAGGGAAAATGCGCACCACCGAAACTTATACCACTACACTCAATAGCTTCAAGCGATTCATGCACTCCCGAAAGAGAGACAGGGACATCCCTTTCGACAACGTAGACTCCAATCTGATGATAGAATATGAACAATATCTAAAATCTCAGGACATTTGTCCGAACAGTACTTCTTATTACATGAGAAATCTCAGGGCCATGTATAACCGTGCCGTAGAGAAAGAATTGGTCATACAGCGATATCCGTTTAAACATGTATATACAGGCATAGATAAAACTATAAAACGGGCGGTTCCGGCCAAAATTATCCGGCAGATACGCGATATGGATTTAAGCCACGATTCCTCTTTGGAATATGCAAGAGACCTATTTATGTTCAGTTTTTATACTCGGGGAATGTCATTTATAGATATGGCTTATCTAAAGAAAAGTAATCTGCAAAACGGTTTTTTATCATATCGCAGAAAAAAGACCAACCAACAGCTACTAATCAAATGGGAAAAGCCCATGCAAGAAATCATAGATAAATACGACACCATGGGTTCTTCCTATCTGTTGCCGATCATTCTCGACGCAGAAGCGGACGAACGGAAGCAATACAAGAGTGCAGCCCAGCTGGTGAATTCAAAACTAAAGAAATTGGGAGAACAAATCGGTCTTCCTATTCCGCTGACGAGTTACGTGGCGAAACACAATGCTTTTGCTATCTAACTGAAAATTAAATAGTTCTCTTGTTATTTTTATTTAATAGGTAACTATTTAGAAACGAGCGAAATTCAGCGGCTTGTTTCATCTTGCATACATTCAAAGGACGTTTTTGTTATGCAAAAAAAGGTTTTCAAGTGAGAAAAACAAAATATCCTTAGGCTTTATCTCCTAAAAACTACCAGTAATGGGGGGCTGGAAAA
>NZ_CAXSNO010000013.1:0-64255 GCF_964238835.1 Parabacteroides sp. 20_3 | reverse complement strand
AGGTAGCCGCCGTCTTGAGGCAAGGCGACAGCCGATGGAGAGGAGTCAGTCCGTAAGGGGTGACTCCTTTTTCTGTTTTTATTTATTCGATTCTGATTGGATAAATAAAATAAGATGTATATATTCGCTCCCTATAACTTAATAATGTGTTGTATGGTTAAGAAGTGGATATTCCCTTTATTGATTGGGGTTTGTTTAATCAATACGTCTATGGCACAAGAAAATCCGATTTTATTATTCCCAAAAGGGGCGCCGGGAGAAACTATTAAATTAATAGAGAAAGCTGATACGGATGGTGGAAAAACCGGTGGTGAGAGTGTTTTGCGTATTACGAATGTGAGTGAGCCAACGATTACTATATATCATGCTCCGGATGAAGTGGCCTCGGGTGCCGCTATGATTGTCTGTCCCGGTGGTGGTTACAATATTTTAGCTTATGATTTGGAAGGTGATGAAGTCTGTGAATGGCTTAATAATCTTGGAATAACTGCGGTCTTACTTAAATACCGGGTTCCAAGACGGGAAGGACTGGAAAAACACGAAGCTCCTTTGCAAGATGTACAGCGTGCGATTGGTTATGTTCGAGCGAACGCTGAGAACTTGAATATAGATCCAAAGCGAATCGGTGTGATGGGATTCTCGTCTGGTGGCCATTTAGCTGCCATGGTTAGCAATAATTTTTTGAAACGTACTTATCCGGCTATTGATGCTACGGATAAAGTAAGTTGTCGTCCGGACTATTGTTTATTGGTTTATCCTGCTTATTTAGATGGAGAGAATTTCCAATTGGCACCAGAGTTAAAGGTTTCATCTGCCACACCTCCAACCATGTTAATTCAAGCGGAAGATGATAAATCTTATATCAACAGTAGTATTTTCTATTATTATGCCTTAAAGGAAGCTGGTGTTCCGGCATGGATGCATTTATATAGTCAAGGTGGCCATGGATATGGGTTACGAGATACGGGAGCGTCTGTAAATGAATGGCCGGATCGGGCTGAAGATTGGTTTCGTGAGATCGGTCTGATCGAATAGAACTCCAGATATCTTTTCTGGAGACTTGCGGAGTAGATTCTTAAATCGATTGCGCAATTTATTTATTACTAGTTTATTATTGATGGTAAACGTAGTAAAAGCGTAGTCCGGGAAAGCGTGTTCTATAGCATATCGTATCTTTGAAGTAGTGAGTTTATTGCTGTTTTCTGTTATTCGGGCTTTTTTTGAAGTAAAAAAGCTAAGTTATGAAATTCCTTAAAAGTTCAGTTTTATTTATTTCAATGGCATGTATAGTGCCTGTTTGTTCGATAGCGAGAGAAAAAAGTGAGAGAATCACAAGAGCTGAGATTGAACAGAAAAGTGCGGATGAATTTATAAATGGTCTGATGAGTCGAATGACCGTTGATGAGAAAATCGGCCAATTGAATCTTCCTAGTTATGGAAACGTAATGCCAAATCCTAAAAAGAGTGAGATAGCCAGTCGTATTGTACGAGGAGAGGTTGGTGGTATATTTAATATATTCGGTGTCGATGCGATCCGGCAGTTACAAGAAGTCGCAGTTAAAGAAAGTCGATTGGGGATTCCTATAATTGTTGGCGCTGATATTTGTAATGGTTATAAAACCGTTTTTCCCATTCCTCTAGGTCTTTCGTGTAGTTGGAAACCGGAAAATATAGAAGAGGTCGCTCGAATTTCCGCAAAGGAAGTTGGTGCTGATGGTATCTGTTGGACATATAGCCCGATGGTCGATATATCTCATGATGCCCGGTGGGGACGAGTAAAGGAAGGAGCGGGCGAGGATCCGTTTCTTGGAGGTATAATGGCTCAAGCATGGGTGCGTGGTTATCAAGGCAATGATTTATCGGCTGATACGACTCTTATGGCATGTGTAAAGCATTATGCGCTTTATGGAGCGGCCGAGGCTGGCCGGGATTATAATACGGTAGATATGAGCCGTGTGACTGCCATGAATTATTACATGCGTCCTTATCAAGCTGCTGTAGAAGCAGGAGTAGGAAGTATCATGACTTCATTCAACGAATTTGAAAGTATCCCCGCGACCGGAAATACTTGGCTTCTTAATGACGTATTGCGTAAACAATGGGGATTTAACGGCTTTGTCGTGTCTGATTTTACGGCAATAGCGGAGATGGTAAACCATGGAATAGGTAATCGTCAGGAAGTCGGAGTCAAGGCGCTAAAGGCGGGTGTCGATATGGATATGATAGCGGACTGTTATCATGCCGTATTAAAGAAATCATTGGAAGAAGGGAAAATAACAGAGGCTGAGATTGACTCTGCTTGCCGGAGAATACTAATCGCAAAATATCAATTGGGATTGTTCCATGATCCATATAAATATTGTAATCCGAAAAGAGCCGCCAAAGAGTTCTTGTCGGTAAATAATGTATCTGCGGCCCGTCGTATTGCGGCGGAGTCTTTCGTGTTACTTAAAAATGATAATAATCTGCTTCCACTTAAAGGATGTCGTAAGGTCGCTGTAGTCGGTCCTTTAGCGGATAGCAAGGCGAATATGGCTGGATCGTGGAAATATGATGAGCAGACTAAATCTTATCATGGATTGGTAGAGGATTTACAGGAATCTTTGGGAAATGGAGTAGAGGTTGTTTTTGCAAAAGGCAGCAATCTAGTCGATGATCCCGTTTATGAAGCGAACTTTACGGATCAAAATCGTTCAACCCGGGATGATAGAAGCGATGAACAATTAATCGCCGAGGCCCTAAAAGTGGTGGAAGGCGCTGATGTGATTATCGCTGCTTTGGGTGAATCGATAGATATGAGTGGAGAAGGCGCTAGTAGAGCCATCCTTGAAATGCCGCAAACACAGAAAAAATTACTGGATGCTATCCAGAAGACAGGAAAGCCGATCGTAATGGTACTTTTTACCGGAAGACCTTTGGCATTACAATCCGAGGAAAAGCAGGTGAATGCGATCTTGAACGTATGGTTCGGTGGTACGGAAGCAGGAGCGGCTATTGCCGATGTCTTGACCGGAAAGGTTTCTCCGACAGGGAAGTTAACCATGTCTTTTCCTCGTGTAACAGGCCAATGTCCGATCTATTATAATCATAAGATGACAGGACGCCCTATGTCTCCCGATGCTTGGTACACTCGTTATGTCTCCAATTATATAGATGTGTTGAATGAGCCTCTTTATCCATTTGGTTACGGCTTGAGCTATACGACTTATACGTATGGCGATGTATCTTTGAATATGAATTCAATGGATGCAAATGGAAAAATTCAAGTATCCGTGATTGTTACCAATACCGGGGCTCAGGATGGAGAGGAAATCGTACAGCTTTATTTACGTGATATCGTACGCAGCATAACCCCTCCGGTCCAAGAATTGAAAGGATTCAAGCGAGTTGCGTTAAAAGCGGGAGAAAGCAAGAAAGTAACCTTTGATATTGATGTGGATATGTTGAAATTCTACGATTCAACCTTAGATTATGTCGCTGAGCCGGGTGAGTTTCAGGTAATGATCGGTGGAAATAGTAAAGAGGTGAAAACAGCTTCGTTTACATTAAAATAATCCTAATCGGAAGGAATCAGTTATGGGTCTTTGCTAAATTCGAAATTATATGTATCTTTGCCAAAAGAAATATTACAAAACCATGGGGATGACCGGTTTTGACAGCGGGTAGAAGTGGTTTGTAAGCATGTAGTGCGTGGTTGGCTTGCACTTAAATCTCAGACAACGAACAATTAACTGGCGAAAATAATTACGCTCTCGCTGCTTAATCGAAGTATAGTAGATTCAAGCTTAATCCCTGCAAAAGTTGCGGGGACGTGACATCACCCGGATGCTGTGGCTCCGAAGCGTTCCGATCAGGTGGTGCAGCAATATCGGAGATAGTTTGAGATAAGCCTCGGGTCTCAGGCGAAACTTTAGAGGATAAGGGATGAGTGGGTGGCTTCGGTCTTGCTCTTCCCCGACAATGAAGGCGAAGATAAACATGTAGAAAGCAAATTAATTCCTCGTTTGGACGAGAGTTCGAATCTCTCCATCTCCACGGAATGAAAAAAGGTCTTACGGATTGTCCGTAAGGCCTTTTTTCATTCATTGTAAACCCCTTTATAAGGAGGTGGCGGTACGTATGGACCAGCCTTTTGATGGGGTAATATATCAACCGATTTGACGATTACGTTATTACCTTTCTGGGTACAAACCAGACATTTTGAACGTAATTTCCTTTTAGCCATGTTGAAGACGATATTCGGATTGAAATGAACTCCGTTTATACGAGTCTCAAAATGTAAATGCTCGGTAGTAGCCCTGCCAGTACGTCCGGTTAAGGCGATCGGTTGTCCGGCGAGAACACGATCTCCGGGTTTAACCAAGTTCTTGGAGTTGTGGCTATAGATCGTTTCCAGTCCATTATAATGGCGAACAACGATAACGTTGCCATAGGCGGCGAATGGTTTCGCCATCCTGACAATACCATCGAAAGCAGACACGATCGTATCGTTGGCACAAGTTTTGATATCTACTCCGGAATGATGTCTTCTCCTTCCCCCGTAAGGAGAGATCACGTTTCCATTAGGAAGGGGAAATGCGTATTCCCCGGCGGGGATCAAGGATAAATCAATAATTTCCGTGTTATTCTCATCGAATAGCTTGGGGTCCTTGATCGCTATCTGGCTTTTATCACGGGGCGTAAAGGCTTCCGTGATATCTTTTCTAGGAGAATGACAAACCGCTAGCTCCGGAGCTTCCGGCAACATGAAATTGAAATCCACGACGGGAAGAGGAATATTTGCCGTAGGGAAATCCACAGTTTCGGGAGGGGCCGGGCGTGGAGCAGGCTTTTGCGTACGGCAAGACGCAAATAAAATTAGCGTAAGAATGAGTATTCCATTGTGTATTTTAGATGCCATTAGATATTGTTTTACCACAAAAGTATAAAAAAGCCTCTTTCAATGACCTATATTTCCGATATGTTTATACTTCTTTTTATTCTTTGTGTTTTTTCTGATAGTTGAATTTGCCTACCTTTGTAAAGGTAAAATGGAGATATTATACGATGATTGAGGGGACTAGTTTGTCTCTTTGGTCAGAGAGGATGACGATATTGTATTTGCTGGTATTTCTCTAAACTGAAAACGACCAATTTAAAGTACACAGAGAAATAGACAATGCGAATACACCTGTATTTGGTGTGTTCCTTTGCCTTATTTCTGTTGTGTACAAGGCATTTGGTCGTGCCGCAGTTTGACGGGTTTAAGGTAAAGTGTAACACACCTTTTCTCAGATGTGGGTTTATTTATGAGATAAGATTACCTTAAAAACGGCTTTTGTATATGAAAGAACAAAAGGAGATACATATCGGTTCGTTAATAAAAGAGAAAATGGAAGAGCGGGGACTTTCGGTTTCCGATTTTGCCCATGCGTTGCATTATGAACGTACCAATATTTATAAGATATTTAAGCGAAGCAGTATTGATGTTGATTTGTTACTGCGTATATCGGAAGTCTTAGCCTATGATTTCTTGCGGGAGGTGTATTTAGTGGACGAACCCCGGCGATATTCAATCACTATAGAAGCGGACAAGGAAGATATAGAGGAGATCCGTAAATGGCTGTTAGAGAAAAGGCGTGAATAAGTTTCACGCTTTCGTGAAATAAGATCACGGTCGATATAAGACCGGTCACTTTGATTGTTTCTACATTTGACCGTCTCGATGTTTCATCATAACATTAGAGAAATAGGTTAAATCAAGGCCGTGCTCTTCTTGTTCCGTATGTGAATATAGGCAGGAAGAAAGCGGCCACTTTTTTCTTCTGTGTACGTGCACAATTCGATTATTTCCTTTATATTTGTCGATAAACAACGAATTGTTAACATTTCTAATATGAAAGTTCTAAAGACCGCCCTGCTATTCCTGATGTGCGTATCTTTCTCCTTCTCCTGTAAGGAAGGGGTAAAGGAAGTAAGGGTGCTGAAACTGGCGCACGGATTGCCCCCCAGCCATTCCGTCCATTTAGGATTGCTCTATATGAACGAGCGTCTGAAAGAGTTGTCCGGAGGAAAGATGAGCATGGATATTTATTCTTCCGCTCAATTGGGGTCCGAAAATCAATGTATAGAGTTGCTTCAAATAGGAAGTCTCGATATCACGAAAGTTTCCTCCGCCGCGTTGGAAGGATTTGCCGATCCGTTTAAGGTATTTGGCATACCTTATCTATTCCGTTCCCGTGAGCAGTTTTTCGAGGTGTTGGATGGTTCGGTAGGTAAACAGATATTGGGATCAACGGAACCTTATTGGTTTAGGGGACTCGCTTATTTTGACTCGGGGGCCCGTAGCTTTTATACGGTAAACAAGCAGATTCGTACTCCCGAGGATCTGAAAGGACTGAAGATCCGTGTGCAAAAGAGCCCGATAGCCGTGGAGATGATGAAGACATTCGGTGGTTCGGCTACTCCCGTGGATTGGGGTGAATTGTATACGGCCTTACAAAGTAATGTCGTGGATGGGGCCGAGAATAATACGCCTTCCGTGACAACAGCGTTCCATCATGAGGTGGTAAAATACTATTCAGTCAATGAGCACACGATGTGTCCGGACGTGATCATCATTAGCTTGGCTACTTGGCAGAAGCTGACGGAACAAGAACGTAATTGGCTGCGACAGGCCGCTGACGCCGCCGCTATTTATCAACGGAAACTTTGGGCGGAGCAAGAGAAGCAATCGCTAGAGGAGATGGAAGCGCATGGCGTAGAGATTATTTACCCGGATAAGCAGCCGTTTATGGATGCCGCCGCCCCGATGATCGAGCGGTTTAAGAATGATCCGGTTTTTCATGATTTAATTGATCAAATACAGAATACCCATGAGAAAGATAATTGATAAAGGATTGGAGCTATCGTTGATTTTCTTGATGGCTTTCTTGGTCGTGGATGTGCTATGGCAGGTATTAAGCCGGTATATTCTGGTTTCCCCGAGTTCCGTGACGGATGAATTGGCCGGATATTTATTGATCTGGGTGGGATTGTTGGGGGCCGCTTATGTATCCGGTAAAAATGAGCATCTAGCGATCGATTTATTGCTTCAACATATGCGTCCTTCCCGCAGAAAGCTCTTGCGATTGTTTATCTTCTTGATCGTATTTTTATTCGCTGTATTTGTATTGATCGTAGGAGGGGCTTGGCTGGTATACACTCGTTTTCATTTGGGAGTTACTTCGGCTTCCTTAGAGATTAATTTAGGATATGTGTATTTGGCATTGCCGCTAGGGGGATTGCTTACCGCTTATTATGCGATAGATAACGCGATCACCTTATTTCGTTCCTCTAATTCTTAAAAGACTGATGATATGGATATTATAGGTATACTCGTATTAGTGATAAGTTTCTTTTTCCTGCTGGTGGTCGGGGTTCCGGTAGCGTATAGCATCGGTGTGGCGGGTATATTGACGATGCTCGTGAATATAGACTCGCTTCCCGCCCTTACGACTTATGCGATGCGTATGGCTTCGGGTCTGGACAGTTTCGCTCTGTTGGCGATCCCGTTTTTTATATTGGCGGGGAATATCATGAATAGCGGAGGTATCGCCTTGCGCTTGATCGATTTCGCTAAAGTGCTGGTCGGACGGTTGCCCGGAGGACTGGCGGTGGTCAATGTCGTGGCGAATATGTTATTCGGGGCGATCAGTGGCTCTGCCGCCGCCGCTGCCTCTGCTATCGGGAGTATTATGACACCGGAGATGAAAAAGGCCGGTTACGATCCGAATTTCAGTGCCGCCGTAAATATCTCTTCCGCCACTACCGGCATGACGATACCTCCGAGTAATGTCTTGATCGTTTACTCCTTGGCGAGTGGTGGAGTCTCTGTATCCGCCTTGTTTATGGCTGGTTATCTACCGGGAATTCTTACGGGAGTGGCGATCATGATCGTAGCCGCTATGTTTGCCGCACGAAAGGGGTATCCGGTTGGCGTACGTGTTCCGTTCTCGGAGGCGACAAGGGTATTTTTCAGGGCGATCCCTAGTTTGATGCTATTGGTGATCGTGATCGGAGGAATCTTGGCGGGACTGTTTACGGCGACCGAGGCTTCGGCGATCGCTGTATTGTATGCGTTAATCCTCTCTTTTATCTATAAGGAACTTACTTGGGCTAAATTGCCGCAAGTGTTATTGCGATCGGCCAAGACTACGGCCATCGTCCTTCTTCTGGTGGCGACCTGTACGGGTTTATCTTGGATCATGAGTTATGAGAATATTCCTCAGACGGTAAGTGCCGCTTTGCTAAGTATAAGCGACAATCCGGTGGTCATCTTGATACTTATAAACGTGATCCTATTGATTGTCGGGATCTTTATGGACATGACGCCCGCTGTCTTGATCTTTACCCCGATCTTCCTGCCGATAGCGACGGGGCAATTGGGGATGGACCCGGTACATTTCGGGATCATGATGGTATTGAACCTTTGTGTGGGATTATGTACGCCACCGGTGGGTTCGGTATTGTTTATCGGATGTAGCGTGGCGGGGACAAAGATCGATCAGGTGATCCGTCCGTTGCTGCCGATGTTCGCGGCGATGGTTATTGTCTTGTTCTTGGTGGCCTTCTTGCCGGATTTAAGCTTATTGATTCCCCGGTTGTTCGGTTTGTGATGTTCCCCCATAGGGTCGAAGTAGCCTTGTGCTATAAATAGGGCAGTACTGTGTACGAAGTATTCCAGTACTTACGTACTGAGTACCGCAATACTTCGTACAGAGTACTGTAGTACTTTAGCCACAGTACTGCGGTACTTCGTACACAGTACTGTGCTAACTGTAAGACGCTGTCTTTTTAATGTCCTTTGAACAGGGATAAGGCGATACCCATCTCCAATCCCCGTAGTTCGGCCAGACCCCGTAAACGTCCGATGCAGGAGTAGCCCGGGTTGGTTTTCTTCTTTAGGTCGTCTATCATTTGATGTCCATGATCCGGTCGCATGGCGATGGAGCATTGGCGGCGTTGTTGCAATTCCAGTAAGGCTTTCATGACACCGTACATATCCACATCGCCCTCCAGATGGTTCGCCTCGAAGAAATTACCCTCGGAATCTCGTTGCGTACTGCGGAAATGAACGAAATCGATCCGATCCCCGTAACGTTCCATGATCCCGGCCAAGTCGTTATCACTTCTGACACCGAAAGAACCTGTGCATAGGCAAAGCCCGTTGCTTGGATTCGGCACGGCCTCTATTAACTTCCGGAAATCATCTTCCGTGCTCAAGATGCGGGGAAGCCCGAGAATGGAATAGGGGGGATCATCCGGATGGATAACGAGCTTGACACCGGCCTCGTCCGCTACGGGAGCGATTTCCCGCAAGAAATAGATCAGGTTCGAGCGAAGTCTCTCCGCGTCGATATCTTTATAACGGTCTAACGCTTCCCTAAACTGCTCGATCGTAAAAGTCTCTTCCGAGCCGGGTAGTCCGGCGATCATATTGCGAACCAATAGCTGGCGGTCTTCCTCGCTCATAGCGTCATAGCGTGCCTTGGCTTTCGCCTTGTCCGCCTCCGTATATTCGGCTTCCGCCGCCGGTCGTTTCAATATAAATAAGTCGAACGCCATAAAAGCCGCACGTTCAAAGCGCAAGGCTTTGGAACCATCCGGCATCGTATAAGCCAAATCGGTACGAGTCCAGTCCAATACCGGCATGAAGTTGTAAGTAACTACCCGGATATCGCAAGCTCCCAGATTACGGATGCTTTGTTTGTAGTTCTCTATATAGGTTTGAAAATCCCCGGTTTGCGTCTTGATATGCTCGTGTACGGGCACACTCTCAACCACACTCCACTGTAATCCGGCGGATTCGATCAAGGCTTTCCGCTTTTGAATCTCTTCCGTAGTCCAAACTTCCCCGTTCGGGATATGGTGCAACGCATTTACGATACCGGTGGCACCCGCCTGACGGATGTCCCAAAGGCTGACAGGATCATTCGGTCCGTACCAACGCCAAGTTTGCTCACATAGATACATAATGAATAATTTTTAAATTTATCAATGTGCCAATATGCCAATGCGGTTTGATGCATGGCTGGTTGGCACATTGGCACATTATTTAGATGGAGAAAGCGTCGAAGCCTCCGTCTATGGGGATCACGGTACCGGTTACGAATGCGGAGGCGTCGCTCGCCAGCCATTGTAAAGTACCGAGTAATTCCTCCGGTTTTCCTAAGCGGCGGAACGGCGTGTGCGCGACGATCGTGTTGCAACGATCACTAGGTGATCCATCCGGATTGCTCATCAATGCCCGGTTCTGCTCGGTAAGGAAGAATCCCGGTGCCATGGCGTTTACTCGCAGGCCCTCTCCGAATTTAATCGCTAGCTCCCCGGCCATGTATTGCGTGAAATTGTTGATAGCGGCTTTCGCGCATCCATAGCCAACCACACGAGTCAATGGGCGTAGGGACGATTCGGACGAGATGTTAATAATGCTTCCTTTCCCTTGCCCCACCATGACCTCGGCGAAGACCATTGTCGGCAGTACGGTCCCGAATAAGTTCAGGTCCACGACCGTCCGGAAAGCATCGATATCCAGATCAAAGATCGTCTTGTCGGGAGGAATCGTCGCTCCGGCTTGGTTACCACCCGCCAAATTGACTAAAACATCAATCTTCCCATATGCTTTCAATATCTCTTGCTTGTTTTGCTCCAGCAAGGCTTTATCCAGTACGTTTGAAACCAAGAATAAGGCCTCGCCCCCTTCCGCTTTAATCTCACCAACCAAGGCAGATCCTTTTTGCTCGTTTCGTCCGAGGATTACGACGTACGCGCCTTCTCTCGCCAAGTGCTTGGCCATGCAGGCTCCTAATATACCATAGCCTCCGGTCAACAAAATCACTTTCTCTTTTACGCTAAATAAGGAGTTCATCAGATATAATTATTGTAGTATTGTATATTTTCCTTTACCAAGATATCAATCGGCATATAATTGACAGGCTCAATTTTCTCCTTAAGGATCAAATGCCTAAAAAGTGCCTTGATACAATGATATCCTTGTACCTCCGGTCGCTGGGCGATCAAATGCGTGATCAAGCCGTTTTCCAGATAACGGACATTCGGTTCTATCACATCGTAGCCAAGAAGCTTGAAAGGATAGTCCGGCCGTTCGCTACTTAGATAATCTCCAAGGAAATGGGCCCTCGAATTAAAGATGATACCGATTCTTACTTGAGGATATTTGTCGAAGAAAGTATTCAGTAGTCTCGTATTCTCTTCTCGGTCATCCGCGTGCACATGCAGCAAATGAATCTTTCCCTTGAATGAGGTATTGGCGAGATAATCCCGGAATCCTTCCTCTCGCTTCTGCACTTGCGTAGAACATGAATCCCCCTTACGGGTGAAACGGAAAATCACTAGATCGTCCTCTTCACGGATTTGCTCGAATAAAAGGCGTCCCGCTATATACCCCGAATCATATGAATGCGTTCCGTAGTAAGAGATACAATTCGTGTGGTCGATAAAAGAATCGATTAATATATAAGGAATACCTTTCTGGTCTAGCCGCTGGGTCAAGGTCAAGACACTTTGCTTGAATAATGTAGCAATGATAACCCCTTGGCAATCCGCGGTCTCAATCTTCGGGATTAATTCGTCGAAACTGTTGCTATCGTATTGGTCAAAATAGATTTGCTCGACGTCTATATTATAGCTAAACAATTCCCGTTCCGCTTTCTCTATCCCTTGGCTTAGTTTCGCCCAGTATTCCCCTTCAAGAAAAGAAGGGATCAAAGCGATGAAATGATATTTTTTCTTCAACGCTAAAGAACGGGCTATCAGATTTGGTTGATAGTCAATTTCTTTTAAGACTTTCTCCACCTTTTTCCGTGCATCCTCCGATACCTTTCCCCGCTCATGTAAAATGCGGTCTACCGTACCGGTTGATACGCCGGATAATTCGGCGATATCTTTTATCCTGTAATTTTTATTCATGGTATAGATTGTAGTGTGTATTCGTCCTCTCTGCTTATTCGAGTATTTGAAGAGGAGTGTTCAATTTACGGAAAACGTAGCCATACATCATATAGATAAGAGGAACGGCGACGAAAATTCCGATACCGAACAAAATACATCCTAATATCAGGATCCCGATCATAACCAACGCCAGAATGAACAGAGGCAATACTTGTCCTTTCGTTATCTCCCAGCTTTTATGCAAAGACTCGATAATCCCGGCGTTTTCCTCGATAATAAAGGCTTGGAAGAACTGAAGGCGCAATGCCAGATAAATACCGGGGATGATAAAAAATAAGAAACCCGCCAATACGACAAATCCCGTGATAAGACTCGCTAGAAAGTAGGTGATGATATTCTTTGTCTGTTGTCCATATGCGGAAAACTGAGGTTCTTCCCCATCCAACGCCTGAAATATATTTTTCATATATCCTAAGGAGAAAATAATGGAGAATAACGCGCTGATCACGTTTACGATGATTTTACCGATAATAGAACTTTGCATGGGCATCGCGAACGCTGTCAGCGTGAAAGACAAGATACAATATCCGATTAATAATCCGGCTAATATCCATAGCTGCGACTTCGTTCCCTTCCATGCGGTACTGAATACTTCTGATATTATAAATTTAGGCTCCATAATATATAATATTTGTTTATTGTGTGTGGACACAAATGTAAAATATATTGTTGAAAAAAACAATTTTATTTTCGTTTGAAACCAAAAGAGGTGTATTTCAACGGGTACTTCTTTCTAAGTGCTATTAATTTAGGTGAAAAAGATAAGTAGGAAACAGAAATCGTGTAAAAAGTTTCTACATTTGTAGGATGAAACAGCGAGTAAAGACCCTATTGTGTGAATAGATGTAAAAGATATCCACTTGGGTTAGAAAGAGAAGGTAACTGAAAAACAGCCTTGAATATATAATTATATACAAATATGGATAAACGAATGCTGAAAATTACGATTACTCAGTTAAGGCAGATCGCATTGTTTGCGGTTGGTATGTCTTTATTAACTGCCTGTGGAAACAGTCAGAGTGGTATGAAATTAGGGGATGCTGAGTTCGCTGTGATGGCGGTCAATTCAACGACTAGCGACCAAACAACATCCTATCCGGCTACCATCAAAGGTACGCAGGATATCGAAGTCCGTCCTCAAGTTTCTGGATTTATCGTGAAATTATGTGTGGATGAGGGAGCTACGGTTCGTAAAGGACAGGCGTTGTTCCAAATTGATCCTACGCAGTACGCTGCTGCGGTAGGTCAGGCTAAGGCCGCGGTAGAGATGGCGAAGGCAAACGTAAGCACTTTAACATTGACCGAGAAGAATAAGAAAACTTTGTTTGATCAGAAAATCATCAGTGATTTCGAGTATCAGATTGCCGTGAACCAGCTGATGTCGGCAAAAGCGAGCTTGGCGCAGGCGGAGGCTCAATTGGTTAGCGCTAACCAGAACTTGTCTTTCTGTACGGTTACAAGTCCCTCGAACGGTGTTGTCGGTACATTCCCGTATCGTGTAGGTAGCTTGGTAAGCGCTTCGATCGCTCAACCGCTGACTACCGTATCTGAGATCGGTGATATGTATGTGTATTTCTCTATGACGGAAAAGGAGCTATTGGCATTGACGAAAGCCGGTGGTACCTTGAAAGAGCAATTAGAGAAGATGCCGGCCGTAAGACTGCAATTGGCGGATGGCTCTACGTACCATCATGAGGGTAAGATTGATGCCGTGAGCGGTGTTATCGATCAATCTACCGGTTCTGTAAGCATGCGTGCTATTTTCTCTAACGAGGGAAATGTCTTACGAAGCGGTGGTACTGGTAATATCATCTTCCCATATACGATGAACGATATCATTACGATCCCTCAATCGGCTACCGTGGAGATTCAGGATAAGAAATTCGTATTTGTATTGCAGCCTGATAATACCGTGAAGAATACCGAGATCAAGGTTTCCAATTTGAATGATGGCAAAAATTATTTAGTGACGGGAGGCTTGAAGTCCGGTGATAAGATTGTCGTGGAAGGCGTACAGATCTTGAAAGACGGCCAGGAAATCCAGCCGATTACTCGTGAGCAGCAAAAGGCAAAGTACGATCAGGCCTTGAAAGACCAGCATGACGGTAATTTGCAGACTGCTTTTAATTAATAGGTATATAGAATAAGACAAATATTCGCTTTTGTCGAGTAAAAACGAAAGATATGAAATTAGATAGATTTATAAACCGCCCGGTGCTCTCCACGGTGATTTCCATCTTGATTGTCATCTTGGGTTTCCTAGGCTTGATTTCCTTGCCGGTTACCCAATATCCGGATATCGCCCCTCCAACCGTTTCGGTAAGGGCAACTTATACGGGTGCCAATGCGCAAACGGTATTGAATAGTGTGATCGCGCCTTTGGAAGACCAGATCAATGGTGTTGAGAACATGATGTATATGAGTTCCAATGCCTCTAATAATGGTTCCGCGGATATCTCCATTTATTTTAAGCAAGGAACGGACCCGGATATGGCGGCTGTCAATGTGCAGAACCGTGTATCTATGGCACAAGGTTTGTTGCCCGCCGAGGTAACGCAGATTGGTGTGACGACCCAGAAACGTCAGAACTCAATGTTGTTGGTTTTCTCCGTATACGCGGAAGATGATCGTTATGACTCAGAGTTTCTTGAGAATTACGCGAAGATTAACTTGATCCCGGAAGTCCAGCGTGTGCCGGGTGTCGGTGATGCCAACGTGTTGGGTACGGACTACTCCATGCGTATTTGGTTGAAGCCGGATGTGATGGCCCAATATAAATTAAGTCCGAGCGACGTAACCGTTGCCTTGTCTGAACAGAACGTAGAGGCCGCTCCGGGTTCGTTCGGCGAACAAGGAAATCAGTCTTTCCAATATACGATCCGCTATAAAGGACGTTTGCAAGAGGCTAATGAGTTTGAGCAGATTGTTGTAAAGGCTTTGCCGGATGGTGAGGTCTTGCGTTTGAAAGATATCGCCGATATCGAGTTGGGGCGTTTGACTTACAACTTTATCAACCGTGTAAATGGTCACGACGCCGTTACCTGTATCGTTTACCAGATGCCGGGAACCAACGCTACGGAAACAATTAGTAACATTGAAACCTTGCTGGAGGAAACTCAGTTGACAATGCCTCCCGGAATGAAGGTGAATATTTCCATGAATGCCAATGACTTCTTGTTCGCTTCTATTCACGAAGTAATCAAGACTTTGTTGGAGGCGTTCGTATTGGTGTTTATCGTGGTATATGTGTTCTTGCAGGATTTGCGTTCTACGTTGATTCCGGCTATCGCTATCCCGGTTGCCTTGATCGGTACCTTCTTTATGTTATCCTTGATCGGATTTAGTATCAACTTGTTGACTCTTTGTGCTATGGTGCTTGCCATCGCTATTGTGGTCGATGATGCGATCGTCGTCGTCGAGGGTGTCCATGCCAAGTTGGACCAAGGGTACAAGTCGGCGAAACTCGCTTCTATCGATGCCATGAGTGAGTTGGGTGGCGCTATCGTCTCCATTACGTTGGTCATGATGTCCGTGTTTATTCCCGTAAGTTTCATGGGAGGTACGGCCGGTACGTTCTATCGCCAGTTCGGTCTGACGATGGCGATCGCTATCGGTTTGTCCGCTTTGAACGCCTTGACATTGAGTCCCGCCTTGTGTGCGATATTCCTGAAACCACACGATACGGAACATAAGGAAAAGAAAACGACCTTCGTTTCCCGATTCCATACTTCGTTTAATGCGGCTTATGATTCTTTGTTGGCTAAATACAAGAAAAGTATCGTATTCTTCATTCAGAAAAAATGGCTTTCATTCGGTATTGTTGCCGCATGTATTGCGTTATTGGTGTTCTTGATGCAGGTTACTCCTACAGGCATGGTGCCGAACGAGGACACGGGTACGATTATGGGTGCTGTTACGTTACCCCCGGGAACTTCCCAGGAGCGTACCTTTGAGGTAATGAATAAGGTGGATAGCTTGATCGCTGCCGATCCGGCCGTTGAGTCTCGTACGGCGGTTGTCGGTTTTAGTTTCATCGGTGGTCAGGGACCTTCTTACGGTTCATTCATCATCAAGCTGAAAGATTGGGAGGAGCGTTCTATGATGCAAAATTCCGATATCGTATATGGTAGCTTGTTCATGCGTGCCCAAAAGATCGTAAAGGACGCTCAAGTATTGTTCTTTACGCCTCCTATGATCCCCGGTTACTCAGCGTCCAGTGATATTGAGCTGAATATGCAGGATAAGACCGGAGGTAATTTGGATCGTTTCTTTGATATCTCCAAGGAATATATGGCTGCTTTGACGGCACGTCCGGAGATCAAGTCCGCTCAAACTACGTTTAACCCGAACTTCCCGCAATACGAGATCGATATCGATGCCGCCGCATGTAAGAAGGCCGGTATCAGTCCGAAGGATATCCTGTCTACCTTGCAGGGATATTATGGTGGTTTATATGCCTCTAACTTCAACCGTTTCGGTAAGATGTACCGTGTAATGGTGCAAGCGGATCCTGATTTGCGTAAGAATATGGAGTCCATGAAGAACATCAAGGTAAAGAGCGGTAACGATATGGCTCCGATTTCCCAGTTCATTACGATGAAGAAGGTATATGGCCCGGATATCATCAGCCGTTTCAATATGTATACCGCCATCAAGGTCATGGTTGCCCCGGCGGATGGTTATACCAGTGGTCAGGCGTTGAAAGCGATTGACGAGGTGGCTAAGACAACGCTTCCGGCAGGTTTCGACTATGAGTTAGGTGGTATGGCACGTGAGGAGGCAAGTACGAGTGGCAGCACGACGGCTTTGATCTTCTTGTTGTGTTTCGTATTCGTTTACTTGCTGTTGAGCGCGCAGTATGAGAGTTACATCCTTCCTTTGTCCGTATTGCTCTCCGTGCCGTTCGGTTTGATGGGTAGCTTTTTGTTCGTCCAAGGTTGGGCCGCTTTGGGAAATATCCCGGCGTTGAAGATGATCGTAGGAACCATGTCTAACAATATCTATATGCAGATCGCCTTGATCATGTTGGTAGGTTTGTTGGCGAAGAACGCTATCTTGATCGTAGAGTTCGCTTTGGAACGTCGTCGTATGGGTATGAGTATCACATGGGCTGCCGTATTAGGAGCCGCCGCCCGTTTGCGTCCGATCTTGATGACCTCATTGGCGATGGTGGTCGGATTGTTGCCTATGATGTTCGCGTTCGGAGTAGGAGCGCACGGTAACCGTACATTGGGTACAGCGGCTATCGGCGGTATGTTCATCGGTATGATCTTCCAGATCTTTATTGTTCCGGTTTTGTTCGTGGTATTCCAGTACTTACAGGAGAAATTCAAGCCGATCGAATGGGAAGATTTGGATAACAGCGATATGAGTACGGAAATAGAACAGTACGCTAAAATAAAATAAGAGATGACAATGAAGAAACAAATTATATATATGGTATGTGCGACTGCTTTGTTAAGCAGTTGCCATATCTATAAGGCATACGAGCGTCCGGATTCCATCGATGCGACGGGAATTTATCGTGATCCGGTTTCCGAGACTGATACATTAGCCTCCGCGGATACGACCAATATGGGAAACCTTCCTTGGAAGGAAGTTTTTCGTGATCCGAAGTTACAGGCGTTAATTGAGGAGGGATTAGCTAATAATGTAGATATGCAGGCAGCCGTTCTTCGGGTAGAGGAAGCGAAAGTATTGTTGACTTCCGCCCGTCTGTCTTTCTTGCCTTCTATTAATTTCGCTCCCCAAGGGACGATTACATCGATTGGAAATAGCGAATACGTAAAGGCTTACTCAACGCCTTTGGCCGCTAGCTGGGAGGTTGACCTATTCGGAAAGCTCTTGAACGCGAGCCGTGGCCAAAAAGCCTCCTACTTACAGAGCCAGTATTCAAGACAGGCCGTGCGCTCTCAATTGATCGGTGGTATAGCGAATACTTATTATACCTTGTTGATGCTTGATCGGCAGGTGGAAATTACCGCTAAGACGGTTGATATCTATAAAGAGAATGTTCGTGTCATGGAGGCTATGAAGATAGCGGGTATGGCTACCGAGGCTGCCGTGACGCAAATGCGTGCCGCTTACCATCAGGTTTCCGGCTCGTTGATCGAGTTGGAGAGCCAGGTGCGTAGCGTGGAAAACTCATTGTCCGTGTTATTGGCTAAGGCCCCTCAACAGATTGATCGGGGTACTTTGGAGGAACAAGTAATGCCGGAGGATATCATGGTGGGTGTGCCTTTGCAATTGTTAGAGAATCGTCCGGACGTGAAGATCGCAGAGATGACACTTGCTAGTGCCTATTATACGACGAACAAAGCCCGTGCCGCTTTTTATCCGGGATTGAATATCACGGCGACAGCGGGCTGGACGAATGGTTCAGGCATCTCTGTCGCCAATCCGGGCCAATTTATGTTTCAAGCTTTGGCTTCGTTGGCCCAACCGATCTTCAACAATGGTAAGTTGGTCGCTAACTTGAAGGTATCGAAGGCAGAAGAGAAGATCGCTCAAATGAATTATCAGCAGACAATTCTGGAAGCAGGTAAGGAGGTGAGTGATGCTTTACATCAGTATGATGCCACGAGCAAGAAGCTTGTCCAAGATAGAGCGCAGATCGAGCAGCTAGAGAAAGCGGTGGCTTATACCAGCGCCTTGTTCCAGTCGGCTCAATCTACTTATTTGGAAATCCTTTCCGCACAGCAGAGCCTCTTGAGCGCTCAGTTGACGGAAGTATCCGACAATGTGCAACGTATGCAAGCGGTTGTCAGTTTATACAGTGCCATCGGTGGTGGTAGAGAATAATAACCTTTAAATGTAGTAAAGTTATGATTAGTCCATTAGCATATGTAGATTCAAGCGCAAAGATCGGGAAGAACGTTACGATTCATCCTTTTGCGTACATTGATAAGAACGTGGAGATCGGGGATGATTGCGAGATCATGCCTCATGCCAGCTTGATGAGCGGTACACGCATGGGAAATCGCAACCGTGTATTTAACGGAGCTGTTATCGCTGCTGAGCCTCAGGATTTCTTTTATAAGGGAGGTGATACGATCGCCGTAATCGGAGATGACAACGTGATTCGTGAGAATGTGGTGATTAACCGTTCCTCGACAGCGGAAGGACGTACTAGTATCGGTAATGGTAATTTCTTGCATGAGGGGGTACATGTTTCTCATGATACGCGGATCGGAAATCGTAGTGTATTCGGCTATGGTAGTAAGATTTCCGGAAATTGCATCTTGGAAGATTACGTGATCTTCGGAGGCAATGTGTTGATGAGCCAAGGATCCCGGGTTGGGGCTTGGGCGATGATTCAAACCGGCTGTCGTTTCCGTAAGGATATCCCTCCTTTTATCGTAGCGGCAAAGGAGCCTACCACGTATTATGGCGTGAACTCTTTCATCATGTCTCATGAGGGATTCAGTGAAAAGGTTATCAAGCACATCAGTCATGCGTACCGGATCATCTTCCAAGGAAACAGCAGCCTTACGGATGCCTTGTTAATGATCAAGGATCAGGTTCCGATGAGTAAGGAGATCCAACATATTATAGATTTCGTTGGTGAGTCTAAATTAGGTATTGTCAAATAAATACCAATAACAAACGATAGGTAAAAGCCGAAGGAAATCATTTCCTCCGGCTTTTTTTATATAATGGAAGGACGGTTTGGTTAATAATGTTTGTTAAATAATGGTAAACGTGCAGCATTTGTCTCTTTTTAAGTGTCTTACTAATAAGACAACACGCAATGAAATCCAATAAAGGAGGTTTAATATGAAAAAGTCATTTTTATTATATCTTATCATGTCTGTATTTCTCATCGGTTATTGCGCTTGCGATAATGATGAGGAAAATTTTGATACGGCTACTACCGGACAAGTGATCAAAGTCCCGGATGATATCAAATCTTTTAATTCAGTTACAAAAGAAATCGTTTTCGAGAAGAATATTTCTATCAAGCAAGACGTGCTAGGCAATGAGAAGGTTGAATTCCGGATAGCTGGAAACGGTCACTTCACGGTAGGCAGTATCTCTTCGATAAGTTCCGTTATCTATAATGCCCCAGTCTTATTAGGGGATTATCAGAGATATTATTTATATGATGGATATCCTGTTGTAGATGTTCTACAAAATGAGGTAAGTAACCAAGAGGAAAGGGACGAAAACATGCAAAAGATAGAGAAAGCTTGGAGCAACTTCCTGAAAGTATTGAATGAGGCTGGAAAGTTGAAGTAGTGATTACCGGTTTGGGATGAAACGAATAAACTTAGTGAAGCTCGTATTGAACTAGTGAAGGCTTTTCATATTCAAACAAAAACTGTACTTTTGTCATAAATGCTTTACCGTGATCTTTTGAAATAAATCAATGGAGATACGTATGTATCTTCAAAGATTGAAAAATACGAATATTATCTTCGTTCCGTCGTAACTGTCCGTATCCACATAAAAAGAAAGAGGCCAACCCCGAAGGATCAGCCTCTTTTATCGCTTTAATAGAAATTCAAATTAAAGTGCACCCACTTCTTTCAAAGCCTCGTTAGTCTTATGAACAGCGGCAGCGCTCTTAGCGAACAACTCTTTCTCTTCAGCTGTCAATTCCAACTCAACGATCTTCTCGATACCGTTCTTGCCAAGGATAACAGGAACACCGATGCAAAGATCAGATTCACCGTACTCACCTTCCAAGTAAACAGAGCAAGGAACCATCTTACCTTGGTTGTGAATGATAGACTCAACAACAAATGCTCCAGCAGCACCCGGTGCATACCAAGCAGAAGTACCTAACAATTTAGTTAATGTAGCGCCACCAACCATTGTGGAAGCAACAACCTCTTGCAATTTCTCTGCGCTTAACAATTTGCTAACAGGGATACCTTTGTAAGTAGCCAAGCGAGCCAACGGAATCATTGTAGTGTCACCGTGACCACCGATTACCATACCCTCAACCTCGTTAGCGTTACAGCCTAGAGCCTGAGATAAGAAATATTTGAAACGAGAGCTATCCAAAGCACCACCCATACCGATGATACGGTTCTTCGGCAAGCCTAAAGACTTCAATGACAAATAAGTCATTGTATCCATCGGGTTAGAGATAACTACCAAGATTGCGTTCGGAGAGTATTTCAAGATGTTTTGAGCTACGCTCTTAACGATACCAGCGTTAACACCGATCAGTTCTTCGCGAGTCATACCCGGTTTACGAGGAATACCAGAAGTGATAACTACAACGTCAGAGTTAGCTGTCTTCTCATAATCGTTTGTGCAACCTACAACCTTAGTATCGAAACCTAGCAATTGAGCGGTCTGCATCATATCCATCGCTTTACCTTCGGATACGCCTTCCTTTACGTCTAGCATTACAACTTCGTCTGCCACTTCATTGAAGGCAAGAGCATTTGCGCAAGTAGCGCCTACATTTCCGGCACCAACAACTGTTACTTTTGACATAATAAATAAGTTTTAGTATGTTATTACTTAATAATACGCTATGTTTTTTAACGATGGCAAAGGTACAATCTATTACGGAATAAAGAAATATTTCCGTATATATTTTTGAGGGACATTATTAAATATCGCTAAAGCCTTGTCGAGGCTTCTTGACAACTTGGTACGCTTTTATTTTTAAGATCTTGAGGAAATGTTGTATCTTGGGTGCGAACAAAACTAAACCGAGGGAAGTTTTATTTATATGGGTTATTAATCTTAAATCCAACGTACTTATGAAAGTTTTTATATATATCCGAAAAGTCCTGTTTTTGTTTCTGTGCGGGGCCTTGTCTTTCTCTTACGGCTACGGTCAGGAGCTGCCGCTTCTGCCGGATACGATCAAGCCTCTCTTGTCGGACTCCAATTTGATAGATGAGTTGATCACTGTCGGATATGCTACGGGCAATCGTAGTACTTTATCCGGTTCCGTAAACCGGGTGAATGAAGGGGGGATGAATGAGGGATTGATCTCTACACCCTTGGACGCTCTTCGGGGAAGGGTGTCCGGCGTTAGTATCCCGGTTGGAGGAAATAGCGCCGCTGCCTTGGCTGCCGTCCGGGTCCGGGGTACAACTTCCTTGACGGGAGGTAATGATCCGTTGGTGATTATTGATGGGGTTTTTGCCGATCTTAATTTGCTTAGCTCGATCTATCCGGCGGATATCGAGAACTTCACGATTTTGAAAGATGCCTCGGAGACTGCTCAATATGGTTCTCGTGGCGCTTCCGGTGTTATCGAGGTAACGACAAAGAAAGGGCGGCAGGGAGCTTTTAGTATCAGTTATGATGGGAGTTTCGGTGTGGAGGCGGCTTATAAAAGTTTGGATATGTTATCGGCGAATGGTTTCCGGAAACTGGCGGAGGAACGTAATATCGGTATTTTAGATTTAGGGAATAATACGGACTTTCAGGATGAGGTCACCCGGTTGGGGTTGGTGCAGAATCATCATATCGCTTTTGGGGGTGGTTCGGAGACTTCCAGTTATCGTGCCTCCTTGGGATTTGTGGAAAGGGAAGGGGTTATCCGAAATACGAATTCACGTAATTTTACGACCAAGTTGAATATTACACAGCATGCGTTCAATGATCTTTTGGTCTTTGATTTAGGCATATTTGGTTCCTTGCTGAAAAATGCTTATTTAAATGACGTACAGAAGATGTTCTATTCCGCCGCTACTTTCAACCCGACATTCCCGAATCATAAGAATATGGAGACGGGTAGGTGGGATCAAATAACTAACGCTAGCCAGATCACGAATCCTTTGGCTTGGTTGGAGGTGAAGGATGATGATTCGAATGCTCATATAAATACGCACTTAAAACTGTTTTTTAACTTGAGTAAGCATTTAATGTTTACGGCTTTCGGTTCGTATACCTATAATGTAATAGATAACGCCCAATACCTCCCTACTTCGGTTTGGGCGCATGGGCAGGCTTATCGGGGGGAGCGGAAAACAGAATCTTTATTGGGAGATTTCATGTTGGCCTATAAAAAAGACTTTGGTTTGCATCAGCTAAATGTATTGGGATTGGCGGAAGCTCAGAAAATGATAACGAGAGGTTTTTATACGACTGCGACGAATTTCAGTACCGATCGTTTTGGTTATGATAATTTACAGGCAGGTGCGGTACGTTTATGGGAGGGGACCGGTTCTTACTATGAGGCTCCTCATCTGGCTTCTTTCCTTGGACGTGTGAATTATATTTATGATGGAAAGTATATCGCTACCGTGAATGCCCGTGCGGATGCCTCCTCGAAAGTGGGGGCAAATAATAAATGGGGATTTTTCCCTTCGGCTTCTGTCGCTTGGGTGTTGACCGAAGAGGAGTTTATGGAAGGTATCTCGTGGGTAAGGAATTTAAAGATTCGTTCGGGATATGGCCTTTCCGGTAATCAAGACGCGATCGATTCTTACAATTCTTTGCGATTGATGAAGCCTAATGGGGTTGTTTCCGTAAATGGTGCGCCCACCGTTACCTTGGGTACGATCCGTAATGCGAATCCGGACTTGAAATGGGAGGTAAAACGTACGTTCAATGCCGGTATCGATGCCGGGTTTTTCGACAATCGTTTTATTCTCGCCGTAGATTATTATAATTCCAAGACGGATGATATGTTGTATTTATACGATGTAAGCGTTCCGCCTTTCGCTTATAATAAAATGTTGGCTAATCTGGGGTCGATGCGAAATAGTGGCGTGGAATTGGGTATTGGCGTCACGCCCTTGCGTACGAAAGATATGGAATTGAATATAAACGTAAACGTAACTTTCCAACGGAATAAATTGCTCTCCTTGAGCGGTTACTATAAAGGGGAATATATGTCCGCCCCGGAATATACTAGCATCTCGGATTTAAATGGGGCTGGTTTCCATGGAGGGTATAATCATATCGTTTATCAAATGGTCGGACAGCCTTTGGGTGTTTTTTATTTACCGAAATGTACAGGTTTGGTTTCCGATGGGAACGGTGGCTATAAGTATGAGATTGAGGACTTGAATGGAAACGGGGTGAGTTTGGAGGATGGTGAGGATCGTTATATTGCGGGACAAGCCATGCCGAAAACACTTTTAGGCTCTAATATCAGTTTCCGGTATAAACAATTCGATCTATCAGTACAGATTAACGGAGCCTTTGGGCATAAGATTTATAATGGAACATCGCTAACTTATATGAATATGGATATATTCCCGGATTATAACGTGTTGCGAGAAGCCCCATCCCGGAATATCCAAGATCAGACGGCTACGGATTATTGGTTGGAGAAAGGGGATTATATCAATTTTGATTATTTGACGTTGGGTTGGAACGTGCCTCTGGGTAATTTAAGGAAATATGTAAGAAATGTACGACTTTCGGTTTCCGTAAATAATTTGGCGACAATTACAGGTTATTCGGGATTGACTCCGATGATAAATAGCTCTATCGTAAATAATACGTTAGGTATAGACGATAAGCGATCTTATCCGGTGGTTCGTTCCTATACGATGGGGTTGAGTTTTAATTTTTAAAAAGGTGTTCGTATGAGAAAGCTTTCTATTTTATCCTATATATTTGCGGGTTTGATGTTATCGTCGTGCGATGGCTATCTGAAAGAGGACCCTCGTGATCAGCTTTATCCGGAGGATGCGTACGATACCCCGCAGAATGTCTATCTGAATACGGTTGCTTCCTTATATAATTATATCGGAGGTTATAGCGATAGCCAAGGATTGCAGGGAACGTACCGGGGTGTCTACGACTTGAATACCTTTACGACTGATGAGGCCATGCTCCCGACTCGTGGCGGCGACTGGTATGACGGTGGTTTCTGGCAAGGTCTCTTCTTGCATAAGTGGGGAACGAATAGTGACGCTATCCAAGCTACTTGGGAATATCTGTATAAAGTAATCGTATTAAGCAATCAATCTTTAGAGATATTAGGCGAGTTGCGGCAAAAAACGGATTATAACGATTTAGATCGGTATGAGGCGGAGGTTCGTGCCTTTCGTGCGATGTATTATTATTATTTAGTCGATATGTTTGGCCGTGTCCCTCTTATCGTTTCTTCTTCCATTCCGGTGAAAGACGTGCGGCAGAGTGACCGGAAAGAGGTCTTTGATTTTGTTGTAAAAGAATTACAAGAATCCCTTTTGTTATTGAGTACGGCGCATAGTAATTCGCCCGGCGATTATTATGGAAGGATTACGAGACCGGTTGTTTATTTCTTATTGGCGAAGTTGGCCTTAAACGCAGAAGTGTTTACGGATAACGACTGGACGGATGGTCTGCGTCCGAATGGACGGGAAATCTATTTTAGGGTAGGCGAGAGGAAGTTGAACGCTTGGCAAACGGTTGTGGCGTACTGTGATTCAATAACGGACTTAAACTATAGCTTATCTCAGAACTATGCGGATAATTTTTCTGTATTTAATGAATCGTCCGGAGAGAATATTTTCACGATTCCGATGGATAAGAACTTATATACGAACCAAATGCAATATCTTTTCCGCTCCCGTCACTATAATCATGCCAAAGCATATGGATTGGGGGGAGAGAACGGCTCTTGCGCTACGATAGAGGCCCTTCGGGTATTTGCGTATGGGACGGACTCGGTCGATACCCGGTTTTATGAGAATTATTACGCCGATACGATGTTTGACCTCAATGGTGATACGATTCGGTTAGATAATGGGACTCCTTTGGTGTATTTACCTCTAGAAGTTAGGTTGGATTTGTCTAGGTTGCCTGCCGAGAAAACGGCGGGTGCCCGCATGAAGAAATACGAGATCGATAAGATGGGAACGAAAGATGGAAAGCTATCGGATAATGATATCGTATTATTCCGTTATGCGGATGTCTTATTAATGAGATCGGAAGCGAAAGTGCGTAATGGAGAGAATGGGGATGAAGAGTTGAATACCGTTCGTTTCCGTGTGGGAATGTTACCTCGTAAGGCGACATTAGAAAATATTTTGGCTGAGCGTCAACTGGAATTGGCTTGGGAAGGCTGGAGGAGGCAGGATTTGGTACGTTTTGGAAAGTTTACCCGCCCTTATACGGATCGCCCTCAATTGCCCCATGAATCGAATGGCTATACCACCGTTTTTCCCATTCCCGATAAAGTCCGTTCCTTGAATCCGAACTTGACACAAAATCCGGGGTATTAACTTGGACTTTGGGTGAAAACAAAGAATTAGTTTTCACCCAAAGAGCATCTCTTATTCTACATACAATACCAAACCTTTCAGATATTCCCCTTCCGGATGGTAGATATTCACCGGATGGTCTGCGGGTTGGGTTAATTGATGCAAGATACGAACGCTACGGCCGGATTGGGCGGCGGCGCTAAATACAGCTAAACGGAAGTTTTCCTTGCTGACAACCTGTGAGCAGGAGAAGGTAAACAAGATTCCTCCCGGCTTGATCTTCTCGAAAGCGATCGCGTTTAATTTGCGATACCCTTGTAAGGCGTTACGTAGTACATTCTTATGTTTAGCGAACGCAGGAGGGTCCAATATGATTAAATCATAATTACTTCCCATTTTTTCCAAATACTTAAACGCGTCTTCCGCATATGCCTCATGACGGGGATCTCCCGGGAAATTCAACTCGACATTTTTTTTCGTCAAAGAAATCGCTTTCGCCGAACTATCTACGGAATGAACCACCTTAGCGCCTCCTCTCATCGCATAGAAAGAGAAACCGCCCGTATAACAGAACATATTCAATACGGAGCGATCTTTTGCGTAATACTCCAACAAAGAGCGATTCTCCCGTTGATCCACGAAGAAACCTGTCTTTTGGCCTTTCTGCCAGTCTACACAGAATTTCAGTCCGTTTTCTATAGCGATATCTTCCACTTCGCCTCCGAATAAGTAACCATCTTCGCTACCTAAATTCGCTTTATAAGGTAAAGTCGCTTCCGATTTATAGTAGATGTTTTGTAAAGTATCGCCCAATACCGCTTTCAAAGCCTCCGCGATCTGATGACGGGCATAATGCATTCCTACCGAATGTGCTTGCATAACCGCCGTATGCGCATACATATCGATCACCAATCCCGGTAAGTTATCGCCTTCGCCGTGAATCAGGCGGAACGTATTATTATTTTCTACCCCAGCCAGCCGCAAGGTCTTTCTGAGTTCGTAAGCGATACGGATACGTTCAACCCAAAAAGCATCGTCGATGGCGATTGGGGTGAAAGATAACACACGTACGGCGATACTGCCGATTTGGTAATGGCCGATCGCCAAAAAACGCTGGTTCGCTCCGTATACCTCTACCAAGTCACCCTCTTCCGGATCGCCTTCAACAGATTGGATCGCTCCGGAAAATACCCATGGATGGAAACGCAATAGCGATTCTTCTTTCTTAGGCTTGAGAAAAACTTTACAATACTCCATTTATGCTTGATTCAATAAATTATATATTCTTAGGCAGGCCCAAGCATCGAGGGCCGCATATTTCTTTTGTGAGTCTGTCAATACATCCGCCTCCCAATTCGTGAGGCGTTGTCCTTTTGATATCTTTTTTTGGAAAAGTATCGCATATATCTTTTGCAGGCTGGCATCCTCGATGCCGAACTGGCCTACGTAATTCTGTAAATCAAGGAAATTAGCGGGTTCTATATCCGAACGCTTCCGTATCGCCCCGAAATCATCCCGTAAAGATAACCCGATCTTTAAGGTCGAACTGCTTTTTAGGAATTTCTCCAGAGATTCCGGTATACCGATATGATTCAAGCGGAACAAGAAACAAGTATCATCCGTTGATATCTGCATCAATGAGATTTTGTAACGCTGTCCCTTCTTAAAGCTGGGACGGGTCTCCGTGTCAAAACCGACGATCGGAAAACGCAGCAAGTACTCTACGGCCTTGTCTGCCTCCTCTTTACTAAGGATCGTAATGATACGTCCCTTGAATTCCTCTACGGTAAGTTTCGCTATTTCCTCTTTAGCAATTGTATGTATAAATTGTTGTATCATTCTTCCTCTTCATTCTTTTCCAAATCCTCATCACCACTGTAACGCACAGCGTGCAACGCTTTCAAGGCATTCAATAATTGCTGTCCCCAGTATTCTTGGAAGTTCGTGCGGCACAAAGCGATAGCCTCTTGCATAACTTCCTCGTTTCCTTGACGGAATAAAGATACGAAATTTCCTGTATCTTGATAGACATCAGCCAAGTTCTCGGAAATAAATGCTGCGATAGGAGTATCGCTATACCGCATATCCGCATGAAATGTTTCCAGATAGGAATCTCGTTCGCCAAGCAAACCGGCTATCCGTGAACGAACCGACTCGTACATGTCTTCTGAAACGGAAAGCTCGAGTTCGGTTTCCTCTTCAGATTCCACTTCGGGCAACAGGCTGGCCTTTAAGTATAATAGAGGCAGGAGTTTTGTCGCCTTATCTACGAAGTCGAAAAGCCCGGTATTTCCGGCGGTCTCAACAAAGGTACAATATTCCAGTGCTACCGTAACAAATTCTAGCGTGTTGCGCTCGTATATCGGATTTTCTTCTTTTTCCATGTGCCTGTTCGTCTAATCATTCTTGATAACAATTCGCAAAAATACAACAAAAATCCGTTTTTTTCGTGATAAAGTCCCGAATATTCTTTTTAGTCGGGGATTGCTCTCCTATATATTTCCTGTTTTATTATTTTTGTGCAATTAATAGAAGGAATGTTAATGATAGACTAATGTTGGATATACTAATTAGGATAAAAAAACCGATCGAGTTATGAGTTCATGTGGAAAGAATGAGAACCCTCAAGAGATGAATCGCCGTAAATTCTTGAAGGTATTTGGGGGTGGGGCTGTCGCCTCTTCGGCGGCGCTTTACGGTTGCGCTCCCAAGAATGAGCCGGGGGCGGCTGTGGCGTTAGGTGAGGTTCCTACCGATAAAATGACCTATCGCCAACATCCTACGAATGGCGATAAGGTTTCTATTTTAGGATATGGTTGTATGCGTTGGCCCTTGAAACAAGGATCGGACGGTAAAGACCAGATTGATCAAGAAGCCGTGAATCGTTTAGTGGATTATGCGATAGAGCATGGGGTGAATTACTTTGATACTTCTCCTGTTTATGTACAAGGTATGTCCGAGAAAGCGACCGGTATCGCATTGGCACGCCATCCTAGGAACTCCTATTATTTGGCCACTAAACTGTCAAACTTCCAGAACTATACGAGAGAAAACTCGTTGGCAATGTATCGGCAGTCGTTCCGTGATTTGCAAACCGATTATCTGGATTATTATTTGCTTCACTCTATCGGTGGGGGGAATGGTATCGAGCTTTTCAATGACCGCTATATAAATAATGGAATGCTTGATTTCTTGGTGAAAGAACGGGAAGCGGGACGTATCCGTAACCTAGGTTGGTCTTTTCATGGGGATGTAAAAGTGTTTGATTATGTGTTGGATATGGGCGTGAAATGGGATTTCGTTCAGATCCAGCTGAATTATCTGGACTGGAAACATGCCTCGGGACGTAACGTAAACGCTGATTATCTGTATGGCGAATTAGAGAAGCGAGGTATTCCGGCGGTTATCATGGAACCGCTATTAGGAGGTCGCTTATCGAATGTTCCGGATCATATCGTTGCTCGTTTGAAACAGCAACGGCCTGAGAATAGCGTGGCTTCATGGGCTTTTCGTTTCGCCGGCTCTCCGGATGGGGTCTTGACGGTGTTAAGCGGCATGACGTATATGGAGCATTTGCAAGATAATATCCGTACCTATTCCCCGCTTATCCCGGTAACGGACGAGGAGAAAGACTTTTTGGAAGAGACGGCTCAGCTTATGATGAAATATCCGACAATACCTTGCAATGATTGCAAATATTGTATGCCTTGTCCATATGCATTGGATATTCCGGGTATTCTCTTACATTATAATAAATGTGTGAACGAAGGAAATGTTCCGAAAAGCGCACAAGACGAAAATTACGCGAAAGCTCGTCGTGCCTTCTTAGTCGGTTATGACCGGAGTGTCCCAAAGTTGCGTCAAGCGAACCATTGTACAGGGTGTGAGCAATGTAATCCTCATTGTCCGCAGGGTATTGATATCCCCAAAGAGATGCAGCGTATCGATAAATTCGTGGAAGAGTTGAAAGTGAATGGTTAACCTTTAAACAAATGGAAAATTATGTTACGAAAAATAAGAATATTCGCCGCCACCTTTTGCTTTGTGCTGATAACCCTGTTATTTCTTGATTTCACGGGTACGATTCACGCTTGGTTCGGATGGTTGGCAAAGATACAGTTTTGGCCTGCGTTGTTGGCTTTGAATGTCGGTGTTGTGGTAGGGTTGGTAATCTTGACTCTTTTATTGGGGCGTGTATATTGCTCCGTTATCTGCCCTTTAGGGGTATTGCAAGATATCATTTCGTGGTTTGCTAGTAAACGGAAGAAATACCGCTTTTCCTATTCTCCCGCATTGAAGTGGGTACGTTATGGTACCTTGGTTGTTTTTATAGTGGCTTGTATTGCTGGTGTCGGTTCCTTGGTAGCGTTGATTTCGCCTTATAGCGCTTATGGGCGTATCGCTTCTAATTTATTTGCGCCAATCTATCAAGAGGGCAACAATCTATTGGCCTATTTCGCGGAACGTATGGATAGTTACGCATTCTATTCGGTGGACGTATGGGTGCGTAGTCTGGCTACGATGGGAATCGCTATTCTGAGCTTTGTCATATTGGCGATTTTAGCTTGGAGAAATGGACGTACGTATTGTAATACGATCTGTCCGGTGGGTACGGTTCTCGGTTTTTTGTCGAAGTATGCTTTACTTAAACCTCGCATTGATACCGATAAATGTAATGGTTGCGGATTATGCGCACGTAAATGCAAGGCTTCCTGTATCGATTCTAAGAATCATGCGGTCGATTATAGCCGTTGCGTGACTTGTATGGATTGTTTGGATAATTGCCGTCAAGGTGCGATTTCGTATACGAGGGCACGCAAGGCTGATAAAGTTACTTCGGTAAAAGAATCCTTAACGAAGGACACTACGGATGTTTCCCGCCGTCGAGCCTTGTCGGCTACGGCATTGGTAGCCATGTCTTCCGTTTTACATGCCCAGCAGAAAAAACTGGAGGATTATGTGGAGATGAAGAAAGACGGAGGCTTTGCGCCGATTAAAGAACGTAAAGAGCCGAATCGTTTGGCGCCATTGGTTCCTCCCGGAGCTTTGAGTATCGGGAATCTGGCGCAACATTGCACGGGGTGTCAGCTTTGTGTATCTGTCTGCGAGAATCATGTCCTGCGCCCGTCTACGGATCTGATGAAACTGATGCAGCCGAAGATGGCATTCGATAGAGGGTATTGCCGTCCGGAATGTGTGAAATGTTCGGAGGTCTGCCCGACGGGAGCGATCAAACCTATTACGAGAGAAGACAAATCTGCTATACAGATCGGTCATGCCGTATGGGTAAAAGATCTTTGTATTGTCAATACGGACGGTATGAGTTGTGGTAATTGTGAACGCCATTGCCCGACAAAATCGATCCAGATGGTGGCGAAAGACCCGGCAGATCCGAAGTCGTTAAAGATCCCGGTGATCAATACGGAAACTTGTATTGGTTGTGGTGCTTGCGAGCATCTTTGTCCGTCTCGTCCTTATAGCGCGATCTATGTGGAAGGGCATGAGATGCACAGATCTATTTAATGCCGTTTAAATCTATCCCTAAAAACATGTACGTGTTTCAGCGAAAACATGTACATGTTTTTTAGAAAACACGTACGTCTTTTTTTCAAAGGTTCGTCAGACTCGATTTTTCTATGTACATTTGCGTGTTATAAAAGAATTATTGAGAAACTATTTATGGCAAAGAAGACAACAACAACGAAGCAAAATCATACAGAACCGAGCTGGTTCGCTGCCTTGAAGACTTTTTTTACAAATGAACGGACCCGTTTCATTACAGGTTTGATTATCTCTATACTAACCATTTATGTAGGGCTTGCCTTGATTTCGTTTTTCTTTACAGGAGCTGCCGATCAAAGCAAAATAGAGAATGTTCCTTTAGGTGATTTATTGATCAATCGAGGATCGGTAGAGAATTGGACGGGTGTACGCGGGGCGTATTTGTCTGATCTGTTGATGAATCGTTGGTTCGGTATCTCTTCTTTTATGATCCTCTTTTTCTTGGGATCGGTTGGGGCGAAACTCATGAACTTAAATAAAGTATCCTTGTTGAGGCGTTTTTTGTTTAGCGCTTCGGCGTTGATCTGGGGATCTGTGTTTTTTGCTTTTATATTTATCAAGGGATATGAGGATACGTTTATTTATCTAGGCGGTCAACACGGATATTACATCTCGGAGATGTTTATTACCAATATCGGAATCCCCGGTACGATCTTGCTTTTATTAGGCTCATTCTTAATCATCGCTATTTTTACCAGTAAGAAGACAATCCCGTTCTTACAGCGCGTATTTTCTTTAGGTTGGGTGAAAGATCGTTTGAAACGTGAAGGCGAGGTAGATGTCGATCAGACGGAAAAGGAGGATAATGTAATTCCTCGCTCTAAGCCTGTCGTAGAGCAACCGGATGAACAACCGGAAATGGATGAGTATGAGGAGTTCGATACGGAGGCTGAATTGTTGAAAGCCGAAGGGAAAGAAAACCGTAAAACAGTACCGGAATATAAGAACGAAGAGGTCGCTGTTGCTGATGATTTAGTAGTTACGATCGCTCAAGGTGACGACGATCCGATAAACGAAAAAACAGATGAGATAAATACCCCGGAGTCAGAGGATGAGGAGGATGCCGGATTTACGGTGGAAGTTGCCGCCGGTAATGATGAGACCTACGATGCCTCGGCCTTGGGTACGTATGATCCCCGTTTGGATCTTTCCCGTTATGTATTCCCTACCTTGGACTTGCTGAAAGCGTATGATAGTGGGAGCATGGAGATCAATCGGGACGAATTGGCGGAAAACCAACGCTTGATCAAGCAAGCCTTGGAAGATTTCAATATAAAGATCGCTTCGATCAAAGCGACAGTCGGACCTACGGTTACGCTTTATGAGATTGTACCCGAGGCGGGTGTCCGTATTTCTAAGATCAAGAACTTGGAGGATGATATCGCCTTGAGTTTATCCGCTTTGCAGATCCGTATTATCGCCCCGATGCCCGGAAAGGGAACGATCGGTATCGAGGTGCCGAATAAGAATCCTCAGACGGTATCGATGCAATCTGTTATCGCTTCACGCCGATTCATTGAGGGTAAGTATGAGTTGCCTGTGGCGATGGGTAAGACGATTACGAACGAGGTGTTCATGTTCGATCTTTGTAAGACACCGCATCTATTGGTAGCCGGTGCTACGGGACAAGGTAAGTCTGTCGGTCTAAATGCGATCATCACTTCCTTATTATATAAGAAGCATCCATCGGAGTTGAAATTCGTGATGGTAGACCCGAAAATGGTTGAGTTTAGTATCTATTCCAAGATAGAACGTCATTATCTGGCGAAACTTCCGAATGCGGAGAAGCCGATCGTTACGGAGCCAGCTGACGCTGTCGCTACATTGAACTCGTTGGTGATCGAGATGGAAGACCGGTACCGTTTACTGGTGAACGCGAATGTTCGTAATATAAAGGAATACAACGCTAAGTTTATCGAACGGCGGTTGAACCCGCAGAAGGGACATCGCTTCTTACCCTATATCGTGGCGGTAGTGGATGAGTTTGCCGACTTGATCGCAGTGGCCGGACGTGAGATCGAGTTGCCTATCTCTCGTATTGCGGCGAAGGCCCGTGCGGTAGGTATCCATATGATCTTGGCTACGCAACGCCCGGATACAAAGGTGATTACCGGTACGATCAAGAGTAACTTTCCGAGCCGTATTGCCTTTAAGGTTGCTTCTATGATCGATTCACGTACGATTCTGGATGCTCCGGGCGCTAACCGTTTGATCGGACGGGGCGATATGTTGATTGTCGTGGCGGGACAAGAGCCGGTTCGTGTGCAGTGCGCTTTCGTAGATACGCCCGAGGTGGAGGATATCGTGGATTATATCGGTGAGCAGACTGGTTTCCAAACCGCTTATTTGCTTCCGGACTATGTGCCGGAAGGTGGGGAGGCATCAACTTCGGGAGCAGTCGATTTATCAGATCGAGATCCCTTATTTGACGAGGCGGCTCGTTTGATCGTGATTCAGCAACAAGGTTCTACTTCTTTGATCCAGCGTAAATTCGCTATCGGTTATAATCGTGCCGGACGTTTGATGGATCAATTGGAGGCTGCCGGTATTGTTGGCCCGTTTGAGGGAAGTAAGGCCCGTCAAGTATTGGTGCAAGATGAGTATTCGTTGGAGCAAGTATTAAATGCTTTGAAATAAATATGAGAAGAGAACATAAAATAAGAGTGTGGCGGTGTATCGCGTTTGTCGGATTATTCTTGTGTTTCCTGTTGGGACTAGGAGTGGGGGCGCATGCCCAGAATGCGAATGATATCTTGGGGAAGGCGGCCGCTGCTTATGAGAATTCGAACGGGATAAGCGCTTCTTTTACGATGTTTACCCGTTCTGCCGGTCAGAATGCGGGAGAGAGTTTTGAGGGAACCATCCAGATGAAAGGTGATAAGTTTACATTAGTCACGCCGGATGCGCTTACTTGGTTTAATGGTACGACGCAATGGACGTATGTGGAACGGAACGATGAGGTGAACGTGACGAATCCTACGGGAGAAGAGTTGCAATTTACAAATCCCGCTCTTTTATTAAATAGTTATAAGAAGGGATTCACGGCGGCTTATAAAGGCGAGAGTACGGCACCGAACGGAAAAGCCGCTTACGATGTGGAATTGACACCGAAGAAAAAAGGGGATATCGTGAAAGTGGAGTTGCAAATCGAGAAATATTCAAATTTCCCGGCTCGTATCACGGTTACTTCTAAAAACGGCGTTAGCAGTACGATCCAGATCAGCCAATTGAAAACAGGTATAAACCAACCGGATCGTTTTTTTGTTTTTAACGAAGGGGATTATCCGGACGTAGAGGTGATAGACCTTCGATAATAGAGAATTGAAAATTGATAATTAATACTTAGATACTATGAGCGATTCAGTGAATGAGAAAGTACGTTGCCTTATTATAGGCTCGGGTCCAGCAGGTTATACGGCAGCGATATATGCTTCCCGTGCAAATTTATCTCCGGTGCTTTATGAAGGAATACAGCCGGGGGGACAATTAACGACAACTACGGAGGTGGAGAATTTCCCGGGATATCCGGACGGTATAACCGGTCCTGAGTTAATGGAAGATTTAAAAAAACAAGCCGTCCGTTTTGGTGCGGATATCCGTTTCGGTATCGCTACAGCCGCTGATTTGGGCGAGGCTCCTTATAAAATTACGATTGATGGTGAGAAAGTGATCGAGACGGAGACTTTGATTATCGCTACGGGTGCTTCCGCGAAGTATCTGGGTCTTCCGGATGAGCATAAATATGCGGGTATGGGTGTATCCGCTTGCGCTACTTGCGATGGTTTCTTCTATCGTAAAAAGACGGTAGCGGTAGTAGGTGGTGGGGATACGGCCTGTGAGGAAGCGATTTACTTGGCAGGTTTGGCGAAGCAGGTTTACTTGATCGTGCGTAAACCCTATTTGCGTGCTTCAAAAGTAATGCAAGAACGTGTCTTCAAGACTCCGAATATCACGGTGCTTTTCGAACATAACACCCTGGGTTTATTTGGAGAGAATGGCGTGGAAGGTGCTCATTTGGTAAAACGTATGGGAGAGCCGGATGAGGAGAAAGTGGATATCGCTATCGATGGTTTCTTCTTGGCGATTGGCCATAAACCTAATTCGGATATCTTCAAGCCATGGATAGATACGGACGAGATCGGTTATATCGAGACAGTTCCGGGAACTCCCCGAACGAAAGTTCCGGGTGTGTTTGCTGCTGGAGATGTCGCTGATCCCCATTATCGTCAAGCTATTACCGCTGCGGGAAGTGGTTGTAAGGCTGCTATCGAGGCTGAACGTTATTTATCAGAGATCGGAAAATAGTTGGCAGTTGACAATTGATAGTTGACAGTTGCGACAAGCGGTATTTAACTGTCAACTTTCACTTGTCAACTATCAACTGTCACTTGTCATTTGTCAACTAATTTAATTTCCATGAATTTAAAATCTACTCTTCTTTTGCTACTTTGCCTGATGATGGCAGGAATGGTAGCGGCAAAGGATAACACGAAAGTGATCGCCCATCGGGGGTATTGGAAAACGGAGGGCTCTGCTCAGAACTCTATCCGTTCTTTGGAACGTGCCAGCGAGATTGGTGCCTATGGCTCGGAATTCGACGTACATCTTACGGCGGACAATGTGCTGGTAATATTCCATGATAATGATATCCAAGGAAAACATATTCAATCCTGTACTTATGATGAATTGAAAGATTTGCAATTGAGCAACGGCGAAAAGCTCCCTACTTTAGAGCAATATTTGAAACGTGCGAAGAAATTGAAGAATGTCCGGTTAATTTTAGAACTGAAAGCTCATGAGACCCCGGAACGCAACCGTGAGGCTGTTAAAGCTGTTGTAGATATGGTGAAGCGTATGAAATTAGCGAAACGTACGGATTACATATCTTTTAATATGGATGCTTGTAAAGAATTTATCCGTCTATGTCCGAAATCTGAGGTTTCTTATCTGAATGGAGAATTATCCCCGATGGAATTGAAAGAGCTTGGTTTTACAGGATTAGACTACCATTATAAAGTCTTGCAATCTCATCCGGATTGGGTGAAGGATTGTAAAGTCCTAGGCATGACTTCGAATGTCTGGACCGTAGATGACCCTAAATTAATGGAAGAGATGATCGATATGGGAGTCGATTTTATTACGACTGATTTACCGGAAGAGACTCAAAAAATACTACATTCGCGGGCTCAATAAGGCATTATAAAGATGAGAAAGTTTTGTCTGTTGCTTATCCTGTCGCTGGCTTTACCCGTTTTTTGTCTGTTACAAGCGGTAGAGCCTCCCAAAAAGGAAATTCGTGCGGTTTGGTTGACTACGGTTTATGGTCTGGATTGGCCTCATAAACCGGCTACTACCGAGGCGGGACGAAAAGCCCAGCAACAGGCATTGCTTGATATCTTGGACCGGCTTCAAGAAGCGAATTTTAATATGGTCTTCATTCAGGCTCGCTTGAGGGGAGACGTGATGTATCGTTCGGCTATCGAACCAGTCAGTAAGACATTCTCCGGTAAGTATGGAGAATTACCGGGATATGATCCGCTCGCTTTTGTCGTGGATGAATGCCATAAGCGTGGAATGGAATGTCATGCGTGGTTCGTAACTTTCCCGCTAGGAACGGAAAAAAGCGTGAAGGAGCAAGGAAAGCTTTCCGTGGTTAAAAAGAAACCAAAACTCTGCAAACGGCATAATGGGGAGTGGTATTTGGACCCCGGCGTACCGGAGACCGCTGATTATATCTTATCCTTAGTCAAGGAGATCGTGAATGGCTACGATATAGATGGCATCCATTTTGATTATATCCGCTATCCCGAAGAGGCGAAAACATTCCCGGATAAAGCGTTGTATAATAGATCCGGTAAGAAAAAGTCTCTGGCAGACTGGCGTAGGGAGAATATCAACCGGATGGTTTACCGTATTTACGATTGGGTAAAGCAAACGAAACCTTGGGTGCAGGTGAGCAGTTCGCCACTCGGGAAATATAATCGTATTGAACGGGTACCTAACGCGGGTTGGACCGCTTACGAAAGTGTCTTCCAAGACCCGAAGATGTGGATGCAACAAGGTAAACAAGATATGATTGTTCCGATGATGTATTACCTGCATAAGAATTTCTTTCCTTTCGTGGATAATTGGGTGGATAATTGTAACGGGCGTTTGGTCGTACCCGGCTTGGGAGCTTATCGGATGGACAAGAGTGAGGCGGACTGGGCCGTGAATGATATAACGGACCAGATCGATTATAGCCGTTATTACGGAGGAGCCGGCTGTGCGTTCTTTCGTTGTGGAAATGTCCTGTATAATGACAAGGGACTTTATAAAGAGTTGAGAGACAATTACTATAAATATCCGGCCCAATTGCCTCCATTGACTTGGCTGAATGATTCGGTACCTGCCGCACCGGAGGGGATCAAAGTGGAACGTTTGGACGATGAGTTGCACTTAACTTGGGAGAAACCTGTGTCGGAAAAGCAGGACTTAACTTATACCGTTTATTATTCATTGACAGATTCGATCGATACGGCTTCGGCAAAATCCATATTAGCTACAAATATTTATGGCAACGAGCTTTTTCTTCCTATCGATGTAGAGTCTGAACGTGGGTATACATTTTCTGTAACGGCTTCCACCCGTTACCGGATAGAGAGTGAACCTTCTCCGGATACCTATTATTACCTGTCTAAATTTATCAAGTAAAGGGGGTATTTTGATTTCGAGTTTTTTTGCTTATTTTTGCGGCATATGAGACGATTTGCCACATCCTTGTTTCTTGTAATTCTTGCTTCCTTAATCTTTTATGGGGGAGCGGGGGTTAATTTCGTATCTTATTGTTGTGGCGTTTGCGAGAAAGAGGGAGTGGAGGCTTTATTGGAAGCTAAGTGCTGTGAGATTCATGGACATGATCATAGTCGTGATAATCTTGCGAATAATACGGTGGAGTGTTGTGGCATGAACGGCTGTGGCATTGAACGGGTTGATTTTGATTGGAATTCTGTAAATATACAAGTGCCGGATCTGCAACCAGTCGTACATGATTTGCTCTTTTCCTCTATTTTCGAGAGTTTACAAATCGCTTCCTTATTTGCTGATTCCTATGAGATTAGGGTGACAGGTCCTCCCGTAGCCTGTCCTCGTGTGTACCTTTCTTTATTGACTACGCTTTTGATTTGATTGTATTCGTGAGGGTGGAAGCTGCTCGCTGAATACCCTTTGGTTTTTAAGGTAGGGGATGCTCTATCCCTGCGGAAGCATGTATTTAACGATTCAATCAAATAACAACTATCATGTTAAGACAATTATATCTGATATTTTTATTGTCCTGTTTGACTTTTACTTTGACTTGGGCCGAGGATTCCGGCAAGAAAGTGAAAGGACGTGTATGTGATGAAAACAAACAACCTATTATCGGTGCAAATGTATATTGGGAAGGAACCCAAAATGGAACCACGTCCGATGTGGATGGAAATTTCGAGTTAGAACGAAAAGGTGACTCCAAGAATCTGGTGGTTAGCTATATCGGTTATATGACTGAGGTCACCCCTGTGGATGAGAAGGACGATGCTATGCAGATTATCTTAAAAGGTGAGATCGCCTTGGATGAGGTCGTGGTTAGTGAGCGCAAGATGGGAACCATCGCTTCCCGTACGAGCGTATTGCAAACTCAGAAAATTACGTACGATGAGATTTGCCGTGCGGCCTGCTGTAATCTGGCGGAGAGCTTTGAGACAAATCCGTCTGTCGATGTATCGTACTCGGATGCGGCTACAGGTGCCCGGCAAATTAAGCTGTTGGGATTGGCGGGAACCTACGTACAAATGTTGACCGAGAATTACCCGAATTTCCGGGGGGCCGCTTCCTTATATGGGCTGGATTATGTTCCGGGAGCTTGGATGGAAAGTATTCAGGTGTCTAAAGGAACCTCTTCGGTTAAGAATGGGTATGAGGCGTTGGCCGGACAAATCAACGTGGAATTCAAGAAGCCCCCTACGGCGGATATTTTCTCTGCTAATGTGTTCGCTAGTGATGCCGGACGTTATGAAGGGAATGCGGATGCTTCTTGGCATATCAACGACAAGCTCTCTTCCGGTTTATTGGTACACTACTCGAATGATAAAATGCAACATGACGGTAATGACGATGGTTTTCTCGATACGCCGCTAAGGGAACAGGTGAACGTAATGAACCGTTGGTATCATAAATTGGATAAATACGTGGCTCAATACGGAGTTCGCTATCTGCATGAGAGCCGTACCGGTGGGCAGGATACGAAACACCATGATTTCACCGACCCGTATCGGATTCATTTAAATACGAACCGGGCCGAATTATTTACGAAGCAGGCCTATATTATCGATAAGGAAAAGGTAGAGAGCGTGGCATTGATACTTTCCGGTTCTTATCATGAGCAAAAATCAAGATATGACCGTACGCCCTATAATGTATATCAGAATAATGTATATGCCAGTTTGCTGTATGAAAAGGAGTTTACGCCGATGCATAGCTTGAGTACCGGATTAAGTATGAACTATGATGGTTTCGACGAGAATCTGGTTCAATATGCGGGAGGAGAGTCGGTCCGTCATGCCTATGACCGTACGGAAGTCGTGCCGGGAGCTTATGCCCAATATACGTTCAATCTGAATGATAAACTGATCTTATTGGCGGGTGTACGTGCGGATTATAGTACGTTGTATGATTTCTTTGTAACCCCTCGTGTACATATTAAATATAATCCTTTTGACTGGTTCCATATCCGGGCTTCGGCAGGTAAAGGATTCCGGACAGCGAATGTGCTGGCAGAGAACAACTTTTTGTTATCCAGTAGTCGAAAAATGTATATCGCCGACAATCTGGATCAAGAAGAAGCGTGGAATACCGGTCTGAATCTGTCATTTTATATACCTTTGTTCGGGAAGGAACTGAGCTTGAGCGGGGAATGGTATTATACCGATTTCTTGAAGCAAATCGTGGTGGATATGGATAGTGATCCTCATGCGGTTCGTTTCTACAATCTGGATGGGCGTTCCTATTCGAATAGCTTCCAAGTGGAGGCTTCCTATCCTTTTTTCCGGGGATTTACGTTAACGGCCGCTTATCGTTATACAGACGCGAAGACCGATTACCGGAATGAGGAGGGTGTGGCGCATCGATTGAAAAAGCCGTTGGTTAGTGATTATAAAGGTTTATTGACCGCTTCTTATCAAACCCCGTTGAAAAAATGGCAGTTTGATTTGACCGGCCAGTTTAATGGAGGCGGTCGTATGCCGATACCGGATGCGTCTAATCCGTTATGGGAGCCGAATTTTAAGGCTTATACGGTAGTGAATGCGCAGATTACGAAATATTTCCGTCAATGGTCTATTTACGTGGGAGCGGAGAACCTGTTTAATTACAAACAACCGAATCCGATTATCGATGCCAGCAATCCCAGAGGGGATAACTTCGATGGATCTATGGTGTGGGGACCGGTGCATGGACGGAAAATTTATGCGGGTATCCGCTTTAATATAAGCAGGGATTGACACGTATATACGTATAAGCCCGTACGTATATACGTGTAGGCCTATGCGTATACTGGTGTGCCCCTACGCCTATATACGTGTAGCCCGATGCCTATAGTGGTGCTTTTCTTTTGGTAGATATGAATGGATAATTAGAACTGTTAATATTAAAAAACAATTGATTATGAGACGATTAATTATGTTGCTATTTTGTGCCGTATGTACGGTATCGATGACATTCGCCCAAGAAGCGAAAAAGAAGAAGGACTCTGTGACATTCTTTATCGAAGCGATGGATTGTGATCACTGTATCAAGAAGATCGAGAAAAATATCGCTTTCGAGAAAGGAGTGACCGACTTGAAATGTGATCTGAGCACCCGTACGGCCATTGTGACTTACAAGACGGATAAGACTTCGAAGACCCGCTTGACCGCGGCCTTCAAAAAGATCGGTATGGAAGCGGTTCCGGTAGATAATGGCGCCGGCTGTCCGGTACCTCCGGCGAAAAAAAGTGAGCATACTCACGCTCATTAACATGGAAATTCATAAGAACATCTTATCTTTGCAGATGTTCCGTGAGGGCGGGCCGGAGTGTCCGCCCTGTTTATGAAATAATTTTTCTACGGAATGCAGCGTTTGTTTAATTATTTACATCCTAATATTGTACAGTCTCCAGAAGGGAGACGTTCAAGGCACGACTGAATGAATGAGCTACAACTGATAGAGGGTTGTCGGAAGGGGGAGAGACGAGCTCAAAAAGAGCTTTATGATGCGTATTCCCGAAAAATGATGGGAGTTTGCCTTCGTTATGTGAACGACAGGGAAACGGCTCGTGATTTGTTGCAGGATGGCTTCGTGAAAATCTTTACCAGTATGGATTCCTATACAGGGAGTGGTTCATTTGAGGGGTGGATGCGGAAGATCTTTGTTAATTGTGCGTTGGAATATCTGCGAAAGTCGGATGTGTTGCGTGAAGCGACCGATCTTGACAATACGGCGGAACTGATTCAACCCGATAGTTCGGCTATCTCGGACATGTCGGCGGCTGAGTTGATGAATCTAGTGAAGGAGTTGCCGGTTGGCTTCCGTACCGTATTCAATATGTTCGCGATAGAGGGATATTCTCATAAGGAGATCAGTGAGATGTTGAACATTACAGAGAGTACTTCCCGTTCCCAATATACCCGTGCCAAGCAGTTATTACAACGTAGAATTAACGCATTGTATTGAGATAAGATGAGTAAAAAGGAAAGAGATATATGGGATGACGCGATCCGATCGAAGCTAGAGGATTTCGAGATGGATACGCTACCCGGCGACTGGGAGGCTATAGCCGATCGATTGCCCGGAAAGGCTCCGGTTCCTTTGCGTCGTACGCTTCGCTACTGGGTTGCCGCCGCCGTGATCTCCTTATTGGTCGTATCGGGTGGTATCTATTTATATGACAGGGAGATGGAAGATCTACCTATAGCCCAAGAAATACAGTCTTCACAAGAGTCGACATCTGTGGATACCCCGGTTGTTCCGATAGAGAAAACAATGGAGCAAGCGCCCGTATTAGCGACTATTCCTGCTGCTGCGGTCGTGAAGGCAAAAGCGGCATCTGGAGCGGTTAAAGTGGGAGCTAAGGCTAGGATGGCAGCGTTCCGGCAAAATGTAGAGAGTGCAGAGGATCGGCCTATTTCTGAGTCGGAGGTAATGTCTGCTGATAGATCGGCGAATGAGAAAGATACCGTTGAACCGGAGGTTGAAAGGAATAATGATGAGATAGTTGTTCTCAAGAATGATGTACTTGTCGCGGATGCTACTCCTGTTGCTAAAAAGAAGCCGGAGAAGACCGCGTCCCGGAAATGGGGGTTCGGTATGGGAGGTGGAGGTCTTTCTATGGGCGCTGATAATCTGGTCCCTCAGTATGTGACGAATAGCAGCGTGCTTAAGAGTGAGAATCTGATGAGCTTAAATTCGTTCGATGCGGAGAAGAAAGATCCTGCTAAGACGGATATTCATCATAAGACGCCTATTGGGGTGGGGATCTCAATTAGTCGTTATTTGAATAATCGTTTTTCTTTGCAGACTGGATTAACTTATTCTTACTTAAGATCGGAGTGGAGTACGAATAATACGTATCATATAGAGAATGATCAGCGATTGCATTTTATAGGAATTCCATTATCATTGACTTATAAGATCGCGGAATGGAATCGTTTTATGTTTTACGCCTCAGCCGGAGGTATGGCGGAAGTGAATGTCGCTGGCAAACGTAGAATGAAATTATTCTCGGATGAGGTAGAGATCGCAAAGCAAAGCGAACATATTCGAATGAAAGAATGGCTATGGTCTGTAAATGCCCGTGCGGGTGTAAGTTATCCGATTATCCGTTTTGTAAGCGCTTTCGCTGAGGTGGGAGCCAGCTATTATTTTGATAATGGTAGCGAGATCGAAACCATCCATTCGGAGAAGCCGTTTAACATGAGCCTTCAGTTTGGATTTCGTTTTGGTTTTTAATACTCGATAGATTAACAGTGTAAATACAAATACTTAAAAATAGAAAAATTGAATTATGAAAGCATTTAAATTAATTGGAGCAGCGGCGGCTGCGTCATTATTGTTGTTGACCTCTTGTCTTGGAGAATCGAATAATACGGTGACTCGTGCCGGCTTTGGTGTCGCAGGTCTTTCTGAAAAGACATATAAAACGGTACTGAATACAAATATGGGAGCATTATACTCTCCGTCTTTATCGGCACAAGTAGTTGACGGAGCTTGTTACTTGATCAACTATGAATTAGACCTAAATTCTCCGGAGAATGCGAATGCGGCGACAAATGGTTATTTAACAGCGACAATCTCTGTGGCAGATGAGATAACAAAAGGACAGCCAGTCTTTTATAATGTGCCAGATTCGGCCAGCTTACTTCAGAATGAGATACCTGTAAAAAACCTATTTAGCAATGGCGACTATGGGGTGTATGTAGACGGTTATTTATTCTTCTTTATAACAATGGATATGTTTAAGGATCAGAAAAATTCTTATACTTTATATTGGGATCGTTCAAAGGAGCCTACTATGGTGGATAATGTCCCGACATATGACTTGTTCTTGCGTGTCGCTAAAGTAGCGGACGGAACAGGTTCTGCTGCATCATCCATAGGAGAAGTCCGTGCGTTTAATGTTAAGTCTGTATTGGAGTCTGTGAATAGCGCTGAGGCTAATAAAGATTCAAAGTCTTTTAATCTTAAGGTCAATTATCTAAATACGATTAATGAAAAAGATAGTACGGATTTGAAATGGGCTTCTTATACCGTTCTATTCCAAGTCGTGAAAAACTCATAAAGAAATTAGTATAGAAGTTGAGGGCGTACCGATAAGAAGATTATCGATACGCCCTATTTTTTTGCCGTTTTTTTTATGTATATGGGTAAAGATCGTATCTTTGCGTACTTTAAGAGGAGTATTGTGAAATGAGATACAAGAATTTAATAGGTTTTGTCTGGGTGGCGGTTATCATGAGTCTGTTTACTTCTTGCCTAAAAGACATAAATAACGTCTATAATCCGGGAACGACCGCCGCTGTGGTTCGTCAACATGGAGATAGCGCGTTGATGATGGCTAATACCCGGTTCGGTTGGATCTATTCGACGAAGCTGAGCTCATACTCAGAGGGTAAATGCTTGTTGGTGAGCTTTGATTATGATCCTAGCTTACCGGAAAATACGAATGCGGAACAAAAAGGGTATTATACGGTGACGATACAAGGGGAAACCGCCGTTAACCAGCAAAACGCTGAGAGTCCTCTTACGGATACGCATAAACTATTGACAAATGAGCAACCGATACTTGCGGTTAATCCGAACGACTCTGTTCTGTACGTCAAATTGGAAGATTATTTGTTTTTGCCTTCTGCCTGTTGGACAACAAAAGACCGGGCTTTAAATTGGCAACTGACTTATGATCCGACTCAACAACCAGTTGTTGAAAATCGGAAATCAATTTATTCCTTATATTTACGGGCTGCCGCTAGGACCGGAAAGCCGGAGGACAAGGCAGAAGAGGCTATCGCGGTTATCAATGCCTTTAATCTGGGGAACTTTATCAAAGATATGCGAGAACAAGGTGGACGTGATGCGGATATGTATGTTCGGATTCATTATATCGATCAAATTAATCCGAAAGATAGTACCCAGTTTACATGGGGAGTAACAGATCCTTTACTTATAAACTAAAGAAGATGAGAAAGCGAATTTTATACGGCTTATTTTTATCCTTGTTTTTCTTAATGACCTCTTGTATGGGGGATGGAAGTAACTCCATCAATTATCATCGGGTAGGAGTGATACGTGAGAATCCTATGCGATGTATCTATACGGCAGATGATCAAGGGAATATCTTTATCGTCTCTTCCTCTGAGTTTGAGAACCGGACGGATTTGAAAGAGGGTGACTGTTGCGTGGTTGATTTCAAGACGAATTTTAGCGAGGAATTGGGCAATGGTGTTTACAACGCTGAGATTTATAAGTATGATTCGGTCGCTGTATGGCCTTTGCATGAGACATTAACTGATACTACGGTCGTATTGGACAAGGAGCGTCTGGTTACGCTGGACTTTAAGAAAAGTATTTATTTGGAAGGACGTTTCTTCTTGCAAACCCAACATATAAATCATCAGGTAGACCAAAAGGATATTTTCAATTTATCCTATAACCCTGATCAGGAGGTGGAAAAAGATGATGACGGACAACGGATCTATAACCTATATCTCCGGGTAACCCAAGAGGGGGGTACCGGCGATTCCACTAAATGGATCAATACGACCGCTTTTACGATCGATAAGTTTTTGGACCAAGCCAAAGCGATAGAGAGCAGGGAGGGGCAAAATGAGATAAACTTTAAAATAAATTATGCCGAACGCTATAATGCGGATACAACCGCATGTGTTTGGGGGGCTACCGACGTATTTACGTTGCGTTTTACGAATTAAATATATACTTTTGCTATTTAAAAGTAAACAGAGATGTATAAGGAGATATTTAGGTGGGTAATCGCTATCATCTCACAGCCAGCGAAGGCGTGGGTCTTGTTAGCGAAAAAAGGAGAGAAGCAGGAGGAGTTCTTATCCCGATTCGTGTATCCTTTGATCGGCTTCGTTACTGTTGCGGCTTTTCTGGGCGTATTGTTTACGCGGAAGGAGTTTGATTTAGAGCTGGCCTTGAAGTCGTCTATCCGGACATTGGTGTCCTCGTTCGGTGGTTTTTACCTCGGGGCTTATCTGATGAACGAGATATGGCAAGGTATATTTAAACGGGAGAAGGATTTGAAACTGTGGTTGCGCTTCGTCGGGTATTCCTCGTCGTTGATGTTCGCTTTGAATATCGTATTGATGTTGCTTCCCGAGTTTTTCTTCTTGCGGATATTTATCCTTTATACATTCTATATTGTTTGGGAAGGCGCTGGTCCGTATATGGGAGTCGAGGAGAAGATCCGCTTGAAGTTCGTAGGATTTACAACCGCCATTATATTACTGACTCCGGCAGTTATCGAGATTTTGTTATCGATGCTGATGCCCGGTTTGAGTTTTTGACAGAATAACACAAGATGAAGGAGAAGATTAGTAATAACATACAGATAAAGAATAAGCGGGCGACGTTCGACTACGAGTTGCTCGACACTTTTACGGCCGGGATCGTACTGACCGGAACGGAGATTAAATCGATCCGTTTAGGGAAGGCGAGTTTGGTAGATACGTTTTGTATCGTGGAAAAAGGGGAACTGTGGGTGAAGAATATGTACATCGCCGAATATTTTTACGGTACGTACAATAATCACAACGCACGGCGGGACCGGAAATTACTTCTTACCAAAAAGGAATTACGAAAGATCGAGGGTGCGGTTCGTGCCAGTGGTTTTACGATCGTTCCCACTCGTTTGTTTATCAATGAGAAAGGATTGGCGAAAGTAGTCGTCGCGATCGCACGAGGTAAAAAGGAATATGATAAGCGAGACTCCATCCGGGAACGTGACGACCGACGGGAGATGGATCGGGCTTTCAAACGATAAGTCGAGATGGAAACAGGGCAAGGCGTGATCGGTAGGGTTTGGGGATGTATCCTGAAAGCTCTGCCTAAAGCAGGCAAGACGTGTTTATGGCTGCTAAAGATTATTTTGCCTATTTCTTTATTGGTCCGTATATTGCAATATTCCGGAATATTAGGTCAGATCTCGGATTGGTTAGTGCCCGTGTTCTCGTTGGTGGGTCTGCCGGGGGAGACAGCCATTGTTTTTATAACCAGTATATTCTCCCCATTATATGCTCCGATCGCTTTGATCACCTCGATGTCTTTAGGAGTCCGTGAAGCTACGATATTAGCATTGATGTGCCTTACTTCCCATAATCTAATGGTAGAATCCTCCGTACAGGCAAAGACTGGGTCTTCTTTCTGGGAGATGACGCTGCTCCGTTTGATCATGAGTTTCGTGATCGCCTTTTCTTTGAATTGGGTAATGCCCCATGAAGGATGGGGACAGGTCGGGATCGCTCAAAGCGCGGCTGTATGCGATAATTGGTTGGAAGTATTCGTACTTTGGTTTACCAGCTCGATGAAGGTGGTGATTTCTATTTTGATAATTGTTACGGCTTTAATGATCCTTCATTATATATTGGAAGAGTTTAATCTAATGAAAGGATTGTCCTCGGTCTTTTCTCCACTGATGCGATTATTTGGCTTGCCTCAAGATGCCGCTTTTTTGTGGTTGGTAGGTAATGTGGTTGGACTGGCTTATGGCGGGGCTATTATGGTAGAGCAAATGGAGCAGAGGAAGTTGTCTTACGGTGACGGCAACTTGCTGAACCATCATTTGGCCGTGTGCCATTCCCTGTTGGAAGATACGATCATCTTTGCCGCGATAGGGGTACCCGTTCTTTGGGTGGTGCCTACCCGTCTGTTTTTCGCCATCGTTGTGGTATGGATCCTCCGGGGATATAGTTATATGTACGCAAGAAAGGTAAAACATATTTATGAATAAGGAACGATTTCTGCGACTCTTGAATGAGCGCATTTTGATCTTGGATGGTGGTATGGGTACCATGATCCAAAGTTTCAAACTAAACGAACAAGATTACCGAGGCGAACGTTTCGCCGATTTTCCGGGACAATTGAAGGGGAACAATGATTTATTGTGTATCACCCGCCCGGATGTAATCCAGTCTATTCATCGTCAGTATTTGGATGCGGGAGCGGATATCTTCGCTACGAATACGTTTAACGCGAATGCTATTTCCATGGCAGATTATGCGATGGAGGCCTATGTACGTGAGATAAATCTGGCCGCCGGCCGATTGTCGAGGGAAGTGGCGGATACCTATATGGCAGAGCATCCGGATCGTACGATCTTCGTGGCCGGATCGATCGGTCCTACCAATAAGACAGCTTCCATGAGTCCAGATGTAAGCGATCCCGCTTATCGTGCCGTCACTTATAAAGATTTGTATAATGCCTACAAGGAGCAAGTCGAGGGACTTGTTGACGGCGGGGTGGATATCATCCTTTTCGAGACTACTTTCGATACGTTGAACGTAAAAGCGGGATTGGAAGCGGCTGAGGTCGTGTTGAAAGAGAAAGAAAAAGACCTGCCTATTATGTTGTCTTTGACTTTGTCTGCGCAAGGTGGACGAACATTTTCCGGACAGACTTTATTGGCCTTCTTGGCTTCCATACAGCATACACATATTGTTTCGGTTGGCTTAAACTGCTCTTTCGGAGCGGCGGATATGAAGCCCTATTTACAAGAGTTGGCGAAGTATGCCCCCTATTATATCAGCGCTTATCCGAACGCTGGATTGCCGAATAGTTTTGGTACCTATGACGAGACGCCGGATAAAATGGCCCAACATGTGAAGCCTTTTGTGGAAGAGGGATTAGTGAACATTATCGGAGGCTGTTGCGGAACGACTCCGGCGCATATCTTCCGGTATCCGGAGTTGGTGAAAGGAGCTAAACCGCATATCCCGGCTTTGAAACCGGATTGCCTGTGGCTGTCGGGCTTGGAACTGCTGGAGGTGAAACCGGAGAATAATTTCGTGAACGTGGGAGAGCGTTGTAATGTGGCCGGTTCTCGGAAATTCTTACGCTTGATAAAAGAAGGCAGTTATGAGGAAGCGTTGACGATCGCTCGTAAGCAAGTGGAGGATGGCGCCCAAGTGATCGATATCAATATGGACGATGGTATGTTGGATGCCGTGAAAGAAATGAAGACATTCTTAAACTTGATCGCCTCCGAACCGGATATTGCCCGTGTACCCGTCATGATCGATTCTTCTAAATGGGAAGTGATCGAGGAAGGCTTGATGTGCGTGCAAGGAAAGAGCATCGTGAATTCCATCTCCTTGAAAGAAGGAGAGGAGGTCTTCCTTAAACATGCCGCCCGTATTAAGCAACTGGGTGCGGCTGCGGTCGTGATGGCTTTCGATGAGAAGGGGCAGGCGGATACCTATGAAAGAAAGATTGAGATTTGTGAACGGGCCTATCGCCTATTGACTGAAAAGATCGATTTCAATCCCCAAGATATTATTTTTGACCCGAATGTATTGGCGATCGCTACCGGTATGGAGGAACATAATGGCTATGGTCTGGCGTTTATCCGTGCCGTTGAATGGATCAAGAAGAACTTGCCGGGCGCGAAGGTGAGTGGTGGTGTAAGTAATTTATCTTTCTCTTTCCGGGGGAACAATCATGTACGCGAGGCTATGCATTCCGTATTTCTATATCATGCGATCGGGAAGGGGATGGATATGGGTATCGTGAATCCGTCTACCTCCGTACTTTATGAGGATATAGAGCCGGAGTTCCGTACCTTGTTGGAAGACGTGATCTTGGCACGCCGTCCGGAAGCTGCCGAGGAATTAATTACTTATGCTCAAAATTTACATGTTCAAGCTTCCGGAGAAACTCCGGAGAAGCATGAGGCTTGGCGTGAGCTTTCATTGAAGGAGCGTTTGGAACATGCCTTAATCAAAGGGATCGGAGACTATTTGGAGGACGATTTACAAGAAGCCTTGCGGATTTATCCGCATGCCGTGGATATAATTGACGGTCCGTTAATGAGCGGAATGAATAAGGTCGGCGAGTTATTCGGTGCCGGAAAGATGTTTCTCCCTCAAGTCGTGAAGACCGCACGTACGATGAAAAAGGCCGTGGCTATTTTACAACCGGCCATTGAGTCTGAAAAGAAAGCTTCCGGCTCCGCAAAGGCCGGTAAAGTGATTTTCGCTACGGTAAAAGGGGATGTACATGATATAGGTAAGAATATCGTCTCTATCGTATTGTCTTGTAATAACTACGAGGTGATTGATTTAGGGGTAATGGTTCCCGCAGATGTGATCATAAAGAAAGCGATCGAGGAGAAACCGGATCTGGTTTGCTTATCCGGCCTGATAACCCCTTCTTTAGAAGAGATGGCGCATGTCGCGGACGAGATGCAGAAAGCGGGACTTACGATTCCTATGATGGTGGGTGGCGCTACGACCTCCAAATTGCATACGGCAGTGAAGATCGCTCCGCATTATGATTATCCGGTGATTCATGTGCTGGATGCCTCACAGAATCCGTTGATCGCCGCCAAACTATTGAATCCAGATACCCGTGACGCTTATATCAGGGAGTTGGAACAAGAACAAGAAGCCTTGCGTGCCTCTTTAGGGCAGAAGAAAGAGACCTTGGCTTCTCTTTCAGAGGCTCGTAAGCATCCGATAGAAATAGATTGGACCGGGTATACACCGGTTGTTCCGGCCCGGATGGGGGTACATGTTATCCCTTATATCCCCTTGGAAGAAGTGATTCCTTATATCCACTGGACCTTCTTTTTTAGCGCATGGAAATTGAATGGCCGTTTCTCGGAAATCTCCCAGATACATGGTTGCGATTCTTGTCGTGCCTCTTGGTTGGCCGGATTCCCGGAAAAAGATCGTGCGAAGGCTACCGAGGCGATGCAATTATACAAGGATGCTGTTAGGTTATTGGATCGGCTGGTCAATATGAAGGTTGAATATTGTAAAGCGATTTACGGATTTTTCTCAGCGAATAGTGAAGGGGATACGATCCGAATGGGTGATATAGCGCTGCCTTTATTACGTCAGCAAGTAAAAAAAGAGGAAAATATTTATAAATGTCTTTCCGATTATGTAATACCGGTTTCCGAGGAGCGAACTGATTATGTAGGGGCGTTTGTCGTTACCGCTGGAGCTGGCGCTGATTGTTTGAAGGATAAATTTGAGGAAGAAGGCGATACCTATAATTCAATGTTGCTGCAAACCTTGACCGATCGCCTAGCGGAAGCTACAGCCGAATATCTTCATGAGAAAGTACGTAAAGAATATTGGGGATATGCTAAAGACGAATCCTTGTCTATCCCGGATCTTTACAAGGTGAAATACCAAGGAATCCGTCCGGCTATCGGTTACCCTTCTCTACCGGATCAATTATTGAATTTCACATTGGATGGATTGCTCGATATGTCGCGAATTGGTGTTTCGTTAACCGAGAATGGTGCCATGTATCCTACGGCTTCGGTTAGTGGGATTTATATTGCCCATCCCTCTTCTCAATATTTCATGATCGGTTCTATCGATGAGGAGCAGATGAGAGATTATGCGAGCCGCCGGAATTTAACGGAGGAGCAAGTCCGAAAGTTATTGAGTAGGAATATAGGATAATTTAGTAGCATCACTGCAACCCGGGTTGCAGTGATGCTGCAATGCCTGTGCAGTAATACTGCAACACCTATTGCAGTAACACTGCATAGGCATTGCAGTAAAAAATCGATCAATACGATCTATCTGCCATAGTAATGCTTGGCGGAAGGAACCATGATAACGTTCAATTCCGGATCAGCCATGTCTGGATCGATCGGGAACATCGGTCTCACGATATTCTTATAGGGAAGCTTCTTGAAGTCCTGATCCACGCCTCCCCTTGTAAAAGCCATCACCCAATCCGCTTGTATATTGTACCATTGGGTTACAAGGTAACCCTGTTTAACCATTACGATATCCATTTCCTTCGGGTCAATTCCTGAACCCTCTAGGTTTGGAGTGGGAGACGATGTGCCTACTACCACATAAACGCTTCCGGTCTTTACGATAGCGATATCTCTTTTCCGTCTCCATGATTCCGCGTTCTTGTCTTCTTCCGGACTCACATAAACCACGGTACCCGACAATTTCACGGGACCTTCGTAGGAATTATCGACCATGGCACCTACCATGCCTTCTACGTGTCCGCCTACGCCGACCTTACGTGCCTGCTTAACCACTTCTTCTCCCGGGATGGAGCAATAAAGAACGCTCTTTCCCTTATCAGTCTGGAATTCCGGACGCTTCAAGAGTCTCGCCAAAGTCCAAGTGACCTCGCCTGAGCCGCCTCCGCCGGGATTATCTCCCATATCACTGATAAAGAAAGGCTTCTTTTTGCTTGCTATTGCCAAATCGATACATTTCTCGAGCGAATATCCCGGAGCTTCCAGCGAGAACTGCTTACGGACATCCCAGAATTTCTGGGCGAGTTTCTTCGCCCCGGCTTTTACCTGTTCCTCATCGTCACCGTAAACCATCACGGTTCCTTGGTTCCGTGGGTTGTCTCCCCAAACATAACCGATCCAGATCCCTGCGTCTATCACTCCGGGCATGGCTTCAACCTCGGGAACCAATGCGTACAGCGATTTCGCAGGCTCGACACGGGTACTCGACCATTCGCCGGAAACTAGGACAGGAACAGCAACCCATGCCTTGTATGCCGGACGTCCTTTCCCCGACTCAAGACGTTCCAACAAATTGACGACCCCTCGCCGATGTGATTCGCGAGAATCCGCATGCGGTGCTTGACGATAAGTCGTAATCAAATCGGAGTTGAGAGCTACCAACCAAGACGTATTTCCGTGAAGGTCCATCGTGGTGGTAGTCAAGACATCGTTTCCGATCAAGCTACGCACCTTCTCCATGAATTCGCCCTCGGGATCGGCTACGCCTTCCACGCTACAAGCTCCGTGGTTATAAAACCAGAAAGCGTCATAGGGCATATTGGCCTTGATCATCTCCAATGTTTTTTCCACAAATGCGTCGTACGATTCTTTTGTCACGGGGCCTCTTCCACCGCCATAGCCAATCTGCGTGGGAAGCCAAGTGGCCGCCTGTCCCATTGCGGAGTCTGGGCTGAGATAGTCCGGCATTCTTACGGGGTGTCCTACGAGCGGCTGCCTATTCGGGACGAACACGCTGTTTTCTATCTGTATACCGGCAATACCGATACGAGGTTTTTTCTTCTGTCCAAAGACCTCTCCAACGAACGATACGGCCAAGAGACAGATTCCGAGCAATACTAAATTCCTATTCATACTATTATGATTTTTGCGAATTGTTATTTCCTTATTAATTAGTTATTAAACCGTCACTAATATCAATCTCGGTTTGAGGTATAGGCAATACTTCCGCACCGGCGCTGAAAGGAGTCTTAGCTCCAAATTCCGCCTTCTTGGTTCCGTTAAATACTTTCTCGCCCCATCCTACACGTACCACGTCAAAGAACCGGAAACCTTCCATTCCAAACTCCAGATGACGCTCGTTCATGATGTCTTCAAACAATTGGCTTCCTGTATGGTTTTTAGGAGCCAAGTTGACATGGCTTCTTACCTCATTCAGATACTTTTGCGCATTAGCGATATCGCCGCTGAAATAGCAAGCCTCGGCATAGTTCAAATATACCTCCGCGAGGCGGATAAGCCTGAGGTTCGTGGGTTGATTATTTCCCCGATTCTCCTCTCTTTGCCCGGGCGCGAGATATAGTTTGCGATTGTACCAACCGGTTCGGTCGTCCGTAACGGGTGCCACATCGCCTTTGGCCGCGGTCTCGATCTCTATGGCCTCTTCCGTGGAAAGGAGAGTGGTCTTCTTTCGTATGATATCCCCCTCGGCATCATAAGCGTCTGCCAAGGCCTGTGTAGGTTGTGCGCAACCGAAGCCGATCGTCATGTTTCGGGGCATAGACATCAGCACGTGACGGTTGCCGTTATTAACGCCATACCCGCTTTGGGTTGTGGAGGTATACATATTTACTTCAAGGATTGAAGAAGAGCAGTGCTCGCCGTCCAGTGAGAATTGCCAAGCGTAATCCTCCGGAGCGACCAAGCTATACTCACCCCCGCACTCATTCTGGAATTTCTCGAATGCCTTTTTTACCTCATCGTATTTTTTCTCATACAGATAAATACGTGTTTGCATGGCGATGGCCGCGCCTTTGGTAATCCTTCCCGCATAGCTTGACTCGTAGTTAGCCACCTCACTTTTCTTAGGTAATACGCTAACCGCATCGTTTAGGTCTTGCTCGATAACCGAGTATATCTCTTCGACAGACGCACGTCCGAGTCTCTCATGATCGAGATCCAAGACTCCCGTATAGCAAGGAACACCACCAAAGGTTTTCACAAGCTCGAAATAAGTATAGGCGCGAATAAACTTGGCCTCACCGATCATCTGTTCCCTGTTATATTTCGAGAATAGGGCATCGTCTGCCATTTCCATATCCCGTATAAACAAATTGGCCTTATTAATACATTGGTAAGAATACCGATATTTGTTCAAGATCTCGGTATGATCCGCTTGATACTGATAATTCTCCAGCAACGTGAAGGTTTGTGCGTCGTTCGAAGAACCGCTGTAGGTCGCGTCATTCGACAACACGTCGCCGAAACATTGCATTGACCATGTGTAACGGAAGTCCTTCATGACGGAATAGACAGCGGTCAGACGCAAGAAAGCTTGTCTTTCCTCTGATATCTCTCCAGCCTCCGGACTTCCTAACGGAGCTAAATCCAAATCTGCACAACTGCTGAATCCTGTTAAAATCGCTAGTACGATTCCTATGATATATTTGTTTTTAAACATGACATTATAAATTTTAAAAAGTAACATTAATACCTCCGGTGAATGAAATGTTCTGAGGATAGATACCGTAATCTATGCCTCTAGACAAAGAGCTGGACTGACCCACTTCCGGATCCATACCCGAGTAACTGGATATCGTAAACAAGTTCTGGCCGCTTACATAAAAACGTACTTTTTGTAGTTTTATCCTCTGCGTGAGAGAAGCGGGCAGGGTATAACCTAGCTGGGCGTTTCTCAAGCGGAAATAAGTCCCGTTTTCTACGTACATGTCCGAGAAGCGGTCATTGTCGTTTACGTCCGTAGCCGTCAGGCGAGGGATGTCCGTATTTGTATTATTTGGCGTCCAATAGTTCATTAACGCTCTATCCTTGTTCGTTATATCGTTCGGGAAGTAGGTGTAATAACGCATCGCGTTGAATATCTGATTACCGATTGTTCCACCAAACTGCAAATTGAGGTCGAAGCCTTTCCACGCCATACCCATGTTGATACCGTATATGATATCCGGAATAGGATTACCGATCATGCATCTATCACTTGAGTCTAACTTGCCATCGCCATTCGTATCTACGAACAATACATCGCCCAATTCGGCATTAGGTTGGAAATCCGCCCGCTTAACGGCATTCAACTGTTCCTGTGTTTGGATAAGCCCGTCTGTCTTATAGCCCCAGAACGCGCCGATAGGCATACCTTCATTCGTATAGGTGAGGTACATGCTTCCGTTTCGGAATGGTCCATCGGAGATTGGTGTGCCACCATTCAATTTCGTCATGCGGTTACGGATGGTCGACATATTTACTCCCACGTTGTATTCGAAACCGCTTTCGGTCTTGTCTCTCCACTCGAGATTCATCTCGATACCGCGGTTGTTCGCCTCGCCGATATTGGTGTAGGTGTTGCTGGCATATCCCATATAGATAGGCATAGGAGCGGCCAGCAGCATGTCCTTCGTTGTCTTGTAATAATACTCGAAGCTGAAGACCATGCGGGTGTTAAAGAAGCTTGCGTCAAGACCGATATTCAGAGATTCCGTGGTCTCCCATTTAATATCCGGATTGCCCAATCTGCTCACGGCAATACCTTGATACAAGGTCTCATTCTCTCTCGCTCCGAATAAAGCACCGTATTGCGTACTCAATGACAGCAAACTACGATCCACATAATTGGTGATATTCTGATTTCCGATCTGTCCCCAACCCCCGCGGAGTTTCAAGGAGGAAACCCATTCGGCGTTCAATTTCTGGAAGAACGGTTCGTTGTCGATTCTCCAACCTAGAGCGAACGAGGGGAAGTTACCCCAGCGATTCTTGGAAGAGAATTTAGAGGAGCCGTCTCGCCGGAAAGTGGCTGTAATAAGGTATTTGTTATTGTAATCGTAGTGTAGGCGGCCCAGATAAGACATCAAACCATATTCCGTAGCGCTATTGCTGGCCGTGGTCTTGTTCTTGTCCAGCGTAGCGTCTATATAATGCAGGTTATCCGACTCTCCGATAAGATCTCTCGCATTTACGCTCAAGGTTTCCTGCTTACCCCATTCATTGGTATAACCTACGAGAGCGGATATGGAGTGCTTCTCGGCAAACGTTTTCTCATACGAAAGGGTATTCTCGAACGTATAGTAATGCCCTTTGGTCTGCGACTTCGATAAACTACTCTCTAAATTTCTTTGGCTTGAGGATACCTCATAGACAGGCGAGAAGGTTTTATTGTCTACCCTTCTGATTTCCGCTCCGAAGCTACTCTTGAACTTCAATCCTTTTATAATCTGCCATTCCCCATACATATTGCCGATGAAAGCAAGTTTCTCCCGTTGATTATCCCGATACATGATACTTGCCAATGGGTTATAGTAGTCAATATAAGGAGAGTAACCATATGAACCGTCTGCGTTTTGGGCGGGAGTTACCGGATCCAAACGGATTGCGTTACTTACGACACCATAGTCGGAGTCGTACACATTACTACTGTTGCGCTCGCTAATACTTGCGTCGGTAGATCTTGCGATCGACGCGTTGGTACCCACTACCAAATGATCTTTGAGCACCGTTTTTTCCGTGCTTTGACGGACACTGAACCGTTCGTAGTTGGATTTCTTGATCGTTCCATCTTGGTTGATATAGTTCAAGCCCAGATTGAATTTATAGTCGTTCTCTTTACCACCGCTTATGCCGACACTGTAGTTATGCATAAAGGCCGTATGCGTAATCTCGTCCATCCAATTGGTGGAAACATTACGATTGACAAGGGCCAAGTTGATGGGAACGCTCCTCACTGTGTTCAACTGTTCTTGATAGTCGTACCATTCCGGACCTGACATCAAATCGAGATTATTCAATATTTTGTTCATACCCCAATATGCGTCGAGCGTAACGGTGGTTTTTCCAGCGGCGCCTTTTTTCGTAGTGATAAGGATTACGCCGTTCGCGCCACGGGAACCGTAGATAGCGGAAGCGGAAGCGTCTTTAAGCACCTCCATAGACTGTATATCCGATGTGTTCAGGTAGTTTATATCCGTCACGGGCATCCCATCCACGACGAACAATGGCTCCGCGTCGTTTACCGTACCGACACCTCTGATACGGATCGTGGCGGCGGAACCCGGAGATCCGGAACTGGAAGTGACGGATACACCGGTAGCCAAGCCTTGCAATGCGGTAGAAACATTGGCCACTGCTTGGCGAGCGATTTTCTCCTCGCTCACGGACGAGATAGCCCCCGTGATATCACTTTTCTTCATCGTACCGTAACCAATCACTACCACCTCATCCAACTTTTGTGTGTCCTCTTGCAAGGAGATGCTTAAAACCGATTTATTGCCTACCGAAATCTCCTGGTTCATATAACCGATATAGGACACTTGCAAAATAGCGTCTTTGGCTACTTCCAACGTGAATTTTCCATCTATATCCGTTATTGTCCCGTTTGTTGTCCCTTTTACCATCACATTGGCGCCAATTATCGGCATACCGGTAGCATCAATCACGGTTCCGGTGATCTGACGGGTGTTTTGTTGCGGGGTGGATACGATTGATGGTTTCTCTATAATCTTGATGTCGCTTTTAATGCGCATGTTTGGGGAGTGTACGGAAGCGTATACCCCTGTGGTAAAAATAAATAGCGGGATTGAGGTTAATTTCATGACTCTGCCCAATTTAGTTTTTGTGTTTAATCGGGGTTTAGGATTCCCCTTATAATTTTCATTCATACATTTGTAATGTTTTAGTGTTAGTATTATTTGATTTAAAGGCGCTTAGAAACTTGTTTGGCTGGGTTATGTTGCCATATCTTCCAGCCAGTTTCCCTGTTAGATATGGTTCATGATGGTTCCTGTTTCATAGGCTCTCCTTTCTTTAAGATTAACTTTAGTAAACTAAATATGTTTATTTGGTTGTTTGATTTGCAATATTCGTGAAAAAAAACGACACCTGCAAGCAAGTCTCTGCTAATTTAATATTGTGTATTCAATCGATAGAAGTCATTAATACGGCTTAATTATGTCAATTTGTCATTTCTCTCTCCTTCTGCTTCTTGTATTTGAGATAGGATAGGGTGTGTGTGTATTATATGCGATTCTCTGGTAGTTAAGCCCTGACGAATAGAATGTGTATGAAGGAAAATACTTGCAGTTTGCCTTCTTTTTATCAATATCCGCCGAATTATTATATCTCTTGTTTCAGAAAACTAATAAATGCCTCCTGAATGATATTTGAAAATCAGTCGACTTTTTTGCCGTTCTAGAGCGCAAAGGCTCTATATAGTCTCGTTTTTCAGTGTACAAAAGATTGAGATTAGGAGTAGACCCCAGCTAAATTAGAGCAAGTGCCGGATAATCCGAACTAGATGCCGGGTAGATGTCGGTTATCTGCCGGGAAATAGAAATTATAAGCCGACTAGATACATACAAGTTCAGGATATATCCTAAAAAATGTGCTATTTTGGGTACTAAAGTTCCATAATATTGGTTTAAACGTAACTGTTTTGAAAAAGTATGTGTTTAAAATATGTTTAGAAAGTAAACATTATGATAGTGTTTCGGTAATTCTTTTTGCATTCAGATAGTATGAGTTACATTTGTCAATTCATTTCAAATATTATTTAAAAACAGAGAGATATGGATGAGAAAGGATTCGTGGAAGGGGTGAGAAGGTATATGTCCCAGTTACGAGAGGAAAAGCGTTATTCCTCCGCCAAAAGTTATCAGGATGCGTTGAACTCCTTTATAAAGTATAGTGGAACAGAGAACATTTCCTATTCGGATATCAATAAGGCCAATCTTCACCGATATGAGGCTTATTTGTTGGAGAAAGGCTGCATGTGCAACACGGTTTCCACTTATATGCGTCGTATCCGTTGCGTCTATAACAAGGCGATCGAAGATGGTGATGCGGAATATATCCCCGGTTTGTTCCAAGGAGTTTTTACGGGAGTGGAGAGTAAGCGCAAGAAATCCCTATCCTTAGAGAACCAACATAAGTTGATGACGGTGAAGGTAGAGAGTGAGGTGCTAAGGGAGACACAACTGGTCGTTTGTTTGTTGTTTCAGTATGCAGGAATGTCGTTCGTGGACTTCGCCCACCTAAAAGAAAGGAATATCAAAAACGGGATATTGGACTATAATCGGCAGAAGACAGGCACACCGATGAGACTGGAAATCTTGGATACGGCAGAATTGATGCGCAAGGAATTAATGGGTGACAAGAAGCCGGCCTCAGGCTATTTATTCCCTTTTTTGAGTGGAACGAAGACGGGCTATGAGGCATATCTCGAATACAATGCGGCCCTATCCCGATTCAATCGAAATTTGAAGGCGTTGAAAAAGGCCGCTGGAATAGCATCGGATGTTACTTCTTATACGATCCGCCATTCCTTTGCCATGGCATTGAAAGAGCAAAATGTCCCTATAGAAATGATCAGTGAATTATTGGGGCATAAGTCTATCAAGACCACCCAGATTTATCTGAGAAGTTTCTCTTTAGAAAAAATGACAGAGGTGAATAGCACTTGCTTTGGTTGTGTCTATAATTATGTGTCGAAAGTGGGATGAGGCTACTTAGTGAGTAGCGTTTGTTTCACGCCGCAAATGTAGTAAAAAATAACAAAAAACAAGCAATCATTAGGGTTTGTTTGTGTTTCCAGTTGGATTATCGTTAAATCTTCGTTCTTATTTCTGATGTATAGACATGGCAATAGAGACGAAATGGCCTCGTATTTCCGAAATCATCACGTCCCCCCCTAAAATCGAACATACATTCTTGTAGAGATGGGTATACCCCGTCTCATCCCCTCTAAAAGATGTTTTAAATTACTGTCAGACGGTGGGAGACGGAGCATGCTCCGTCTCTACAACTGAGTAATAACCATTCTCCCACCTTTTGCGCTACTCACTAAGTAGCCTAATTTCTCACATGGCGAAAAAGGGTTATGGTGCATATATCAAACTATCTCTTTTAAGCAATCAACGAGATGCGAGCGAATGTTGTAAAAACGGTTGTAAATTCGGTACCTCATGAGGGTATCGACGCCGTAGGCGTTGAAAGAACCATTCCTGAAAACCCGTTACGGCGAAAATCTGATCAGAAACATTGGTACATCGCTATCGTCAACAACAAGTCCGAGAAACTATGCCGTGACAAGCTGGAAAAGCGCATAGCCAGTCAGCCGGAAGGCGAGAAGGACTATGAGGTTTATATAGCCTCCCAAAAAGAGATGTGTCTTCTGCCAAGCGGCAAGCGTAAGCAAGTAGACCGGATCGTCTTCCGTTCCATTGTATTCATCCGTTGCACCGATGTCTTGCGTAGGAAGGAGATCGTTCATCTTCCTTATATCAAACGTTTCATGGTAAACATAGCTGGCGAACGGTCTGGAGGCATACGCCCCGTAGCCTTCATTCCGGATGAGCAGATGGTGAAACTCCGTAGGATGCTGGACGATTCCGAAGAGCCTGTCATTATCGATCCCCGTCCGCTGCCTCTTGGAGCGAGGGTACGCATTAACGGCGGTAAGTTGCATGGTCTAGAAGGTAACGTGCTGGAAGTGGAGGATGGCAATCTTAACTTTGTGATCCGTGTAGATCTACTGGGATGTGCCAAAGTAAATATCACCCGTGACCTGCTAGAGCTATTATGATACACATAGATGGATACGCACTACGGTAAAAAAGAGGATAGATCCGGAGTACGCCTTATCTCGTTGTTAGGAAACCATTTGAAAGAGATTCTTAAGCGAGAGGCGGATAATCGTGCCTTCATCCATCTTTACTGTACGGGTCCGTATTGGGTGGCGTTCGAGAAATCAGCTTACCTGTTACGCCAAATATCTTCCCGTACCTTAGTGACCCCGTTAAGCCTCACCACGTACCCGTTTCCAATCGTGATGGTCTCTTGGACAGATGGCGAGTTACGTTCCTATACACGTAACCATCTTTTCCATCGCGAAGGCAATGACTACGGTCGGTTATCCGTCCCTACTCGTACGCTTGACGGTTACAAGGAGTGGCATAAGGAAGAGGTGAGGTATTTTCCGATGCCGGAAGTAAAAACCACGTCCATGGATCGTGACATGGAGATTGATTAAAGATACTTCTGAGGTTCAAGAGAGCCTCCAATCAAGAATATATTATCGCTAGGTCGCAATTAGAAAATGAGAATTAGGCGGCCGATATCGATCAAGAGGTCAGCTATCTCTAGTAGCGAGGAGAGTCCCTTTTTCTTTAACCGATAGACTAGACTCTTGCTTTAGCTTATACCACTCCAACCACTTGAGAGGTTCGGTCGCTTATTATTATAGTTAGATAGATATGAATAAAACAAATATGGAAAAGGTGAAATATCGTTATAATCGCTGGCGTTTAGCGCTGGGGCGTCTGGTAAATTTGCGGTATATCAACCGCTGGATCATTTTTTGTGCGGATCTTTTCATTTCCCTATGTGTATCTTTGATAGGAGTGCTGGGATTATTGTCCATCATGCATGTATACATAAGCGGGATTAGTGTATTAAAGGTAGGAATAGCTTCCTTTGTGGCCAGTATCCTTTCTTTTCTTACGTTCAAGGTTTATCACGGGGTGATCCGTCATTCCACGCTACGTGGACTATGGAGGATGGTGGTGTCGCCATCACAAAATCCATCCTCATGTTCATACTGCTTCATCTTTTGAGGGCGGATTTCAATTCCTCTATATATTGGGTGGGAGGGATAACCGATTGTATGTTGACGATTGTTCTGCTGATCACCTTACGTGTATTCGTGATTAATGTATATAATAGCGTGTTGTCCCAACTTGGAAAAAAGCGCAAGCGTGTACTGGTGTTCGGTATGGATGAGGATAGCGTGATGATAGCCACATCACCCAACCGGCAAGTATTCATGCAAAATTATAGCATCATCGGCTTCTTGACGTTTGGTAGCGCTAAAAAGAACCTTCGCATAGCGGAACTTCCCGTTTACCAGATCGAGGACATTGATGACTTGTTGCGTCTGATCCCCAGAAATAACTTGGATGGTATCCTTTTCCCGAATATAAAGACCGTCCGACGAGAACGTGATCGTTTGATTCATTATTGCGAGCAGGCCTCCTTGAAGCCTCTCGTGGTTCCTGATATGGAGGAGGTCCATGAGGGCGGAATGAAGCGTTCAGTCCGTGAGATCCGTATTGAGGACTTGCTGGGTCGTGAGGAGATCAGTATAAATCTGGGCGAGATCGGTCTCTTATTGAAAGATAAGACGATCCTTGTTACGGGAGCGGCCGGTAGCATTGGTAGCGAGATCTGCCGCCAGCTGGCGCATTTCCCGATCAAGAAACTGATCTGCCTTGATGCCGCCGAGACTCCGATGCATGACTTACGCCTGGAATTGGAGGAGAAGTATAAGGAACTGGATTTTGTACCTATCATAGGCGATGTCCGGAATCCGGACCGTGTAGATTACGTATTCCGCAATTGGCATCCCCAGGTAGTATTCCATGCGGCAGCTTATAAGCACGTCCCCTTGATGGAAGAGAACCCTTGCGAGGCTGTTCGTACCAACGTGTTTGGTACCCGAGTGATAGCGGATGCCGCCGTAAGCTATGGTGTAGAGAAATTCGTGATGATCAGTACGGATAAGGCCGTTAATCCAACGAATATCATGGGATGTAGCAAGCGCCTCGCTGAGATATATGTGCAGAGCTTGAGTGTGGCGATCAGTAAGGGGGCTCTAGCGGGAAACACTAAGTTTATCACGACCCGTTTCGGTAATGTATTAGGAAGTAATGGCTCCGTGATACCTCGTTTTCGCGATCAGATCGCCAAAGGAGGCCCAGTTACGGTAACCCATCCCGATATCATCCGCTACTTCATGACAATCCCCGAAGCCTGCCGTTTGGTGTTGGAAGCCGGTACGATGGGCAAGGGCGGCGAGATTTTCATCTTTGATATGGGTGAGCCGGTCAAGATCGCTGACTTAGCGAAGCGTATGATCGAGCTTTCTGGTTTGCAGGTGGATAAAGACATAGAGATTAAATACACAGGTCTTCGTCCCGGTGAGAAATTATATGAGGAACTATTGAGCAACAAGGAGAATACGAAGGAAACCCCTCATGAGAAGATTCGTGTGGCAGCAGTCCGAGAGTACGCCTACAAGGATGTGGTAGAGCACATTGATCTATTAGCTGAATTATCCCTTCATGTACACATTCTTCCTATGGTGAGAGAGATGAAATCCTTCGTCCCCGAGTTCAAGAGCCAAAACTCTCAATTCACGAGATTGGACGGAGTGAATTAGCAATTTAGTTGGTAGTTATAAATCTGAATTATAAATGATTATCGCAGTAGATTTTGACGGAACAATCGTTGAGCATAAATATCCGGCGATAGGGAAGGAGATCCCTTTCGCTTTCGAGACATTGAGAAAGTTACAAACAGAACACCACAAGCTGATCTTATGGAGTGTGCGAGAGGGTAAGCTTTTGGATGAGGCTGTCACCTTTTGCCGAGAGCGGGGCTTGGAGTTTTACGCCGTGAACCGAGATTACCCGGAGGAAGAGAAAAGCCTGAATAACCATTTCTCCCGTAAGCTGAAGGCCGATATTTTTATTGATGACCGTAATCTTGGTGGTCTCCCGGACTGGGGTATGATTTACGAGATGGTGAGTAAAAGACTTTCCTATGAGGATTTAAT
>NZ_CAXSNO010000012.1:0-128196 GCF_964238835.1 Parabacteroides sp. 20_3 | reverse complement strand
AAATAGTTACCTATTAAATAAAAATAACAAGAGAACTATTTAATTTTCAGTTAGATAGCAAAAGCATTGTGTTTCGCGGCATGAAAGGTCACTTTCTTGTTCTTGATGCCGGCGGCTAAGGCCCAGCCTTTTAATACCTGACATATAATCGTGAGGCTAGGTAGATGGAATATCAAGCCGACCCTGTCATTGTCATTCTCCCTTGCGGGAAGGTATTTTATCGCTTCCTCGGACAATGGGAGATAAATAGCCTCTTTCGTCTTTCTTTGTATGATCTGTAAACGGAATTTATCATTTCCTTCTTTTTGCATATCTTCCCATCTAAGAGCGGTCAAGTCGCTGATCCGGAGTCCGCAGAAACAGCAGAACAGAAAAGCCTTTTTTACCTCTGGGCATGCGCAATCTGTCCGGATTAACCTCTTTAGTTCCTCTAGGGTCAAATAAGTACGCAGGCTGGTAGGTTTGTGGGGTTTTTCGTCTGTATCCAGCGAACCACAAGGATTCGAGAGGATCAGTCCTTTTTTGACCGCCTTATTGAGTGTGACATTCAGGAGCCGGTAATAACCGTGAATCGTGAAGTCGCTTTTGAGGTAGGGTTGTTTACGCAAGTGAGCGATGAAACCTTTCACGAAACCGGTATCTATGTCTTTAAGCAAGCATTGCGGCATATAGTCTCTAAGATGATTGGCCAGACTTCTTAATCGTAGGGAATAGGCTTTGTCGCCATGCGCGGATTTATCGGTGGACAATTCCGAGAGGAATTCTAAAAGTGTTTTTTTCCCGAGCCCGTTTATCATACGGACACCATAAATCTCGTTCTGAAGATCAATGATCCGTTGTGCCTTGATACTATTGGCCAAGCGCAAAGTGATCCGGTTCTTATCACGGTCTTCAGGGAAACGTTCCGGGGTGAGGTAGAGCTTGAGGAACTCATAATACCTCTTTCCTTTGTAATAGATGTCCAGATATATGGACTGGTTCGCGTTCGACAGTTTCTTGAACCGGAGCTTTACGGGCTCTTTCGCTTTCATCTCATTCTTTTTTCTTGCCATGATTTTGCTGAATTTAAGTGATTATGTAAGTTTTTCAGTATAGTATTTCCTAATTTCAAGGAAATATCAATATGTTTGTTTCCTGTAATTTAGGAAATAAATCCTATCTTTGTCCTATAAAAAAAGAAAATCATGAGGAAAGATGTCATCAAATCTCTTATTGCCATCAAGCAAAGCGAAATTCCGTTTGATGTGATTGAGCGAGACATAAAGTTACCGATCAACCGAAACAAGATCATTACGGTTCCGGGTGTGCGTCGTTGCGGTAAGTCCACATTAATGGAGATCGCTATCAATGGGCTTGTCCGTGAAGGGGTTTCCCCTAGAAATATATTATGGCTGGGGTTTGATGATGAGCGTTTGAAAAATATGTCATCCGATGATTTGGATGATGTGATAGTTTCATACATGGAGATGTTTCCGGATATACCCATAAAAGATGTGTATATGTTTTTCGACGAGATTCAATTGATTAAGGATTGGGAATACTTCGTCTTGCGTGTCTATAAATCTTATTGTAAGAACATTTATGTGTGCGGAAGCAATGCTACCATGCTGTCCACAGAGTTAAGTTCGGCTCTGCGCGGATATCCCTTGGAATACGAGACCTATCCGCTTTCGTTCAATGAATATTGCCGTTTCAAGGGAATCGCCACTAATAGCTATTTGGAACAGGACAGGGCAAGATTGAAGATGGCTTTCGAGGCATACAATCAGGCAAGCGCTTTTCCCGAAATCGTATTGACGTCATCCCGGTCGGAGCAGTTGAAACTGCTTCACGGCTATTTCGACACGATGATATTGAAGGACTTGGCCGAACATTACAAGATATCCAATACGGGTGTGGTACGGTATTTCGTCAAGCGTGTCATGGCCAATCTCACCAAGCCTACCTCCATCAATGCCATCTACAAGGACATCAAGTCCCAAGGGCTTAAAGTCAGTAAGGATGACCTGTATCTTTGGGCTGATTATGTTTGTAACATCTTCATGTTCGCGCGAATCTCCAAATACGACCGTTCGCTGGTAAAGGAACAGAAATCGCTTGATAAATACTACTGTATAGATAACGGTATGCGTGGTGCCGTGCTTATGCCGCAGAGCAACGACAATGGGAAAAATCTGGAAAACACCGTGTTTATGCAACTGAACCGGATGCGGCTCCCTTCGGACAAGATTACCTACTATCAAGGAAATTGTGAGTGCGATTTTGTGCTTCAACGGGAGGATAACGTGATACAACTCATACAGGTCACTTGGGATATGGTGGATGCGAGTACGAGAGAAAGGGAAATCAAAGGCTTGCTGGAAGCCGCCTCGGTGACCGGATGCGAGAATCTTATCATTGTCACGAAAGACGAGGAAAATACATTCAATAGAGAAGGCAAGGAGATCAAGGTGATCCCTGCATGGAAATGGGTCTTGCTTTTTTCTTGCCATGATTTTGCTGAATTTAAGTGATTATGTATATTTGTTACTAGGATGATCCGAGTACCACCCCGGTAGCATAAAATACACGGATTGAGCCTTTTTCTATAGGTGAAAGTTGCAAAAGGTAGGGAAACCTATCACTTTTATGAAATTGATACATTTGTCTCTTATTATAGAGAGTTCTGCCTATCAGCGCCACGATATATCCTTTCTATTTTTGTCACATATTAATGTGAGAACAAAAAATATTATACTATGAGATTCAAGAAATACATTCTTTTATCGTTGGTGCTATGCGGATTTGCCGCTTGTTCCGATGATAATGAAATAGAAATTCCAAAGGCTCCTGTCTTGGAGAAAGCTCAACTAGCTTTGGCTATCAAGAGTGAGGAGGGGGCGGTTACGAAGACCGGAGAAACTACTCCAACGGATGCGGACGTGAATACGCTAACGGTTGGGGTGTTTGGAGTTGATGGATGGAGTGTGATATATACAAAAGATGCTACTCCTAACCTTGATGGGACAAAGGATGTCGGTCCGCAAGACGTGTATGCGGGTGATGCTCAGGTCGTGGTTGTGGCGAACGCTGCCCCGGCTATCCAAGCTGAATTGGCAAAGGCAAAGGATATAACTGACTTTCTTGAAACAACAATCAATCTGGCCGACGAGACCTTGGAAAAAGGTTTGACGATGAGTAGTGGGGTGCTTGATGTGACATTAGTTGCGAATACGATTAACTATATAGGTTATGCTGATGAGAAGAGTGAGATAACTGTGAATGGAAAAACAGGCCAGGAAGTTCATGGTGGAGGCCCAGTTCCTTTGGTTCGTAATGTCGCTTCGATCGCTTTAGCTCGGGTAACGCATAGTAATCCCGATACTGCGAATTATATAAGTAAAAACTTCGTTTTAAAAGAAGTCTTTATCGCAAGCGCAAAAGGTGTTTCAAATGTGGCTTCTAAAGAAGAGTGGGGAGCGATAGAGAAAATAATTGATTTTACAGATCCGACTCTTGGATATTTAAAATATATGGTTGGTCGAGAGTTTTCAGGGAATATTGACGAAGGTTCTTACAAGAAAGGGACTCAGTCGTTAAGAGATATGTTAGTTCAAGAAAATACAACAAGTGATGAGGCTTTGAATCATGAATTTTATGTTTATGAGAATATAAAAGGTGAAGTTAATGCAGGTGAATCTAATGTTAATCCGGCTTATGCAAACCACACTCTATTGCTCGTAAAGGGTGATTATACTTATCTCCCGCAAGGTGCGAAAGAGTCTATTACGAAAGAGAATTGTTATTACGCGATTCCTGTTGGAGAAAAAGTGACGATTGGTGGTACGGAAGAGAAGAGTGGGTTTTACGTCCAACGTAACTACAAATACGCGATCACCTTGACCATCATCGGCCCCGGTTCCGAGATCCCATACGATCCGATGGTATCGGCGAACGTGAGCGCATCCGTGAAAGTGGAGCCATGGAACGTGAAGACTATCCATGAGGAAGTAGAATAAAGCAATATAGGGTAAAATAATTGATAAGAAAAAATTAGGATTATGAAACACATACTGTTTACAAAGGAATTGCTTCTCTTGGTTGTGGCTTTGTTCGCTATTATAGCGACTAGCTGCATCAAGGAGGATTTGGATCAATGCTATACGCTCAAACTGAAGGTCGAGAATATCAAGGGAGACGATATAACGGAATACGGATGGATGGAATCTACCGATCTGTATATATTCGACGAGAATCTGAATTACTTGGAGAAACGTAGCTTGGATAAGAACTTTATCCGTTCCCGCAATGAGATCGTTTTGGATGGCTATACCGCCGATCGTAGTCTACGTATCGTGGCATGGGGCAACGTGAATGCCTTGGGTGAAAAGCAATCCGTATCGGAGGCCCAGACCATAGAGGACTTGAAAGTGATGTTGAAAAGCCAAGATGGTTTGGCGGTTACCCCGGACAGCCTTTATTATGGTAGCGAACAAGTGTTGACAAAAGCCGGAGGCGTAGCGAAGGAGACTGAGATCGTGATTCGTCCGAAAGTGGGTACGGTCACGATCGAGACCCGAGGGTTGCAAGAGCAACTCGGCAGGATGGGGTTGAGAAGTTCCGTGGATTGCGACTTCTACTTGAATAATACATTAAGTGGTTTTGATTACCGTGGCACGCAGATTGGCGATAGCGTATATTATAATCCGGAAGGTGCATGGAACGAGTCCGGGGTTGAATGGATAACCCCTACTATGCAAACCGCTTGTCCGGGACAGGATATGGCTGTGTCGATAAGCGCCAATGGAGTCTCGTTAGGCTCGGCCAAGGTAGACGAGAACGGTGATCCTATTTATACGAGCGCGGGAGAGAATACCCATCTGATCCTTGAATGGGGTGAGGGCGGAACCTTATCCGTCCGGGCAACCGTTCGTCCTTGGGGAGTAGTGGAAGAAGATATTCCGATGCATTAAAGGGTACCTCATCATATATAATTAAGAAATACGATACGAACATGAAATTATTAGCGAACATATTTTTATCCGGTTTGGCGATTCTCGCTTGTGTGAGTTGTTCTAAAGATGAGGATCCGGTTCTTCCCTTAGAAGGCGCTAAGCTGTCCGTCGCTGTCAAGGCATCCGGTACGGCTACGAAAGCCTATAACCCCAATGACGTGAATGAGTTGGAGGGTGAGGCTTATATCAATAATTTGGCTGTGGTAGTATTTAATGAGACCGGCACGGAACTGCTCGGTTATAAATGGGAGGCTCTTTCCGGGGCGGAACATTCCGCCATAATAGCCGATGTGCCGACAACGAAGGCTGTCCGGGCACGGATCATTGTCTTGGCGAACGTGCCGAGAGATTTATTATCTACCGTTTCTACCTACGATGAGTTCCAGACTCGCTTGGTAGACCTCTCCTCGCAATCGCAAACGAACCTAACGATGAGTAGTCAAGTGATCGTTACAAAATCCGCTTTATCTGAGGAAGATAACTATTTAGGATATACGGATCTTGGCGATCAGAATGTGGATGGCATCTCCGACCCGATCCTTTTGACCCGTGTAGCCGCACGTATTGATTTGGTGAATATATCCACTCGTTTTGCCGGAACGCCGTTCGCCGGACGTGAGGTGCGAATCGATGCGGTAGGCATCTACAATATGAAGACAAAGTCTTACTATTTCAGTGAGGCGGATTGGGGAGAGACAGAGGCTCCCGATGCCGTGCGAAATTCGGAAGATACCTCGTTCGAGGATCTGTTGGTAAATGATGGCACTTCGATATCCAATACGCCATTCGTTCATTATGTAATGGAAAATATGAAAAGCGACGATCACACGATGATCGCCGTAAAAGCTACCTTACGGGGAAATTCCAGTTATCAGGACCATACGAAAATCTTCACGGCGGTGATCAATGCGGGTGGCTTGCAGAACGGCTATGATCATAATTTCATCCGTCGCAACTACGTTTACCGTCTCCGTATTTATTTTGACGGCGAAAGTTTCGACAATATTCCCGTAACGCCAGACCCGGGCCCAGGTCCGGATCCGGAACCCGAGGTAGATACCAACTTGAATATAGCCGTGCAGGTAGTAGGCTGGGGCCCGGTAATGCAGCATCCGGTAATAGACTAAGTAATGGAATCATAGGGAATGAAATTTAGTATAAACAAGAAAAAACAAAAGGATATGAAACTAAGACATTTATTATTAGCCTCCTTCGCCGTATGCACTTTTGCCTCCTGCTCGGACGATAGCTCGAATGGCATCGAGATACCGGAAGAGAACTATCAGATGATAGATGCGAACGTCTCTCTTACCGCTACGGCTTTGGATGGGATACAGACAAAAGCGACAACGGAAGTAGGCAGTGGAAACGAGCAATTTATAAGGAGCCTGACCGCTTATTTATTTTATGCGGATAATGACGGTGATGCGGCTAACGATAAATTTGCGGCCATGAAAACAGTGGAGGCTTCCGGCTCTGAAAAGTTGCGAACGATTGAAGATATCGTTGTTAAAGTGAAGGCTATGGCGGCAGGTGAAGTTTCTTCTACGCAATTGAAAGTGGTAATCTTTGCGAATACAGCGCTTGATAAAATTCCTTCTACATGGGGGGATATAACGAACGGCGAGCTTTCGAATATCGTAAGTTTTGCGGATGTACATGCGTCAACTCAAGCTACTTATGTCCCGATGTTTAGCCAGATTGTCACAATCGGTGGGCTTGTGGCTGGGACGGATTACGATAATTGGGTAATAGCTAATGATCAGTCTATTAAGAATACAAAACAAGCTGATATAGGCTCCAATCATACGACAATCATTAAAAACGGCGACAAATGGACTGAGGGTGATGCTTATTATCCTGAGGAGAACTCGACTGATAATATTTCCTTAACCCGCCATGTAGCCCGGGTGCAGTTAGAGGGATTGGATTGCAATTTCACGCAGAGTTATGAAGGTGCTACATTTACATTGACAGGCGTATACGTAGCGAATGTTAGTACTAAGTCTAAATTGTATGGTGACGCTACGGCTTACTCATTGGAGCAAGCCGCCGGCCCTTTCAGCCATGGATGTGATTATATACGTGATGATTATTACTTGGTGAAGGGTACAAACAATGTCGCTCAGTTTGCCAAAGAGATCAAGGAGCAGGTTTCTATAAACATGGTAAGTAATAATCACAGTAAGAACATGAGTGGCAGTGAGGTCAATTATTCCGGACCCGCATGGCAAACGTTCTCTGATAAGACAACCTCCGGTACAAATAACAGCAGTCTTCCGGAAATGGCTCAATTTTACGTATATGAGTATAATGGAACAACACACGACATGACAAAAGATCCAGAGCCTAGCGATGCTCCTACCGGAAATATCCAAACCCTGTTGATCCTTAAAGGGACTTGGACAAATAATGGAGTGGTCAAAGAGAACCGTTATTACCGTATCCCTATTAGCGATGGTGCTGCTATAGGCGTACAACGCAATAATATATATAAGGTATATGCCACTATTACCGGCGAGGGTTCCAAGGATCCCGATACTAGCGAGTTGAACGCTTGCATCAGCTTTAGCGTAAAGGTGCAGCCTTGGACAGTCATTACGCAACATGAGGATGACGTGAATTGATTAAGTTCTTTTATATTTAAATAAACAGCGAAAGGCGGGGTTCGGAATTTCCGGGCTCCGTTTTTTTGTCCTATGATGGATGGATTTGCGCCCTGCATAGGTATCCCTATCGCCTAAGATAGCTTTAGCCACACCCTTAAAACGCTACTTCCAATATGCTAGTTTTACCCCTTAAAGTTGAAAGTTACGCCTATCGTGCCGAATAATGGATTCCTCTAATTTTGCTAGCGTAAAACAAGAGAAAAATTCAATCCATTATGAAAATAAAGAATATACTAGCATTGTTATGCTTCCTTTGCATCGGAGTGTCCTGCTCCATGGAAGACGATATTTTGAATAACGTGGATATGGGAGGCGTTGGGACGAATATCGCAAACACCGAGGCCGTTTTTGCCTTCTCTCTTTCCGGCAATAGCTCTATGACCAAGGCTGGTGAAATAACGGAAAATCCCAATGATGTTACTTCTACGGAATCTTCTATCAGTAATTGTTTTGTAGCTATTATTAAAGATGACAATGTATTGTCTTCTTATTGGTACGCAACGAGCGATTTGCAGACGAGTAGCGAGTCCTTTACTACGGATATCGAGCGCCACATGATCGTGAAAGTGCCAAGTGATAAGCCGGCACTTACGGCTTATGCGGTGGCGAACCTGACACAGACGACTGCCGATAAGTTATTGGCTTGTACAACCATAGCGGATATTCAAGATGTAGAGTTGGCAGAACATCCTAATTTTCTAGTAAAAGTAGGAGAACAACCCATTGGATCTTATAAAACAACTACTCAATTGGCTACTCACGATGACGGGAATTGTAACAAAATAACAATTCCCGTATCGCAGAGAGTTGCGGCGTTTGAACTGGCTTCCTTCAAGGTGGTAGACACGAGTAAAGAAAAGGTGGATGGTGAGTATCCGGTAGTACCGAATGTAGAGGTCGTTTCCGTACAGATGCTGAACATTAAGCTAAGCGCTAAAGTGGTAGGTGAGTATGGTAGCTCTTTTTCCGGAGTAGATGATAATATTCTGAAGCCAACCGATGTGAACCAGAGTGATCCGAAGAAAGACATTTACGGTACTTACGATAAGATCCGTTTTTATGGCTATGATAATACGGATGTAGATCGTCAGACTTTCATGAAAATAACCTATAAGGTCGATGGTGCGGTAATGGATCGTACCTATCCGATCAAGACAAAGCCGGGAGATGCGGTGAAGGTTGTTGGGGGGAATCTCTATAAGTTATCTGTGACAATAGGTAATGCCAGCGAGGATATTGATTTTGTAATTGAAGATTGGATACCGAATACCTTGAGTGTCGGTGATATTTTTGGAGAACCAGTTAAGTAAACAGGGTAAAATAAACATAACATGAAGCAGTTAAAAGATATAGTATTGACAGGATTTTTGGCGCTCTTGGCCTTTACCGCATGTACGGAAGAGAAGCTGATAGATGAGCGACCGATGGAAACAGGTACGGTTTCGATCTCTTTCTCTACTGAGGGCGTGGAGACGAAAGTGATAAATGCCGATGGTACTTATCAGTACGCTACGGCGGATGAACTTAACATAAACAATATTTTTGTCTCTATCTTCAAGAAGGTAGATAACGAGTGGAAATACTTGATTTCTAAGACCGGAACCTTAGGTGATGGCAGTTTTGTCGGGACACAAAGTTCCGGCTCCTTTAAACTGACCGGTTTGACCTTGCCGCTTAACACGGAACTGAAGGTGGTAGCTATCGTGAATCCATTGGAGGACAAGGTTGCGTCTTATGCGGAAATGGATTATAATGGGTTAAGTGCCGAGACGGTAACTTATACTGGTACGTTGGGTGGAGAGGGTTATTATACATTCGATCCGAAAACCTTGATAAAGGCAGGCGAGCAGGATATGAAATTTACCGCTACTAGCGGTGTGATTTCTGGCGGCAAGGATGTCCATTTGAAGCAATTGGCGGCGAAAGTAGAGTTGGACTTGGATGTGGAGTTGCCGAAGATGGAAGGCTCTACGACTACGAGTAAGTGGACGTTGGATGGTTATTCTATGGATGACATTATCAATAAGTTATCTAAAAGAATGAGTAGCGCATCTAACAAAAATAAACCTGTTATTGTATATGTGGATCAGTCTGGTGCATTGAAGGCAACAGGATCGGGAGAAAAAGTTCCAGCTGGTGCTAAGGCGTTAGCGCGGGCATGGAATAACTCTGCGGATAAAGACTGTGCTAATCAACCTAATACTAGTAATAAATATGCGCATATAGAAAGTTTTTCTTCGGGAAACCCTATTACAATGGCGATAACTACTACAACTCCAACATGGTTGTTTAATTTGATAAGTGTTCAAGTATTGAATGTGAATACACAATCGAAACTGATTATCCCCACAAATCAATTGAATGATGCGATTGGTTTGAGAGATGGATCTATCCTAGGAGGAATGGCAGATACTAAGGTCAATTTATCTTTTTACACGTATGAAAGAGACAAGGTCAGTGATCTAACAAAAGCCTTGTCTGTGAAGATAGTTGGGGAATACGTTAAGGGTGATAAAAAGGAAATAGCAACTTATAAGTTGAAGTCTACAGGTTTTCATCCCACATGGGATGAAGATGGGGGCTGGGGAGAAGGTTCAAACACTAAGTTTATTATCAATACGGAAGAATTGGAAATGGGTGGAACCGTATCTAAAATAGATATAACTTCTACCGGAGAGAGTACGGACTATCAATACTCCATCCCAATCAACCCTGAATATAAAGCGGATGAATGCACGGACGGTTTGATCCACGGTAACTATTATCATGTGACAGGAATGTTGAAACAATCAACAGGTGAGTTTAATATATGGGTAGCTCCTTGGGTTGGGAAAGATGTTAGCGCAAACTTTAATTAAACAGTAAATAGAATATTATGAAAGCGATAAAAAATATATATGCCTTGTTCTTGGGCCTGTTAATGCTAGGACTAGGTTCCTGCATGGAAGAGACGGAAGTGAATGGAGGAGAGCAGAATGTTGATGGATTACGACTGTCCTTGAGCGTTTCCGCTAGCGACGTGATCTCTCCGCTCACGAAAGCCTCAGCTACTGATGCTAATGCTATTAGCGATTTGAATATCCTTGTGTATAATAAGGATAATAATCGCTTAGTTAAAGGATTGTATTTGACCGGTGCAGCCTTGAATGGCCTTACCGTAAATAATAACGAAGAGAATAAGGCGGTTAATTACGATATAGCTTTACAGAATGGTTCTTATCGTGTACGAGTAATTGCGAACGCAGAATCTGATTTGAGTGCGGAGCCGTTCGATAAGATAGATAATCTATCGTATGGAACGTTAGATAATTTGCCAAAGATGGTAATGAGCGCATCCGCTGATGATGTATCAGTTAGCGGAGGAAAAGGTTTTGCCATCCTTTCGTTAAAGCGTATTTACGCTATGATATCCGTATCTGTGAATACTTCTGGATTGAAAGATCGTACGATCAAGCCCCTAAAAGTATCTTTGCATCAAGTACCGGCTACTGGTAAATTGTTTATGAACAACTTAATCCCGGCAAATCCGTCACCTTCAGATTATATAACGGAGGCTGATATGATCGAATTTTCCAATCCGGTAGAGAATGTTAGTTCAATGAAAGATAACAGTGTTTTCTTTATGTATGAGAATAAGCAACCGGATGGTGTCTGCTTACTGAAAGACGGAAAGTATGTAGAGGCATATAAAACCCCGGCCAGTTTAGGTAACACCCCAATAAAGGATGTTGCCACTGTGGAAGCGGATAAGACTTGTTCTTATATTCGTGTGGAAGCGGAGTATTCAGAAATGGGTGCTAGTGGGAAGATTGTTTATCGCTTTTTCTTAGGAGATGACGCTTTTACCAATTTTGTGGTAGAGCGAAACGCCCACTATAACGTGACGCTTAATCTTACCGGTAAGGGCGGGGTTGACGAGGCTTCTTGGCGTGTGACGAAAGATTTTAACTGGGATTTTACGGTGGATGATATTTATATCGGGTATCGGATAGGCTCTATAAGTGATATCCAAGTGAAGTTGCCGACAGACCATGGTTGGTTTGATAATTGTACATGGAGTGTGGAAGGTTCAAATCGTGAGGATTTCCAGATTGGTGCGTATGATAAAAATACGAATACGATTCGAGTTATCACGAAGAAAACGAATATTAGTAGTAAGGATCACATAACTAATACCGTGACGATTACGGCTACAGGGAAGGACGGAAAATCAATCTCTAAAACTGTAACTGTCAATCAAGTTATCCGTTTGGTCGATCCGATAGCTTTCTATAAGAAATGGGACAACAGGGAGCTTGTCAAAGTTAAGGTGCGAGAATTTAATAAGGAGAAGAGAAAGTATGAGATATTGAATTCTATTGGCCCTTGGACAGCTACTATTACCGCTGGGGATTGGTTTACGCTATCTACAGATGACGGACAGTCTGTCGTCGGAACATCGAAGTCTGTTACAGGTACTGGAGGTGATATTGTTTTTAATTATAAACCGAATTCGAGCACAGGAAGTTCTTCCACCAATCGTTATGGCGCTATCAAGGTAACCTATCATAATAACCGTTGCGAGCATATGATTTATTTGCGTCAAGGTTATGCGGATACGCAATTGTTGGATGGTGGGGCAACTTGGTCTTTATTCAATTGTACGACAAAAGGCTCTATCACCAACGCTCCGACCCAATCTGGATATTTTTATCAAGGAGGGGCTTCAGATTCCTATTATACACCATGGGATGTGACTTATGGTAATAAGCATTTGAATTGGAAAGAAAAAACATCGGAGGACATGCGCAATGAAAAATACAAATGGGAGTATGGACAAGGTCCATGTCCGAGTGGTTATAAAGTTCCTGCGGCTAGCCATTACAGTGCTATTAAGAGTGCTACGGAGAAAAATACATTATTTACATATGGAGGATATGTGTATGATGATAGTTGTCCGGTTGAGAATACTCCTTTTGGTTGGCAGTGGGATTCAGAAGGCAATGCGGTTATAGATGAAACTATAGATTGCAATCCGGCTAAAGGAACATTAATGGTTCGTTCTACTGGAGAACCTGTCAATTTGTTCTTCTCTTATGGAAAGGCTGTTATGACTGAGCATGGGAGTGCTGCAGAGGATACAGGGATTGATGAGATTGGTATTGGATATTTGGGTGGAGGTCGACTTCTCTATAATACAGCCCATCGATATGGGGCTTTTTATTGGTCTGGATCTGGTGACTCTAATGCTGATACGAATATGCTTTTTATAGATTTTTGGTATTCTCTGAATACCAATGTTCCTATTAATGTCGGAACATTAAATACGAATAACGGCATGTTTGTTCGTTGTGTGAGGAGTGAAAAATAAATTGATATATCTAGTTGTAGAGACGCAGCATGCTGCGTCTCTCTCTATTTAACTGAAATCAATCTGACACTTTGTATCCTTAACTCCCGGAGAATCCCTTTTTCCGCCCAACCTACGGCTTGCCTCCAAATACGCAAGAAAAAAACAGTAATTGCTTAGCATATACGTAGATGCTGAAAAACGCCCATTCATTCTAGCTAAATTAGTTCATCGTAATTCATATCAAGTAGGGTGAAAAGGGGAAAAACAGGCTTACGACTGGGGTGTAACGATGCAAGAATGCCCATTCGCAACCGCTTATAACCCTATTAGCGACCGCTTACGATGCCCAACGGCACGGTAGGTGGTGCCCAACGCCACCGTATGTGTAGGCTTTTGCCTCCTAATGTGCGTTGAAAACCGTCCTTTTTTATCCTAAAACATGAATAAAGCGGCGCTCCACGCCTTTATTACGTGGCTTTCATTAAAAGGGAATGCCACGATATGCGTCTTATATTGATCAAAAGGATCAGATAATGTTCGTTTGGCTAACAGGTTGATCTTTGATACTAAAGTGATATGAATGGCTTATTTTATCTAGACGAGATTTTTTATTCGGAAAATAGTCCTTACCTTTACGGCATAGATACGTTTTCTGAACTTCAGCCTTCCCGAGTTCCCTTCATGGCGAACGGACGTGGTTCTGGCAAACGAGCAAACAGGTAAGACTTTTGGGCGGATCCGGCTGTGATCGCCCAATCTACGGGGTTTTCCTTGGAGGAGGTGAATGACCTTGAGAACCTTATCCGCAAGGAGGAGATTAAGAATTAGAAGTGGATGATGCGGATTGATGGTGTTAATAGAATCCGAGTCTGATAAATACAGTATGACTGATAAGGGGCAGGCTTACACAAGTCTGCCCCTTGCTGTCTTTATAAAGTGTCGGTGTTCCTATCACCTTCTTTGAAATGAATAGGTGTTCTTATCAATCAAGGACAGTTGGTAGGTTTACCCTTTAAAGTTGAAACTCACACCTATCGTGCTAAGAAATGTTATAATCTACTTTTGTGATACAAATTAAAAGTGAAAGGGATGAATAGGAGAGAACTCGTGAAAACATTGGCTGATAAATTGTCGGTTACGCAAGCGGAGGCGATGCGCTTTGTTCAAGCTTGGGAAGAGACTACGACAGAGGCTTTGGAAAGTGATGGTTCTTTGATGCTATTGGGCTTTGGAACGCTCTCCGCTTGGGAACAAACCGAACGGATCGGCAGAAATCCTAGGAATGGAGTGGCTTATATAATAAGGGCTCGTAAAAGCGTGAAGTTTAAGCCCGGTAAGTTATTACTTAAACGGTTGAATGCGAGCTCGTCGAAGTGAAGGCATTCATGAATGTATAATAAAAACGAAAAAATATTCGATATGAAGAGAATTCTTTTCCTAGTCCTGCTCTTGGTAGCTACGACAGGCGTTTACGGCCAGAAGTTCGCGGTGAAGTCGAACTTGCTCTATGATGCGACTGCTACGATCAACTTGGGCGTAGAGGTTGGCTTGGCGAAAAAGTGGTCGCTAGATCTATCCGGTAACTATAATGGATGGAAGTTTGGCGATGAGGCTCGTATGAAACATTGGCTGGTACAACCAGAAGCTCGTTATTGGTTGTGCGAGAAGTTCAACGGACATTTCTTCGGCTTGCATGCGCACTATGCGGATTACAATGTTGGAGGTCTGAAGTTCTTGAGCAAGAATATGGAGAATCATCGGTATCAAGGTAATTTGTATGGAGCCGGACTTTCTTATGGCTATCAGTGGTTGTTGAGTGACCGGTGGAGCATGGAAGCCGTGCTGGGTATTGGTTGGGCGCATCTGGATTATGATAAATATCCTTGTGCCACTTGCGGAACCGTATTGAAAAGCGATACGAAAGATTATTTCGGGGTTACGAAAGCCGCTATTTCTATTATTTACTTTATTAAATGACCCAAGCGATGAACAAGAAGATAAATGCATATATGATGGCGGCTATGATGGCCGTCGTGTCTCCGGCAATCATGGGACAGACTGCCTCGGATGGGGTTAAAGTGATTTGTAACGACGTGGTACAGAAGGGCGACTCGGTGTATATCGATGCCGTGGTGACGGTAAGTAGCGATGCGGTGAAATCCCGTAGCTATTTGGAACTGACCCCCGTCTTGGAATCGGCTTCGCAAAAAGAGGGGCTTCCTTCTATTTTGGTGAACGGACGTATCCGCCAGAAAGTATATAACCGTGAGGTCGCCTTGGATAATTTGAACGACGTACCTCATTATACTATCTTGAAAGCCGGGAAGGAAGATCAAGTGGTAAGTTATAAAACCGCCGTGCCTTTTGAGGATTGGATGAAAGACGCACGTGTCGTGTTAGACCCGAATCTATGCGGTTGCGGTAAGGAAGAGGCCGGTAGTCCGTTATTGATCGCTGACAAGATTCGTCGTCGTCCGGATAAGCGCTATGAGGTTCAGCCTACATTCTCTTATATCACGCCGATGGCAGAGACGGAGAAGCATCGTGCGGAGGTCGGTACGGCTTTCTTAGACTTCCAAGTGGGTAAATATCAGATTCTTCCTGATTTCCGTAATAATGCGGTGGAGTTGGCGAAGATCAATAATACGATCCGTACCGTTACAGAGGATAAGAACGTGAAACCGACAGGTATCGTACTGAAAGGATATGCCTCACCGGAAGGCTCTTACGCTAGTAATAAGAAATTGGCGGATAATCGTGTCAAAGCGTTACGTGACTATATCCGCCAGAAGAATGACTTCAAGGCTGATTTCTTCACGATGAGCTCGGAACCGGAAGATTGGGCCGGTTTTAAGGAAAAGGTAGAGGCCGATCCGAATGTACCGAATCGTAGCGAGGTATTGGCGATTATCGATAGCTCGGATGATCCGGATCGCAAGGAGGCTAAGTTACGTGCCTTGGGTGGTGGCGCCGCTTTCCGTTATGTGCTGAAAGATATTTTCCCTTCGTTACGTCGCTCGGAGTATAAGATTGATTATACGGTACGTGAGTTTACGGAGGATGAGGGGCGTGAGATCATCAAGACTCGTCCGCAACAGCTAAGTTTAGGGGAGATGTTCGCGGTGGCTAACAGCTATGAGATCGGTAGTGACGAATATAATAATGTATTTGATATCGCTGTTCGTATGTTCCCGAATGATCCGGTAGCGAATCTTAACGCCGCGAATATCGCTATGGGCAAGGGTGATTATGCTTCCGCTAAGAACTATTTGGCGAAAGCGGGGAACGCCCCGGAGGCGGTTCACGCGAAAGGAGTGTTAAGTATGTTGACTGGTGATTTGACAGAAGCGGAATCTCTATTGAAGCAGGCTCAGGATATGGGAGTAAAGGCCGCGGCGATAAATTTAGAGGAATTGCGCAAGAAAATAGAGGATAATGCGGTATTTGATAGTTTCAACGCTGTAAAATGATAGCTATTCCTCCCTATGTATAGGGTAGAAGGCACTTAATTTGTAAATGTCATGAAGACAAATATTAATAATAATTTCTTTTATATGGAACAAGCATCAGATGTAGTAGAGTTGGTTCTGCCTCATGAGGTAGATAATCCAAACAATGTCTATCTGTATCTGGAAGGAGATGCTTGGTGCGCATACGAACGTTCAGCCTACTATCTGACTCAGATGGAGGTTTCGGTTGTATTAAAGAAAGAAGTAATCCACGATGACTATGACGTGGTTTTACTGAAAGCTTTTTTCGCCGTGAATGATATGTATTTGCCCCTTTCTCCTACGGCTGTGCTGAAGTTGGTTGCCGACGATAAGCTACAGTTCCAGATAAGGGATAGGGTAGAAGGTTTTTCCGAATGGAAAGAGAATGAGTTAAAAAAATTATCTGCTTGATAAGGAAGCGAACGCTTCTTATTTAAGCATGTAAAGTTGAGGGGTGTAACGGTCCTGAAAAGTAGTGATACTTTTCAGGACTATTTTTTTGTATGGGGAGCTTCCCTGTAAATGATCACCCGGCAATCTGGGGAGAGGGTGACGGTAAATTGATTTCCTAAAGCCTCGTTGAGAGTTCCTTGCCACCATGAGGTGAGCTTTCGTTGGCAAATGGGCCAGCGGAGTCCTTCTGTACTAATCTCCCCTTCGGGATAAAGAACGAAAATGGAGATTTGTTGCCCCGGATAAGAAGCGAAAGTCGTTGTTTCTAAGATAGGTGTGAAAAGACCATAGTCGGATAACATCTCCACCCGCTTGAATAAGGGGGCATACTCCATAAGAAGGGATATATTTCCCAATGTATGATCCTCACGCAATCCGGTAGCTCCTAATATGAGAACTTCTCGATAGCCTTGGGCATGGGCGAAGCGGATGGATTTGGAGAGGTCGTTGATCTCTTGGTCCTCTACATGGTGGATTCGGTCTGCGTAGCGTTTGCGCAGGTCGGCGGGTATACTGTCCAAGTCTCCTACGATAGCGTCCGGATGAATACCCTTTTCATAAAGTGTCTTTACGGCTCCATCACAAGCGATAATCGTTTTCGCTTCCTTTAATAATCTCAAGGGTAACTCAGCGGAAGGAAATCTCCCATTCGCTACGATCACACATCCTCTTTCCTTCACTTCCGTATTATCTCCCATAATTCATAAATTATAAATTAAAACTCTTCCCCTTTCTTCCGCCAATTGTAATAGCCCACAATGGCTAGTGTCGCATAGCAAAAATAGAGTAGCATCGTCGGATACAAGCCCCGAAGGTAATAAAGATATACGGAAACGAGGTTTACGATTACCCAAAAAATCCAATGCTCGATAATTCGCCTTGCCAGCATCCAAGTAGCGACAATGCCTACCGACGTGGTGAACGCATCGCCTACGGGGATGGGAGAGTCCGTGAATTGATGAAGGAGATACCATAAGATGGCGAATACAACGGCCAATGTTCCGATAATCCCCACGAAAAGCGGAAGGCTCAGATGGGTGTATAGGATACGGTCGGAGGGAAGACTGTCGTTTTCCGTGTGTATCTCATGTTTCTTCCGGGTCCATTGATAGAAACCGTATATGCTGATTCCTACGTAATAGGTTTGCAATCCCATGTCCGCATAAATCTTAGCGGACAGGAAGACAAAGACATACACGAGGGAGGTGAGGAATCCCACCACCCACATGCCCTTATGTTGTTTAATCTCTAGAAAGAGATAGAGCAGACCGGTTATTACTCCGAAGTATTCTAGCCAAACCATTTTAGTAATTGATAATTGATAATTGAAAATTAAGTTAGAATTTGAAGGTGATCCTGGCCATGGCGTTCGTGCCGGCTTGGGTGAAATAACCGTCATCCTTTTTACGTGTGCCGTTTTCGATATACGAGTATACCCATGCGTTGGTCTCGTACTTCTCGTTGAAGAGGTTGTTGATAGTCACGTCTAGGGTTATTTCTTTCATGAACTTAGGCTGGAAGGCGTAACCGATACGTAGGCTATTGATAAAGTAGGGATCGATGGAACGATCCTTGCTGCTTGAATTGTCTATGTATTGGCGGCCTACTATTTGTGAGTTGAAACTTGCGATAAACCCTTTGTAAACGAAATCGAACATGCTGTTCGCTATTAGATTGGGTGAGAAAGCTATATTCGTTGTGCCTAGATCATTGATCTCTTGTCCTCCGGTATCCCAATTATCCACGTATTCCACGAAATGCTTGATTTTATTTTGGCTGAGGGTTACGTTCGCGCTCCAATTTAGCCAAGAGGTGATTTGTACACCTCCGGTAAGCTCGATACCCATTCGGTAACTATCCTTTATATTGGAAGTGAGGGCCTCGCCGATCTCGCTGATCTTGCCGGTCAGGATCAATTGGTTGTTGTAATCCATGAAATAGAGATTGGCTCCAAACCGGAAACGGTCGTTACCAAAACTATAACCGGCCTCGTAATCATATAAGGTCTCGTGGGTAGGACGTTCCTCGGGGCCTGCCTCCGTGAAATTGTCACGGTTCGGTTCCCGGTTAGCGACGGAGAAAGAGACGAAGGCGTTATGGCCATTGTTATGGAAGTTTATTCCGGCTTTCGGGTTGAAGAAGTTCCAGTTCTTACGAATGTCCAGTCCTTCCCCGGCTTTGTCATCGTTTCCCTTAATGGTGTAATGGATCCCACGGTATTGTAAGTCCAGATAGCCGGTGAAAAGAGGGGAAAGACGTTGAGTCAATTTAGCGTATGCGTTGTAGTCTAATTTCTTACCGGTATTGCGATAATATTCGTAATCCGGTTGTGGCAAGACGTTTGCGCTTTTGGTCCACATTACCCGGCCAAAATGATCGCCTACATAGTTGTTGACGGCGGTTCCCAGCGTAAGGCGGGTATTGTCACGTTGATAGTTCGCGCTATAAACGGCCCCATAGAAATAATTGTCGAGCCATTTACGGCGCACAAGGTCCGTCTTTTTTACGGTATTACCCTCCGGATCGATATATTCCGGTAGTTTATAACTGCTGAATTTGGCTTTCGATTTATAATCCTCGTAATATCCATTTCCGTCGGTGTAATGAAGGGTCAGGTTCATATTCCAGAAATCTCCGATACGCTGGCTGGCCATTAAATGGTAGTTGTGTTGCCAATAATTATCCGTCTGATTGTTATAAAACTTCTTCACTCCATCTTCCTCATATTCTCCGCATGGATTATAGCTACGATCTGTGTCAAGTAAATAAGACGGAACACCGTTCCATGCTTGATAGGTCTTCTCGCTGTTCCCGAAGGCTTGGAATTTAATCAATGTATTATCGGCATAGAAAGCGGCGGAGGCATAGTAAGAACTCATACGGGCGGAGGCACGATCGATAAAGCCGTCGCTACGGATATTGGAGTAGCGGGCGTCGAAAGCGAAATGATCGTAAAGTAATCCAGTGCCGCCTTTTACCGTATGTTTCAGCGTACCGAAAGAACCTGCTGATACGGAATATTCGCCGTAAGGCTTTAAGGACGGTTTCTCGGTCTGCATGGCGACCGTAGCGCCAAAAGCCGCAGCTCCGTTCGTAGAGGTTCCGGCGCCTCGTTGGATCTGGATCGATTCTACCGAGGAAGCTATATCGGCCATATTAGCCCAGAATACGGTATGAGACTCGGAGTCATTAACCGGTACGCCATTGATCGTGATATTGATACGGTTCGCATCTGTACCCCGGATACGAAAACCGGAGTAACCGATACCCGTTCCGGCATCCGAGGTCATGATAACAGACGGGGATTGGGAGATAAGGAATGGGATACCTTGCCCGTTGTTCCGGCTGCTTAGTTCTTGTTTGGAGATGTCGCTATAAGCTACCGGGGTCTCTTTCCCGACTTTGGTAGCGGTAATAACCACTTCATCTAAAGATACGTCTTTTGAGATTTTCAAGGAGTCGACCGGACTAGGCATTTGTGCCTTGGCGGTTGTAGCCAGCAAGGAGCCGGCCAAGATAACCAATACATTTTTCATCTTTTCATCTTTTTGCTTTAAAACTAAATAGATGAATAGAAAGGATCGGAGAAGCATGAATCCCTACGACAGCATTACCTGTACAGGTTCTATGGGTATGATCTCAGCCCGCTCCTTTCGTGAAGGATTCCGCGAGCACCCCTTCGTATTCGGCAGCAAAGATAGGCATAAAAATGTTAATAAATATTACTATCAATAGTAAATCGGATTTCTATAGATATTAATTCTGATTACTATCGATCGTAATCCGGTTTGTGTCGTATTAATTTTTTCTGCAAAAAGATGAGGATATTTTGAGAACTCATTGATTTTTTGTATATTTGCGGGCGATTAAGTGAAGTTGAGGAGGGGGCGGGTAGTCCCCTTCTTTTGTTCTTAACAGATATGTGTATGATAGAAAAGAAAGTGGTAAGCCAATTAGTAGAGGAAAAACTAGCCTCTTCAAGCAATTATTTAGTAGACGTAGTGATTAAACCGGGGAACCTGATAGTCGTTGAAATTGATAACGATGAAGCGGTAAGCATTGATGATTGCGCTGAGTTGAGCCGGTATTTGGAGGAGCATCTGGATCGTGACGTCGAGGACTATGAGCTGGAGGTTGGCTCCGCCGGCATTACTTCTCCTTTTAAGGTACTTCGCCAATACGTCAAGAACATCGGAAACGAGGTGGAGATGCTGTTGAAAAACGGCTCGAAGCTGACAGGTGTGTTGAAATCTGCCGACGAGAACGGTGTGGTTGTCTCTGTCGAGAAGAAGGTGAAACCGGAGGGCGCTAAGCGGAAGGTAACCGTGATAGAGGATGAGTCGTATACATTTGATGAAATAAAATATACAAAATACTTAATAAGATTCAAGTAAGATTATGGCCAAGAAAGAGGAAACAATCAGTATGATTGACACCCTTGCGGAGTTCAAGGAGTTGAAGAATATCGATAAAGATACGATGATTAGCGTTTTGGAAGATTCGTTCCGTAACGTGATCGCCAAGATGTTTGGCACGGATGAGAACTATGACGTGATTATCAATCCTGAGAAAGGTGATTTCGAGATCTGGAGAAACCGTACGGTTGTGGCTGATGATGAATTGGAGGATGAGAACTTGCAGCTTACGTTGACGGAGGCCCGTAAAATCGACGCCGACTGTGAGGTGGGCGAGGAAGTGACCGACGAGGTGCATTTCGCGGACTTCGGACGTCGTGCGATCTTAAACTTGCGCCAGACTTTGGCTTCAAAGATACTTGAATTGCAGAAAGACAGCTTGTACGCTAAGTATAAGGATAAAATCGGCCACATCATCGCCGCTGAGGTTTATCAGGTGTGGAAGAAAGAAATCCTGTTGCTGGATGACGATGGTAATGAGTTGCTACTGCCGAAATCCGAGCAAATCCCGACCGATTTCTATCGTAAGGGAGAGACCGTACGTGCGATCGTTCAACGTGTGGATAACTATAATAACAACCCGAAGATCCTTCTTTCCCGTACGGATAAGGTCTTCTTGCAGCGGTTGTTTGAGTTGGAGGTTCCGGAGATTAATGACGGCTTGATTACGATCAAGGCGATCGCCCGTATCCCGGGAGAGCGTGCCAAAGTGGCTGTCGAGTCATACGATGACCGTATTGACCCGGTGGGTGCTTGCGTAGGTATGAAAGGCTCTCGTATTCACGGAATCGTTCGCGAGTTGAGAAACGAGAACATTGATGTGATTAATTACACCTCAAATCTCTCTTTGTTTATCCAGCGTGCTTTAAGCCCGGCTAAGATCTCTTCTATCCGTGTAAATGAGGAAGAAAAGAAAGCTGAGGTTTATCTACGTCCTGAGGAGGTCTCTTTAGCGATCGGTAAGGGCGGTCTGAATATTAAGTTGGCTTGTATGTTGACTGAGTATACGATTGACGTATTCCGTGATATCGAAGGAGCGGACGAGGAGGATATCTACTTGGATGAGTTCTCCGACGAGATCGACAGCTGGGTGATCGACGCACTGAAGAATATAGGATGCTATACGGCGAAGAGCGTCCTTGCTATGAACCGCAATGAGATTATTGAACGTGCCGATCTGGAAGAGCAGACCGTGGACGATCTTTTAGCTATCTTATCCGCGGAATTTGAAGATGAAGGTAACGAATAAGTATTACGACAAAGTTAGATATGCCTATAAAATTAATTCAAGTACAGAGAAAATTGAACGTGGGAATCAACACGGTGGTTGAGTTCCTGCACCGGAATGGGTTCTCGGTTGAGGATAATCCCAACACGAGGATCAGTGATGAACAGTATGCTTTGCTCGTAAAAGAGTTTGGAAAGGATCTGCCTGAGAAAGATCGTAATTTTGCGGCGGATCGTGCGCAGAAAGAGGCTCCTTCTGTGAAAGAAGAGAAGACTGCGGAAATAAAGACAGTGATACCGGAAGAATTCAGGCCTAAGATCGTAATGAAGGGTCATATCGATTTGGATGGTGGACAACATAAAAAACAGCAGGAAGAGCCGAAGGCTAAAGAGGAGCCGAAGGTGAAAGAAGAGCCTAAGGTAAAGGAAGAGCCGAAAGTGAAGGAAGCGCCTGCCGCTCCCGCTGCTCAAGCTCCTGTTAAACCCGCGCAGCCTGCGCAGGCTCCCACGGAGAAAAAAGAAGAAAAAGTTATAGTAGTGGAAGTGGAAAAAGAAAAAACCGTAGAGAAGCAACCGGTTGTTGCGGAACCTAAGGTGGAAAGTGTGAAACCGGAACAGGAAGTAGAGAAGACCGAGGAAAAAGACGATAATCTTTTCCGTTTGAACTCGGTTAAATTGGAATCAAAGATCAAGGTAACCGGTAAGATTGACTTGGATGCGCTTAACCAATCGACTCGTCCGAAGAAGAAAACGAAGGAGGAGAAGCGGAAAGAGCGTGATGAGAAGCAAAAGTTTAATAACAATCGGCCGGGTAATAATAGCAACGGTCCGGGCGCTCCTCATAAGAGTCCGAATTCGCCTACTTTGATTAAACCGAACGCTCCTGCTAAACCGGGTGAGGAAGGTGACGCTAAGAAGAAGCGTAAACGTATCAAGAAAGATCGAGTAGACGTGAATAATACGCCGGGTACGAATTATCTGCGCCCGAATCGTGACGATCGTCCGAATAACGACCGTAAGCCTCGCTTGAAGAAGCCGGTGAAAGCGGAAGTTAGCGAAGAGGATGTTCAAAAGCAGATCAAGGAGACTTTGGCTCGCTTGACCAACAAGAATAATAAGAATAATAAGGGGGCTAAATACCGTCGTGATAAACGTGACGCCGCTGTGAAACGTGAGCACGAGTTGATGGAACAGGAAGAACTGGAAAGCAAGGTATTGAAGCTGACCGAGTTCGTTACGGCCAACGACTTGGCGAACATGATGGACGTATCTGTAACGGAGGTTATCGGTACTTGCATGAGCATCGGCCTTATGGTTTCGATCAATCAGCGCCTGGATGCGGAGACGATCAATATCGTGGCTGAGGAGTTCGGTTATAAGACTGAATATGTAAGCGCGGATGTTGTCGAGGCGATCAACGCTGATGAGGAAGATGATAACGAGGAGGATTGGGTAGCCCGTCCGCCTATCGTAACGGTGATGGGACACGTTGACCATGGTAAGACTTCTTTATTGGATAATATCCGTAGCGCGAACGTAATCGCTGGTGAGGCTGGTGGTATCACGCAGCATATCGGAGCCTACAACGTGAAGTTGCAGAATGGCCGCCGTATCACGTTCTTGGATACTCCGGGTCATGAGGCGTTTACCGCTATGCGTGCCCGTGGCGCGAAGGTGACGGATATCGCGATTATTATCGTGGCCGCTGATGATAACGTGATGCCTCAGACGATTGAGGCGATTAATCACGCTTCGGCTGCCGGTGTTCCTATTGTTTTCGCTATTAATAAAATCGATAAGCCACATGCTAATCCTGAGAAGATCAAGGAGGAGTTGGCGAATATGAATTACTTGGTGGAAGACTGGGGGGGTAAGTACCAGAGTCAAGAGATCTCCGCTAAGAAAGGTATCGGTGTCGAGGAGTTGTTGGAGAAGGTACTGTTGGAGGCCGACCTGTTGGATTTGAAAGCGAATCCGAAAAAACGTGCGGTTGGTTCTATCATCGAGTCTTCTTTGGACAAGGGACGTGGCTATGTATCTACCATATTGGTGGAGAACGGTACGTTGAAGATGGGAGATATCGTTTTGGCGGGAACTCATCAAGGACGTATCAAAGCGATGTTCAACGAGCGTAATCAACGGGTGGAGAAGGCTGGTCCTTCCGAGCCGGTATTGATCCTCGGTTTGAACGGTGCTCCTCAGGCCGGTGATACATTTAATGTATTGGAGACTGAGCAAGAGGCGCGTGAGATCGCTAACCGTCGTGAGCAATTGCAGCGTGAGTTAGGTCTTCGTACGCAGAAGATGCTTACCTTGGATGATATCGGACGTCGTATCGCCGTGGGTAACTTCCAAGAGTTGAACGTGATCGTGAAGGGTGACGTGGATGGCTCCGTAGAGGCTTTGTCCGACTCCTTGATCCGTTTGTCTACCGAGGAGATTCAGGTGAATGTAATTCATAAGGCGGTTGGTCAGATTTCCGAGTCGGATGTGGTTTTGGCAGCGGCTTCGAACGCTATCATTATCGGATTCCAAGTTCGTCCGTCTTTGCAAGCACGTAGAAACGCCGAGAAGGAAGGTGTAGAGATCCGTTTGTACTCTATCATCTACGATGCGATCGAGGAGGTGAAGAGCGCTATGGAAGGCATGCTTTCTCCGGAGATCAAGGAGGAGATTACCGCTTATGTGGAAGTTCAGCAGGTATTCAAGATCACCAAGGTCGGTACGGTTGCCGGATGTATGGTTAAGGAAGGCAAGATCAAGCGTACGAACAAGATCCGCTTGATACGTGACGGTATCGTGATTTATGCCGGCGAGCTAGGCTCTTTGAAACGTTTCAAGGACGATGCGAAAGAGGTCGTGGCTGGCTTGGATTGCGGTTTGAATATTACGAACTTCAACGATATCCAAGTGGGCGATATGATCGAGGCTTACGAAGAGACAGAAATTAAGAAGACGTTATAACGATGAACTGGTTGGACATTACATTGCTATGTCTGGCAGGGATAGGATTTGTGAAAGGCCTGTTTGATGGAATCATCAAACAGGTTGTTTCGCTTATAGCCCTAGTGATCGCGATCTTTTTCTGCGGAAAAGCGGCGGCTTGGCTGAAAGGATATATCTTGGCGTTGGGTTGGTTTCCGGAAGAAGGGGTTACGATCTTGAGTTATATAGCGGGTTTTATCTTGATTATGGGGGTATTTATCCTAGCGGGTGAACTGGTTACCAAGGTGGTAGGGGCGACACCGTTGAGCGTTATCAACCATTTGTTTGGTGGTTTTTTCGGGTTGCTGGTCGTTTTGGTCTTTACCAGTTTGCTGTTGAACGCGCTGGAGTTCGTGGATCGTGGATCGGTCTTGATTCATCGCCAATCAAAGATAGAATCTCGTTTTTATTATAGCGTGAAGCAAATAGTACCAACAATTTTCCCACATAATTTGTTTTCATTAGGAGAATGAAGGGCTTTTATCAATGGTTAATTTTTAATTATGCAGGATTCAAATCATATAATTAATGAGGTAACGAGCGGAGATTATAAATACGGCTTCGTTACCGATATTGATACGGAGGTGATCCATCGTGGATTAGACGAGGAGACGGTCCGTATTATCTCTGCCAAGAAGAACGAGCCGGAATGGTTACTCGAGTTCCGTTTGAAGGCTTTTCGCCATTGGCAGACGTTGGAGATGCCTACATGGCCTCACTTGAATATCCCGCCGATCGATTATCAGGACATTATCTATTATGCCGCCCCTAAGAAAAAAGAGGGACCAAAGAGCTTGGATGAGGTAGATCCTGAGTTGTTGAAAACATTCGATAAACTGGGTATTCCTTTGGAAGAACAGAAGCATTTAAGCGGAATGGCGGTAGACGCCGTGATGGATAGTGTTTCCGTGAAGACTACTTTCAAGGAGAATCTCGCGGAGAAGGGGATTATTTTCTGTTCGTTCAGCGAGGCTGTACAACATCATCCGGACTTGGTGCAGAAGTATTTGGGCAGCGTGGTTGGTTATCGTGATAATTTCTTCGCCGCCTTGAATTCGGCCGTGTTCTCGGACGGTTCGTTTGTTTATATACCGAAGGGCGTACGTTGCCCGATGGAGCTGAGTACGTATTTCCGTATCAATGCCGCTAATACCGGACAGTTCGAGCGTACCTTGATTGTCGCTGACGATGAGGCGTATGTAAGTTATCTGGAAGGATGTACGGCGCCGATGCGTGACGAGAACCAATTGCATGCCGCTATCGTGGAGATCGTGGCGAACGAGCGTGCTGAGGTGAAGTATTCTACCGTACAGAACTGGTATCCGGGTGATAAGGAAGGTAAAGGCGGTATCTATAACTTCGTGACGAAACGAGGTTTGTGCAAAGGTGAGGGTAGCAAGATCTCTTGGACGCAAGTAGAGACCGGTTCGGCGATCACTTGGAAATATCCGAGCTGTATCTTGGCGGGTGATAACTCGGTAGGTGAGTTTTACTCGGTTGCCGTGACCAATAATTACCAACAGGCCGATACGGGTACGAAGATGATCCATCTGGGTAAGAATACGAAAAGTACGATCGTATCCAAGGGTATCTCTGCCGGTCATAGCCAGAATAGCTATCGGGGATTGGTAAAGGTGTCCGCCCGTGCGGAAGGCGCCCGTAACCATAGCCAATGCGATAGTTTGTTACTAAGCTCTACTTGTGGAGCTCATACGTTCCCTTACGCTGATATTCAGAATGAGACGGCGATCGTGGAGCATGAGGCTACGACGAGTAAGATCAGCGAGGAGCAATTGTTCTACTGCCAGCAACGGGGTATCTCGGTAGAAGAGGCTGTCGGTTTGATCGTGAATGGATATGCCCGTGAGGTAATGAATAAGTTACCGATGGAGTTCGCCGTCGAGGCTCAGAAATTACTAACGATCTCGCTGGAAGGCAGCGTAGGATAGAATAATTTTCAATTTTCAACTTTCAATTTTCAATTAGAAAAGATGTTAGAGGTTAAGAATTTACATGCCAACGTAAATGGCAAAGAGATATTGAAAGGTATCAACCTGTCGGTGAAAGCGGGTGAGGTACATGCTATCATGGGACCGAACGGTTCCGGAAAAAGTACGTTAAGTAGTGTATTGGTAGGTAATCCCGCTTTTGAGGTAACGAAAGGAGAGGTTATCTTCAACGGTAAGAATCTGCTGGATCTTTCTCCCGAGGATCGTAGCCGTGAGGGTATTTTCTTGAGCTTCCAATATCCGGTCGAGATCCCGGGAGTTAGTATGGTGAACTTTATGCGTGCGGCGTTGAACGAGCACCGTAAATATAACGGTCTAGAACCGGTTTCGGCTACGGACTTCTTGAAATTGATGCGTGAGAAGCGTGCGATCGTCGAGCTGGATAATAAACTAGCCAGCCGTAGCGTGAACGAAGGTTTCTCCGGTGGAGAGAAAAAGCGGAACGAGATCTTCCAAATGGCGATGTTAGAGCCGAAATTGGCGATCTTGGATGAGACGGATAGTGGTTTGGATATCGATGCCTTGCGTATCGTAGCGCATGGCGTGAACCAGTTGAGGACTCCGGAGAATGCCGCTATCGTAATCACGCACTATCAGCGTCTGCTGGATTACATCAAGCCGGATGTGGTTCATGTGCTTTACAAAGGCCGTATCGTGAAGACCGCCGGTCCGGAATTGGCCTTGGAACTGGAAGAGAAAGGTTACGACTGGATCAAGAAAGAGATGGGAGATGAGTAATATGAAGGCCGAGCAACAATATATCGATCTTTTCGCCCAATGTGAGGATCTGGTATGTCGTCATAGTACGCCGGTGATGAATGCCCTTAGGGCTGATGCCTTGGCGAACTTTGAGCGACTCGGATTCCCCTCCACGAGAAGCGAGGATTATAAATATACGGATGTAGCCCAAGCGTTCGCTCCGGATTACGGTTTGAATATCAACCGGGTCGCTATCCCGGTGAATCCTTATGACGTGTTCCGTTGTGACGTGCCGAACCTGAGCACATCGTTATACTTTGTCGTGAACGATACGTTTTACGATAAGGACTTACCGAAAGCGCATTTGCCGGAAGGCGTGTATGCTGGAGGGTTGAAGGCTTTTACGGAGCAATATCCGGAGATCGCTTCCAAGTATTACGGAAAGGCGGCGCCGAGTAGCAAGGATGGTATTATCGCGTTGAATACGATGTTAGCCCAAGATGGTTTCGTGGTGTATGTACCGAAAAATGTCGTAGTTGAGCGTCCTATCCAATTAGTGAATATATTCCGTAATGATGTGGATACGATGGCGAACCGTCGTGTTCTGGTGATTATGGAACCTCATTCGGAAGCGAAGCTATTGGTTTGCGATCATAGTATCGACGACGTGAAATTCTTGGCGACTCAAGTGGTTGAGATTTTTGCGGAGGAAGGTGCTCGCTTTGATTATTATGATTTGGAAGAAAGCAGCGAGTCTACGACCCGTTTCTCTTCCGTACACGTAAAGCAGGCGGCCTCGACCAATGTCTTGATAAACGGTATTACGTTGACGAATGGCTTGACTCGCAACAATTATTATGTGGAACTGAATGGCGAGTATGCCGAGTCTACCTTATGCGGTATGTCCGTTCTGGACAAGGAGCAACAGATGGATACCTATAGCCATATTACCCACGCGGTCCCGAATTGTACCAGCAACGAGTTGTTCAAGAACGTACTGAATGATCATGCCGTAGGTGTCTTCAGCGGACGTATCTTGGTGAAAGAGGATGCCCAGAAGACCGCCGCTTACCAGACGAACCGTAATCTGTGCGCTACCCGTGAGGCACGTATGTATAGCAAGCCGCAACTGGAGATTTATGCGGATGATGTAAAATGCTCGCACGGTATGACGACCGGTCAGTTAGATGAGAACGCTTTGTTCTATATGCAAAGCCGCGGTATCCCGCGTGACGAGGCCCGTATGTTATTGAGCGTGGCTTTCACTTCCGACGTGATCGACCATGTACGCTTGGAGGCGTTGAAAGACCGTTTGCATAAACTGGTAGAGAAACGTTTCCGCGGTGAACTGGCTAAATGCGCCGGTTGCCGGATTTGTAAATAATCGCAAATAAGAAGAAAACAGTAATCAGACATGGATTATCCCGACGATAATGTAGGGAACCATGTCTGATTTTTTTATATCTTTGGCAGTGACAAATTAAAACCACCAACTTATGCAATTAACACACATCGCTTTGTGGACGAATCATCTGGAACGTTTACGGGATTTCTATGTAAAGTATTTCAATGGTAAGAGTAACGAGAAATATGTGAATCCAAAGAAAGGGTTCGCCTCTTATTTCGTCTCTTTCGAGAGTGGCCCCGCTTTGGAGATCATGCAACGGCAAGATATTACTGAGGCTTACGACAAGGATCATATCGGCTTGGCTCATCTGGCCTTTCATGCGGATACGAAGGAGCAAGTGGATCAAATGATCGAACGTTTCCGGATGGATGGATACACGATCGCCGGTGAGACCCGCACTTCCGGGGATGGTTACTATGAGGGTGTAATCCGAGATCCTGACGGAAATATAGTAGAGATCGTCGCTAACGGGGAGCCGGAGATACAAGTAGCTTTATTCCCTCCTTATGAGTTATTGCTGGAAGCCGATCCGGATCGGGAGAAAGTAGAGGCTTACCTAAAGGATTCGGATTGCTTTATCGCTACGGTACGAAATTCCGTTGCCGGCGTGATCGTGGTTCGCAAGGAGGAGGGTGGCAAGGCGGAGATCATGAACCTTGCCGTGGCGGATATCTTCCGTCGGCGAGGAATCGCCCGGAAACTATTACGGCATGTATCTAATAAATGGGCTCCGGCTCAAGATGTCGAGCTTTTGCGTATTTGTACCGGAACCTCAGCCGCCGGCCCGATGATGCTTTATCAACAGGAAGGCTTCGATTTGGTAGCCGTAGATCGTGATTATTTCGTGCGGAACTATGCCGAGCCTATCTGGGAGAACGGCATTCAATGCAGGCATCGATTGATTCTTGAAAAGAGATTAAAATAGTATATATGAAAAGAAAATCGGGAGGTTTAAGGCCTCCCGATTTAATTATTAGTAATCTATGAATAGGTCTTCGAATGAAAAATCATCGGGGCTAATGGCATCACATTTCCAGTACGAAGATCCCTTTCGGTGCCAAGGATAATTCGTCTCCCAATGGAATCTCCTTTCCGGTTAATATCTCTTTTCCGGAGGTTTTACCTCGCAATACTTCCGCATAGCGGGCCAACGGGAGGTTCACCTCCTTGTCGCTGCCATTCATCAAGACCAATACGCTCCGGCCATCCAGACTGCGCTCGTACACGTAGACACCTTGGTTCACCATGAAATGTTTCATCTTGCCCTTAGCGATGATATCGTTGCCCTTGCGCCATTTCAATAAAGTCCGGAGGAAATTCCATGCGTCATTTTGCACCTCGCTGCGACCGGATGCCTCGAATTGATTCACCTTGTCGCCGGGCCAACCACCGGGAACATCCAAGCGGATATATCCGTCTCCCTTCTCCTTGGTGCCATTCATCAGCAACTCCTGCCCGTAATAGAGCTGGGGAATACCGGGGATCGTCAACAAGAATGTCACCCCTTGCTTGAACGCGTACAAATCATCGACAGACTCGGGCATGGAGGGAAGAAAACGATCCGTATCATGGTTCTCCAAGAAACGCAATACGTTATAGATATCGGGATATACATAATCATAACACATATGCTCGAAGATCGTGTGCAAGCCTCCGGAATACCCAGTCTCCTCATGGAACGCCTTACTCGCGATACCCATCAAGCGGAAATCCATTACCGATTTCAACTCAGTATCCTGTCCGAAGTTCAACCGGCTGCCTTTCTGCCAATAAGCGGAACCGATCGTGTAGTTCATCCACGCCTCGCCTACGATGTTATACTCCGGATACTCGTTCATGACCTCCGTACACCAATTCCGCATCATGTCCACGTCGGCATACGGATACGTATCTTGACGGATACCATCCACGCCGCAATACTCGATCCACCAGATAGAGTTCTGGATAAGGTATTTGGCTACATGTGGGTTCTTTTGGTTCAAGTCCGGCATGCTCGGGACAAACCAGCCGTTCAGCATCGTCTCCTTATCATAATCCGAGACGTAAGGATCGAAATAAGCCTCTTTATCGTGGTTGGTCTGCACGTAGTTATCGAGATTATTAAACCAGTCGTGGCTAGGGATATCTTTCATCCAAGGATGATCGCTTCCACAATGGTTGAAGATCATATCCATTACGACACGCATGCCCCGATCGTGTGTCTTCTCGATCAAGCGGACGTAATCCTCGTTCGTGCCGAAGCGTGGGTCTACCCGATAATAATCCGTCGTGGCATATCCGTGATAAGAGCCTCCCTCCATATCATTCTCCAATACCGGGTTCAGCCAGATAGCGGTAACGCCCAGATCCTCGATATAATCCAAATGCTGTTCGATACCGGCCAAGTCGCCTCCGTGACGGGCGTTCGGGCTGTTACGGTCTACCTTATAAGCGGTACGCATCGGGATTTGATCGTTCGAGGGATCTCCGTTCGCGAAACGATCCGGCATGATGAGATAAAGCACGTCGGAAGAGTCAAACCCCTTGATCCGATCGGCGTTCGGTTTACGGGCCTTCAACTCATACGAGTAATTGAAACTCTTTTTGTCCTTCGTGAACGTGATATCAAACCTGCCGGGCTTGGCCTTTTCCACGTCCAGATAGATCAATAGGTAATTCGGGCTTTCCAACGCTACCGAGCTTTTCAACTGTACGCCGGGATATTTCACGCTAGGGAGATATCCGGCGATATCCTTACCATACACCATCAGCTGGAGTTCCGGGTTCTTCATACCGCTCCACCAGAAGGCCGGCTCGATTTTAAGGTTATCGGCTGAAAGCGTACTGGAAGCGAAAAGGGCCAGTAAAAGGCTCAAGAATAAATGTCTGTTCATGATATATGTTTATTGATTTATATGACAAGGTTGTACATACGCGAAGATAGAAGGATTCCATTGATAATAACACGTTTCCGCCCAGCGAAAAGAGAATAAAAATCACGCGAACGTTTGCGAACCCTCGTAAATTAAGACTATCTTTACTGCCTAAATCTAATCAACTAATTCAAATGATAAAAAGTCTAATTGTATCCATGCTTCTGACAGGTTGCGTTTCCTCCCTGTCCGCACAACAAAGTTTTTGGAAAGAAGATTTCTCCGCCGGGAAATTACCCGACGGCTGGATGATTGTCGATTCAACGAAATCGGCAAAGTGTGAATGGATTGTAACCGATCAGCCTTATCCCGGCTCTTTCCAGTTCGAGCAACAAGCACCTCCCATCGCATCTACAAGCCGTGGCTATCATATGCAATTCCGGCCGGGCGTAGTCACCGGGGAGGAGATCACGAAGTGGAATCAACGGGAGGAATACCCGAACGGCTATTTCCAGACCAGCGCTATCGATTGCACGGGAAAGAACGATGTGGTATTGAAATTCCAGCACTTGTTTCGTTGGAATAATTGGTTCACCGGAAAACGTGCCGGCCTTTGGGTTGGCGTCAGCAACGACGGGGTGAATTGGAAAGAGTATAACGTGATGGATAAGATCCCCGCCGCTACCCAGCTTCACGCCCCGGTGAATGAGGAGATTAACATCAGCGAGGTAGCCGCGAACCAGAAAACCGTCTACTTGCGTTTCTTCTGGCGGGATATCTTCTCTTGGTACTGGATGGTCGATGATATTGAGCTGACAGAGCCTTTCGCGCATGATTTGGCTTTGGAGAAAGTGACCTCACACCAAGAAATCGGGAATACGTTCACGAAGGAAGACGTGTTGAAAGTGAAGCTGAAGAACGTTGGTTCCCAGCCCGTAGACGAGGATTTCACGGTAACCGCCTCCTTGAACAACGGTCAGAAACTAACCGCCACGGTAACCGCCTCCGGGCATCCGATCGCTAAACAAGAGGAATATGAGGTAGCTTTCCCTGCTACCGACCTAACCCAGATGGGCTCCTATAAAATAGAGTTCGCTATCCAATACCCGAAGGATGAGCGTTCGTCAAACAACGTATTAAAAGCGAACCTGTTCGCTGCCCGTATGAACTTGGGTAAGTTGACGAAGTTCAATAAGATCAGCAACACGGAATATGAGTTCGTCTCCGGGTACGCTAAGGTTAAGTTGATGTTTTACCGGGATGATATCTTCCGTATCTGGTTGGCACCGGATGGGGAGTATACCAATCCGGCGGCAAACTCGATCGTTGTAGATTATGGGGTAAAGAACCCGAGAGTCTCCATGGCCGACAACGGCAGCTATTATAAGTTCACGACTCCCCAATGTGTCGTACGTGTCTATAAGAACCCTATTCGTTTCGCCATGTATGACAAGAATAACCGTGCCGTGATCTACGAGGAGGCCGAACCACTTGCCTTCGGACTGAAAACGACCCAAACGATGCGCCGTAGCGGTGATGAGGATTTCTACGGTTGCGGTATGCAACAAGGTAATTTCTCATACGCCGGGAAGGAAGCGGATATCGAGGTGACCGGTTGGGATGAGGATCAATCCTCTAACCCGGCTCCCTTCTATATGTCCACGAAAGGATATGGCGTATTCCGCAATACGTTTGCCCCGGGCCATTATGCCTTCAACGGCACGGAGATGCTGGACAAGAACTATGATGATGGCTTTAAGCTGATGGGCTTCACCAGTCAGTTGACGCATAACGAGAATCGCTTTGATGCGTTCTACTTCTACGGCCCTTCCTTGAAAGACCTATTGAACGACTATACGGATATCACCGGAAAACCTTTTATGCCGGCGATGTGGATGCTTACGATGGGAGACGCCGACTGCTATAACAAAGGGGAACAGCGCACCGGATGGCCTCAATCCACCCCGGACGTAATCAGCCAAGTTGCTGATAAATATGTGGAATATGATATGCCCCGTGGCTGGATCTTGCCGAACGATGGCTATGGTTGCGGCTATGTGAAATTGGATTCTGTTGTGACGGAATTAGGTAAACGAGGCTTCCATACGGGCTTGTGGACAGAGAATGGTGTGGATAAGATCGCCTACGAGGTTGGTAAATGTGGTACCCGCCTGTGTAAATTGGATGTGGCTTGGGTTGGAGAAGGCTATGAGTTTGCCTTGAATGGCTGTAAATCCGCATTCGAGGGGATCGAGAGCAATACGAACGAACGAGGCTTCGTATGGGCTGTTTGCGGTTGGGCCGGAACTCAGCGGTATTCTACGGTATGGAGCGGTGACCAAGTGAGCAACTGGGATTATATCCGTTACCATATCCCGACGATCACGGGTGCCGGCCTTTCCGCCATGAACGCCGCTACTAGCGATGTGGACGGTATCTTCGGCGGTTCCCCGAAAACCTATACCCGCGACTTGCAATGGAAGGTCTTCACCCCGATCTTTATGACCATGAGTGGCTGGGCAGATGCCGACCGTCAGCCTTGGGTATATGGGCATCCGTACACGGATATCAACCGTAAATTCTTAAAGCTGAAGATGCGTCTGAACCCGTACGCCTATACCTATTGCCATGAGGCGCATACGACCGGTGTACCGATGGCTCGTGCGATGGTACTGGAATTCCCGGATGACGTGGTTACTCGTGATACGACTACCCAATACCAGTTCATGAGTGGCGAATGGATGATGGTTGCCCCTGTATATACCCGTAAGAATGTACGCGATAGTATTTACTTCCCTGCCGGAGAATGGTACGACTATTGGACCGGAAAGACATACGAGGGTGGCAAGTGGTTGGATAAATATGAGGCTAAACTGGATATTTGCCCGGTATTTATCCGTCAAGGCGCCATTATCCCGATGTACCCGGATATGAATTATGTCGGTGAGAAACCTGCGGATGTCTTGACCTTGGACTTATATCCCTATGGAAACACCTCTTTCAATTTATATGAAGACGACGGTCTCACCCGTGATTATAAGAAAGGCGAGTTTGCCTGTACCTTGATCTCTGTTTCCTCCCCAAAAGGTGAGAAAGGAACGATCACCGTGGATATAGCGAAAGCGAAAGGAGATTATAAAGGACGTTACCAAGAGCGTACTTACCTATTGGATGTCCGCTCAGAATCCAGCCCGTCAAACGTAACCGTAGCCGGGAAGCCGCTATCTGCCATCTCCCCCGAAGCGTTCAATGCCGGACAAGAAGGCTGGTACTTCGATGCCTCGGATCGTATGGGAAGGGTTAAGGTACGGACGAACCGTTTGTCTACGAATCAGGATCAGAAGATTGTAATTGGTTTCTAACACTTCTATTTATTTTAAAGGTATATGAAAACACAATTGACTTTATGTATATCCGGGACATTGCTGCTTATCGGAATGTCCGGTTGCGAAAAAACTCCGGAGCGTCCTATGAATGTTGTGTATATCTTAGCGGATGATTTAGGATATGGAGATGTTGGCTGTTATGGCCAACAGATTATCAAGACTCCCAATATAGACCGGATGGCGAAGGAGGGAATGTTGTTCACGCAGCATTATGCCGGATGTACGGTGAGTGCCCCTTCCCGTTGCTCCTTGATGACCGGATTGCATACGGGACATACGCAAGTCCGGGGAAACCGGGAGATCACGCCCGAAGGCCAACAGCCGATGCGGGAGGATACCTATACGTTGGGTAAATTAATGAAATCGGCCGGTTATACGACCGGTATCTTTGGTAAATGGGGATTGGGAAATCCGGGCTCTGTCTCCATTCCCAATAAGATGGGTTTCGATGAGTTTTATGGGTATAATTGTCAACGGCAGTCGCATTCCTTCTATCCGGATCATTTATGGCATAATGAGGAGAAGGTTCTTTTTCCTGAAAACGAGAACAATGCTTGCAAAACATATTCACAAGATTTGATTCATGAGCAAGCATTGAAGTTCATCCGGGATCATAAGGAGCAACCGTTCTTCGCGATGCTTACCTATACGCTGCCTCATGCGGAATTGAATCTTCCGCATGATTCTATTTATAAGATGTACGAGAACTCATTCGAGGAGACTCCTTATATTGGTAAGTTTGATAAAGTGTATGGCGGTTATAATACCTCGGAGAAACCCTTGGCCTCCTTTGCCGCCATGGTCTCCCGGTTGGATAAATACGTGGGGGATGTAATGGCTGAATTGAAAGAGTTGGGTTTGGATAAGAATACGATCGTGATTTTTACCAGCGATAACGGCCCGCATCATGAGGGTGGAGCTGATCCGGACTTTTTCAAGAGCTACGGACCTTTCAGGGGGATCAAACGGGATGTATATGAAGGAGGCATCCGTATACCTATGGTGGCATGGTGCCCGGGTACGATCAAGGCCGGAGCTCAATCGGATCATATCAGCGCATTCTGGGATGTCATGCCTACGTTGGCAGAGCTTACAGGTACGGTTTTGCCCGAGCAGACGGATGGAATCTCTTTCTTACCAACCTTGTTATCAAAGAAAGATCAACAGGCCCATGATTATTTATATTGGGAATTTCACGAGTTGAATGGCCGGGAAGCATTACGCTCCGGTAAATGGAAACTAATCCGGCAACCGATCGTGGGTGAGACTATATTGGAATTGTATGATTTAAGTAATGATATACATGAGGATACGAATCTAGCGGAGAAGTATCCCGATAAGGTAAAAGAACTAGCATCCTTAATGGACAACGCCCGTACAGAGTCTCCGTACTTTGACTTTGGAAGAGAAAAGTAGGCGTGCGAGTAGAGGATAAAGTGTAGGCGTAATATCTGTTAGGTAATGATAAAAAAGGCTTTCTTTCAGCGAGAAAGCCTTTTTTTTGTATCTTTGGCTCTCGTAATTTTAAGACAAAAAGAAGTAAGACTATGTTAGACGTTCAAGCGATCCGAAAAGACTTTCCGATCTTGGATCATAAGATATACGATAAACCGCTTATATATTTTGATAATGGCGCTACTACCCAGAAACCTCGTCAAGTGGTAGAAAAGATAGAGAATGGATATTATAACGTAAACGCCAATATCCACCGAGGCGTACATTTCTTGAGCCAAGCGGCGACAGAGGCGCATGAGGAGGCTCGCAAAACGGTACAGCATTTCTTGAATGCCCGTTCCTCGAATGAGATTATTTTTACCCGGGGAACTACGGAATCCATTAATTTGATCGCTTCCAGCTTTACGGATGAATGTATGTCGGCAGGGGATGAGGTGATCGTGTCCGTTATGGAGCATCATTCCAATATCGTTCCTTGGCAGATACAAGCGGCCCGGAAAGGTATTACGTTGAAGGTGATCCCGATGAATGAGAAAGGGGAGTTGAATCTGGATGAGTATCGTAAATTATTCTCGGATAAGACTCGTCTGGTTTCCGTGACTCATGTGTCTAACGTCTTGGGTACGGTAAATCCGGTAAAGGCGATGATCGAGATCGCTCATGAACAAGGCGTACCGGTGTTGGTAGACGGGGCTCAAGCCGTTCCGCATATGAAGGTGGATGTGCAGGACTTGGATGCGGAGTTCTATGTTTTCTCTGGGCATAAGATTTACGGACCGACGGGTATCGGGGTCTTGTATGGTAAAGAGGAGTGGTTGGATAAACTTCCTCCATATCAGGGAGGAGGCGAGATGATCGCTACGGTCTCGTTCGAGAAGACAACTTTTAATGAGCTTCCTTTTAAGTTCGAGGCGGGAACTCCGGATTACATCGGTAGCACGGCATTGGCGGAAGCCTTGCGGTATGTAGAGCGGATCGGTATAGAGAATATAGCTGCTTATGAGGATGAGCTTTTGCGATATGCGACCGCTGGATTAAATACGATCGAAGGGATGCGTATTTTCGGACAAGCGGATCATAAAGGAGCGGTGCTTTCTTTTTTGGTGGGTAATATCCATCATTACGATATGGGGATGTTGCTGGACCGTCTGGGAATAGCGGTTCGTACAGGGCATCATTGTGCCCAGCCTTTGATGCATACCTTAGGGATCGAAGGTACGGTGCGGGCGTCTTTTTCTTTTTATAATACGAAAGAGGAGATCGATACGTTCATCGCAGGTGTGGAACGAGTTCGGAAGATGTTTTGAGTATGATGTATTATATTAAGAAATATCCGTTTTCTCTGGCGATTATATTGATCGTTATTTATCTATCTTTCTTCAAACCGCCGTCGATGGAGAATCTGCCTTTGTTTCCGGGAGTGGACAAGGTGGTTCATTTCTGTATGTATGGGGGGATGTCGGGTATGCTATGGCTGGAGTTCTTGCGGAATCACCGGAAGTATGAGACGGTATTATGGCATGCTTGGATCGGGGCGGTTTTATGCCCGATCGTTATGAGTGGGATTATTGAGATATTGCAAGAATATTGTACGACGTACCGGGGCGGGGATTGGTTTGATTTCTTGGCGAATACTTGCGGGGTGATCGCCGCTACGACATTCGCTTGGTTCGTGCTTCGCCCTTGGATTGTAAAGGAGCAAAAATAATGTAAGCTATATATACGATAAATAATAAACTGGGATATGTTATTACCTTATATGGAAACCGGGCGTATAGAGGCCGGGTGTGATGAGGCGGGAAGAGGTTGCTTGGCGGGTGCGGTATTCGCCTCCGCCGTGATTCTTCCGGAAGATTTCAAGAATCAGGATTTAAACGATAGCAAGCAATTAAGCGAGAAGAAACGGTATAAGCTTCGTCCCGTCATCGAGCGGGAGGCGATCGCTTGGGCGGTAGGTATCGTTAGCCCGGAAGAGATCGATAAGATTAATATTTTGAAAGCCTCTTTCTTGGCCATGCATCGTGCGATCGAGCAGCTGAAAGTACAGCCGGAACATTTATTGATCGATGGAAACCGTTTTACCCCCTATCCCGATATTCCGCATACGACTGTAGTAAAAGGCGATGGCAAATACCTGAGTATCGCCGCCGCCTCTATATTGGCTAAAACCTATCGGGATGATTATATGAATGAATTGGCCTTGGAATACCCCGCTTATCATTGGCTGGACAATAAAGGCTATCCTACCAAGGCCCACAGGGAAGCGATTCGTACCTGTGGGATCACGCCCTATCATCGCAAGACTTTTACGCTCTTACCGGAGCAGCTTACACTAGGTTTTTAATACGTATATAGGCATAACCTTATGCGTATATACGTATGAGGCTATGCCTATATCGGTGTAGGCTTACACGTATATACGTATCGGCCCGTGCCTATATACGTGTAAAATACCTGTTTTTATTGTTGTTCCTTTGCCCGGTAAGCCATCGCGTATAGGCGCATTTGCTTCACCATCGCTACCAACCCGTTGGAACGAGTAGGGGATAAATGCTCTTTTAATCCTACCTTGTCGATAAAGTAAAGATCGGCATCCAGTATCTCCTGCGGGGTATGGCCGGATAGGATATTGATCAAAAGGGATACGATACCTTTTACGATCACGGCATCGCTTTCTCCTTGGAAAATAATCTTTCCATCCACATAATCCGCTTGGAACCAAACCCGGCTTTGGCAACCCTCGATCAAGTTACTTTCCGTTTTATATTTCTCATCAAGCGGGGGAAGTGAATTTCCCAGATCTATTAATAACGCATATTTGTCCATCCAATCGTCGAAGACTGAGAATTCTTCGATTACATTGTCTTGAAGTTCATTGATTGTCATTTTATCAGTATTTTATCGATTGTATATTACTTCCAGTACGGTTTGACCGGCAGCTTTTAGAGTCTCACGGTCTATATTCTCCATATTATCTTTTTGAGTATGCCAATAACTGGCGAAACCTGTTTTAGACTCAGGGTCGTAGTTAATGATGTCGATACTCGGGATATTACGTCCGCTAATCACATATTGGTGATCGTCTATGAGCGCTCCGCCGGTGGCGTTAATGAAATATTTGCCATATCCCAGATCGCGGGCCGCGCTCCATACCATCTCGACGATCGGGGCTGCCGCACGTAAGGATTGTTGCTCCTTGAAAAACGTGGCGTTCTTGCCGCCCACCATATCCAATAAGATTCCGTATTCCGCCGTATAATTGGGGACATGCGGATTTTTTGCCCAGAACTGGGTACCTAGGCACCAGCTATCCGGTGTATAATCGGTTACGAATTCCGGCGTACCATAATCCTCCGCATCGAAGAAAATAATATCGATACCGATACCCGGGACTTTTTGTCCGATTTGGCGGGCGATTTCCAATAAGGCACCTACACCACTACCGCCATCGTCCGCCCCGTCCAATGGAGTTCGGTGCTTGGAAGGATCGGGATCGTGGTCCGAATAGGGACGGCTGTCCCAATGCGCGAATAGTAAAATACGTTTACTATTCTCCGGATCAAACGAGCCTATGATGTTTCTCGCTTCCAGCTTCGTTCCGTCGTAGGCGGTCAGTATCGCTTCCTGTTGGTAGACTTTGGCGCCAAAGCGCTTCAATTCAGATGCTAAGTAATCCCCGCATGCTTTATGAGCCGCCGTGTTAGGTACACGGGGACCAAAAGCGACTTGGTTCGCTACATAGGCGTAAGCGCTGTCTGCGTTGAAATCGGGAACAGCTGAGGCGATCGGTTGTTTTTTGATCTCCGGCATATTACCTGTCTCTTTGGTTCCTTTGGCTCCACATGATAAAAGAGCAAAACTCAATAACGCAAAAAATAATCTGATCATAAATCTGTTTTGTTTATAATGTTTTTACGGAGGCAGTCGCTTGAACCTCGTCTAATATACGCATCAAGTTTCCACCCCATATCTTGGCGATATCTTCCTCTGTATATCCTTTCTCTATTAATTTAACAGTGATCTGTATGAAATCGTTGTCACTTTCGCAACCGATAATTCCGCCACCGCCATCAAAATCAGAGCCGATACCTACATGATCGATACCGGCGACTTTCACCATATGATCGATATGTTCGATTGCGTCGGTAAGGCTCGCGTTTTTATAATCCTCATTGATATAGCGGTCGAGCAAGCAAACTTGCGCTACGCCTCCATTTTGGGCAAGGGCCTTTAGTTGTTCGTCGGTCAGGTTACGGTCGTGCTTGCACATCGCCATGGATGAGGAATGCGAGCAGATGATCGGGGCCTTGGACAATTTGATAACATCCCAAAATGCCTTCTCAGAGGCATGAGACATATCCACCATGATACCTTGGCGATTCATCTCTTTCACGACCTCTTCGCCAAACGGACTTAAACCGTCCCATTCTTTCTTGGTATGGGTGGATGAGTCGCAAATATCGTTATCGTAGGAGTGGCAGAGCGTGATATAATTGACACCCATCGCCTTGAACTTAGCGATATTCGCCAGATCCTTACCAATGCCGTATCCATTCTCTATACCGATAAAGAACGCTTTTTTCCCTTCATTCTTCAAGCGGATGAAGTCTTGGTTCGTAACGGCGATGCCACATAAATCCTTATTCAATTCAGCTTGCTTGCGAATACCTTCGATCAAGCCTGTTACTTTTTGTACGGCTTCTTGTAAAGAGGCCTCATCACGTTTACCTTGTCCGATGAAGGCCGCAAGGAACACCCCGTCTAGTTTCCCTTCTTGCATCTTAGGGATGTTTACCCGGTTACGTTCCCGGTCGGCGATGCTGAATCCGGCACGTTTAAACCAGAAAGGAGTATCGGTATGTGTATCTACGGAAAGGAAATGCTTGTGCATCTCTTTGGCTTGGTGGAAAGTCTCGGCCTTTCCTATCAGATGGTGGAATATCTTTAACATCGTAGTGTCGCCTCCGTAAGTCAATGCTTCTGGATGCCATTGAACTCCCATGATGGATCGGTTCGGATAAGCGTCGATAGCCTCGATAATACTGTCGGGCGCATAAGCGGTAGCCTTGAAGATAGGCGCCAACTCCTTGATCGCTTGATGATGAAGAGAGTTTACGGCTAAGGTATCTTTCCCTAGAATAGTGGCTAGCTGTGAGTTTGCGTCAACAAAGACACGGTGTGAGCCATACGAACTGGGTAAATCTTGCCTATGCTTGACAGAATGATCGCCACGTTGTGAGGGGATGTCTTGGTAAAGCGTACCGCCAAACGCTACATTCAACAGTTGCAATCCCCGGCATATGCCTAAGACGGGAATATTTTGGTCGGTAGCCATCTTGATTAGTTTCAACTCATACAAATCGCGTACCGGATCGACTTCCTCCAGCTTTTCCCGAGGCTCCTCCTCATACCATAGAGGGTTTACATCCGCTCCTCCTATAAGAACTAGCCCGTCTAAATTCGATACGATATTTCTGAGTACCTTACCGTCAGTAACAGCCGGGATGATAACCGGAGTTCCCCCTGCCTTTACGATGGATTGGATATAGGTGGCCCCCACCCGGGAAGCACCATTGGAGATACTAGCGGAAATCCCGATCAATGGGGAGAATCGTGCCCGCACGTTTACATCGCAAGAGTCTGTCAACTCATATAGCTTTTTTAAGTTGGGTACCTCCGATCCGGGTGTCTGTGCCTGTGCTCCACATAAGATACTACAGGCGCATATTGCTGTGTATAAGATCTTTTTCATAATATGTAGTTGTTTTCGTTTGCTATTTGTTTGGGAAATCTTGTATAGCGGTCATAACCCTTAGCAAGTTTCCACCCCATATTTTCCGTATATCTTCTTCCGTATATCCTTCTTCTAAAAGTCGGACGGTAATGTTAATCAACTCGTTGGTAGCCGAGCAACCGATCAGTTCCCCGTCTCCGTCAAAATCCGAGCCGATTCCTACATGATCGATACCGATTAAATCCACGATATGATTGATATGGCGGATAGCGTCGCTTAAAGAAGCTTTGTCCTCTTCCTTATTGATGAATCCTTTGTATAGGCAGATTTGGGCGACACCCCCTTGAGCAGCCAGTGCTTTCAGCTGATCATCTGTTAAGTTACGAGGATGATCGCAAAGCGCACGTGCGGAAGAGTGGGAGGCTATGATTGGCGTCTCGCTCACTTCCAGTACCTGATAAAAGGTACTTTCCGCCGCATGCGAGATATCAACCATGATTCCTAATCGGTTCATCTTTTTTACCACTTCCTTACCGAAAGGACTTAGTCCTTTCCATTCCTGTTTTCCTCTAGCGGAATCACAAATATCGTTATCCCCATTATGGCATAAGGTGATATAAGAAACTCCCATATCCTTGAACATCCGTAGGTTTTCGATCTGCTTCCCTAAAGCGTACCCGTTCTCGATGCCGAGGCAGATCGCTTTTTTCCCTTGCGCTTTGATTGTTCGGATCTCTTGGGGGGTAGTCGCTATAGCCATCCGGTCCGGATGTAAGGTTTGCTGGCGTTTTACTTGATTCAGCCGTTCTATCGCATACGCTGTCGCCGCCTGTAAAGATGCCTCATCTCGTTTACCTTGCGGGATATAGGCGACCATAAAGGTCGCGTCGATACGTCCTTCTTCCATAAAAGGAAGATTCACTTTCCCTCCTTCTTTCTCCCCGATATTAAATTCACCGGGAAAGATCATTGGGGTATCTGTATGGGAATCGATCGTCACGATCTGTTGATGGATCGCTTTGGCTTTCGCGAAACGGCGGGCATTCTCGATATGGTAAGCGAATAGGGCTTTCATGGCCTCATCCCCTTGCGGAGCCATGGCCTCCGGATGCCATTGTACACCGAATATCGTTTTCTCCGTATGTTCCATAGCCTCATTGATTCCATCCGGGGCGGTCGCTGTCGCTCTAAATCCGGGGGCGACCTCTTTTACCGCTTGATGGTGGAAAGAGTTGACAAGGATTTGTTTTTCTCCATTGAAAATAGTACGTAGGCGGTTCATTCCCGGTTCGAGTGTTACCGTATGCGACGGATATTCCCGCGCCAATGTCTGGCTATGTTTCAATAGAGCATGATTGGCTTGTGAATGGATGTCTTGATAGACACTTCCTCCGAACGCTACATTCATGATCTGATGCCCTCGGCAAATACCCATGATCGGAATTTGTCGATTAGCGGCCAAGCGAAGCAAGATCAAATCGTATTCGTCACGTAGCGTATCTACGTCTTGCAATTGCGGGATAGGCTCCTCATGCAAATAGAGCGGATTGATGTCTCCACCCCCGCTCATAACCAATCCGTCTAGTTCGGAAACCAGTACGGTCAATGCTTTCAGATCCGTGATCACCGGGATAAGTACCGGGGCTCCCCCCGCATCCAGCACGGCTTGCACGTAGGTCTCGGCTATACAGGAAAGTCCGTCTCTCCGGTTAGCGGATATTCCTATTCGGGGAGGTTGAAGGCTTTCTTTAGCCGGTATATAATTATCAACTTCTTTGTATAGGGCCTCTAGATTCGGACGACGGACTTTCATGATTTTAAGCATCTATGTTAGCATATGTAGCGTTTTCCTCGATAAACTCGCGGCGAGGGCCTACGTCTTCACCCATCAACATGGCGAAGATTTGGTCAGCCTCGGCTGCGTTGTCGATCGTGATCTGCTTTAACGTACGGTTTTCCGGGTTCATGGTCGTATCCCACAATTGATGGTCGTTCATTTCTCCCAAACCTTTGTATCGTTGTGTATGGATCGAGTTCTCGTTGCCTCCTCCATATTTTAAGATGAACTGCTGACGTTGTTGCTCGGTCCAGCAATATTCCTCAACCTTACCTTTCTTACACAAATAGAGGGGAGGAGTTGCCAGATACACATACCCGTTCTCGATCAAGGAACGCATACGGCGGAAGAAGAAGGTCAAGATCAATGTGGCGATGTGGCTACCGTCCACATCGGCATCGGTCATGATAATCACCTTGTGGTAACGCAGCTTCTCCATGTTCAACGCTTTCGGGTCATCCTCCGTACCGACGGTTACGCCCATCGCGCGATAGATGTTCTGGATTTCCTCGCTTTCGAAGATCTTATGATCCATCGCTTTCTCCACGTTCAAGATCTTACCGCGCAATGGTAGGATCGCTTGGAAGTTACGGTCGCGTCCTTGCTTAGCCGTACCCCCTGCGGAGTCTCCCTCGACAAGGAACAATTCGCAGATCGCTGCGTCTTTAGAGGAACAGTCCGCCAATTTACCGGGAAGCCCACCTCCTGTCAGCGGAGATTTGCGTTGTACCAATTCGCGAGCCTTACGAGCGGCATGGCGGGCTTGAGCGGCCAAGATCACCTTGTCGACGATTATTTTCGCCTCTTTCGGATGTTCTTCCAAATAATAGCCTAACGCCTCGCCGATCGCCATATCCACGGCACCGGTAACCTCGCTATTACCCAGCTTCGTCTTTGTCTGTCCCTCAAACTGAGGCTCGGCTACCTTGATAGAGATAACGGCGGTCAAACCTTCACGGAAGTCATCTCCTTGAATCTCCACCTTGGCTTTCTCCAATAATTTAGAATCCTCGGCGTACTTTTTCAACGTACGGGTCAGGCCACGGCGGAAACCGGCTAAGTGTGTACCACCTTCTATCGTGTTAATATCATTTACGTAAGAGAATACGCTCTCGTTGTAAGAAGTATTATAAGTTAACGCCACCTCGACAGGGATACCCTGCTTCTCGGTAACGATATGGATTACGTCTGGAATCAGTTTCTCTTTAGAACGGTCGATATAGCGGACAAATTCTTTCAATCCCTCATCCGAATGGAATACCTCGGACTTGAAAGAACCGTCTTCTTTCTGAACTCGCTTATCTGTCAGACGTAGCGTAATACCAGCGTTCAAGAACGCTAATTCGCGCAAACGGGTAGCCAATATATCATACTTGTATTCCGTGACCGTAAAGATAGAACCGTCCGGCTTGAAAGAGATCGTAGTACCTGTTTTATCCGTATTATCGATAACTTGTACGTCGTGCAACGGCTTTCCGCAAGAGAACTCTTGCATATGTACTTTGCCGTTCCTGCGAACTTCCGCTTTCAGATAGGTAGAGAGTGCGTTCACACAAGATACACCCACACCGTGCAAACCACCGGATACTTTATAGGTTCCCTTGTCGAACTTACCGCCGGCGTGCAGCACTGTCAGTACTACCTCCAAGGCTGATTTACCTTCTTTCTCATGAATATCCACGGGGATACCACGGCCGTCGTCGGTAACCGTGATCGAGTTGTCCTCATTGATTACCACGTCGATGTATGTACAATATCCGGCTAGCGCTTCGTCTATGGAGTTATCTACGACCTCATACACTAAGTGATGGAGACCTTTCTCGCTGGTATCGCCAATATACATGGATGGCCTTTTTCGTACTGCCTCTAACCCTTCAAGTACTTGAATACTATCTGCGGAGTACTCTGTAGAAGTATTCTTAATTTCTTCACTCATGAGTTTATCTTTCTTTAAAATCTGTAATTATCTATGTCCTCAAAAAAAATCTAACAAATGTAGTGATTTTTATCGAGATAGCGAAGTGGGGGATGTGAAAATAGCGAAAAAAGGACGGGTATAATAAAAAAGGAGAGAGATAAGCCATGAACTTATCTCTCTCCTTTTGGTTGGTAGCCCATAGGGGAATCGAACCCCTCTTTCAAGAATGAAAATCTTGCGTCCTAGCCGATAGACGAATGGGCCATCAGGTTTAAAAAAGCCGGGCTTATTGAGAGTCCGGCTTTATACTTGTAAAAGTAATTACCTTCTGCTTATGCTAGCGCGTTAACGTGCTTAGCCAACTTAGATTTCAGATTGCCGGCCTTGTTCTTGTGGATAACGTTCTTTTTTGCAAGCTTATCCAACATAGAGCATACCTTAGGGAACAAAGCCTGTGCCTCATTCTTGTCTTCAGTAGCGCGCAAAACTTTCATAGCGTTTCTAGCTGTCTTTGCGTAATATCTGTTACGCAAACGTCTTGCGTTTGTCTGTCTGATTCTCTTGATTGATGACTTATGATTTGCCATTTCTAGATCTTCTCTTTATTGTTTTTTAATCCTGTTTATTGTAGCCCATAGGGGAATCGAACCCCTCTTTCAAGAATGAAAATCTTGCGTCCTAGCCGATAGACGAATGGGCCAAAATGTCAAAGCTCTCACTTATAGCGTTCTAAGAAAGTGTTTTCCCGATTGCGAGTGCAAAGATAGACGATCTCTCTGAACTGGCAAAACATTTCGAAGGAAAATTTAATACTACTCACTGTTTTAACTTCTCTTTAGAACTTATATCTTCCAGATGAATTTCCAAGGCTTTAACGGAAATATTTATTTCCCAGATACATACACATAACGACGCCGCTAATAGCAATAAGGCTATGCCAAATATCCATGCGGCGAAAACCTGCCACGATACATAAATGAAGAACATAGCGATCACGCAGAGCAGCAAACTGAGTATTCCTAATATTTGCATGGAACGGGTCAGATAGAGCCTTTTCCGCAGGTTCGCTATCTGGGCGATATCCTTGGGGTCATGGGTTTGCTGATGCTTTTCTTTCAAGGCACGCACTACGCTGGCGTATGAAAGGAAGCGATTCGTATAGGCCAACAATATCAATGATATGGCGGAAAATAATAAAGAAGGGGTCGTTAAGTCCAACATAATTCTATACTTTAATTATATGTATAACGTTAATTTGAGTATCTTTGTTCTTAATCATCGTCGCAAAGATACGAATTATGTTGTGTAAAACGAGGGGGATTGTCTTGCATACGATCCCTTACAATGATAAATATTCTATTATATATATGTATACGGAGGCGTTTGGCCGGGCCTCGTATCTGGTTAGTCGTAGCCGTGGGAAGAAAAGCACGGTATCGAAGGCTTTGTTTATACCTTTGTCCGTTCTGGAAATGGAGGTGGAGCACTTGAATAAGCGGGACTTGCACCGGATTAAGGAGACCCGCATTTGTTTTCCGCTGAATGATGTTTGTTGTGATCCGGTTAAGAATGTATTGGCGCTTTTCCTCTCGGAGGTTCTTTTTAGGGTCGTGAAAGATACGGAGTCGGATCCCCGTTTATTTGATTATTTATACGAGTCCATACATCTATTGGAGTATGCGGATAAGGGTATCGCTAATTTTCATATGGTTTTCTTGTTAGGTCTTCTCCACCATCTCGGTATTTTCCCGAATATGGAATCGCATAGGGTGGGATATTATTTCGATATGTTGAATGGGGTGTTTACGGATCATATCCCGATGCATCGGCATTATTTAAATAAGGTGGAGAGCGCTTTCTTTTCCCGTTTGCTGCGTATCAGTTTTGAGAATATGTCGCTTTATGGTTTTTCCCGGCAAGAGCGGGTCCGTATTATTCATCGTATTCTTGAGTATTACCGTCTACATCTCCCGGATTTTCCGGAAATCAAATCGTTATCGGTGATGCAAAGCTTATTTGATTGATCTATTTGATGTTATATTAGCTCTTGAAAACACGTACGTGTTTCTTGAAAAAGACGTACATGTTTTTCCGGAAACACGTACATGTTTTTTCGGAAATAATGAGAAGCTTCCGGATAGGCGGGAAAAACATCCGATAACGGTTGCCTATTTGAGGAAAAGATTATACTTTTGCAATCTCAAAAGAGTTGGTCTTGTAGTTCAACGGATAGAATAGAAGTTTCCTAAACTTTAGATCCGGGTTCGATTCCCGGCGAGACTACTTTTATTTCCTCTCTTTTTTATCAAACTTGGTCAAAACAAGTAAGTTGATCTCCTTATTGTTAAACGTTTTTTTGTCTCTTGTATAAAGAGAGAGTAAATAAAATAAGCGTTTTCTTACTGCAGGTTGTTTCTTGTGGTGAGAATATTGTTTATATTTGCGCAAGGTAATCACTAAAAGATGAAACAACAGATAATTAATAAGCTAAGAGGCTTTTTCTCTTTGCAACCAATAGAGAAAGCATGGGTGTTTGGTTCCTGTTCACGTGGAGAGGAGACGAAGGATAGCGATATTGATATTCTGGTTCGTTTTGACTCCCACGCTCGTATTACATTATTCAAGTATGCGGGTATGGTGGAAGCTCTAAGCCAATTGTTGCATCGTAAGGTTGATTTGGTGGAGGAAGGACAATTGAAGGATTTTGCCGTTTCTTCTGTAGATCGGGATAAAATATTGGTATATGAGAGAGAAGCCTAAAGACAATACACGTCTACGGCATATGCTGGAGGCGATAAATAATGTCATTGAGTTCACGACAGATGTGACTTTTGAGGAGTATTCCAGGAACAAGATATTGCGTTTTGCGGTCATCAAGAATTTGGAGATTATAGGGGAGGCGGCTTATTTGATTACAAAGGAATTTCGGGAGGAACATCAAGAGATCGCATGGAATGAGGTCATAGGCATGCGCCATGTGTTAGTGCATGGGTATTATCAGATTCGGGATGAGATAGTGTGGGGAACCATTCAAACAGATCTATTTCCGCTTAAGGATAAGATAGAACGGTTGATCTGTAAATAAGCTCAATGTATTATTTTAATAAGATGATCATGACCGATCCCGCTACCATGATAACGGAGCCAATCAATTTCTTCGTTATATTTTCCTCTTTGAATATACGGTATCCTAAGAAGATACTTACGATCGTAGAGAGTTGGAACAAGGCTAACGCATAACCTACCTCCATATGATCGAATACGTAATTGGTGGTGTATTGCATGGTGCCGATACAAAGGACCAAATAAAAGTAGGAGGAAATATCCCGTATTTTGATTCGCTTGAATTCTTTGACAAGATGGACCTTGAAAGCGAATAAAAGAGCGAAAGAGAAAATCGCGCCAAACCAACACCAAACAATGAACGAGATGGTGGTGGATGAATATAAGATGATTTTCTTGATAAAGACCGCCTCGATAGCTGTAAGGACCATAGCCCATATCCGGTATTGAATCTCTTTCCGTTTTAAAAGAGCCAAGGAAAAATGCTCATCCATCGTATCCAAAACATAATAGCTCCCATATACGATCAGTGACATTCCTGCGATACCCCATAGGTTCGGGATCTCCCCTAATAAGAAGATACCGACAATAATACCTACTACGGATTTGTAGGAATTGATGGGGCCCAGTACCGATAGATCCCCGCATTGTAAAGCTTTTACTAAGAATCCATTCCCGGTAGCTCCCACGATTCCGGCTAGAATACAATATTTCCAGAATTCGAAAGGCAACTCAAGCCAGCGAACTTGGATCGCCGGGATGATACAGAATACGCTCAATAGTAGGAATGTCAAGAAGTTGATTAATAAAGGGTGGTTATACCGATTGGTTAATTGCTTTTGGAAAACATTACCAAGCGGATTCGATAATACCCTTAATATGATCGCAACAGAGGTGAGTATCATTTAATAGGCTTTAAACGTCACCCATTCGCCATTGTATTGACATTCAAAAGTTCGGCCGCTTATCCATATGTCCTTCAAGACCGTCTGGCCGTCTTCATAGTCCATATAAAGTATATCGGTATAGTAATTGTCCCAGTCCCAGTAGAATGGAATTTCCTCTCGATCTATGCGTCCGCTTGGGTAATGATAAATTCTTGTATCCCATCCTTTCCCATCCGGATTAAATGTAAGTTGCTGCTCACAATCTAAACCGTCTACGACAAACCAATCAGTCCATACATAATTACATAAATCATAGGTGATTTCCTCATACGGATCATAATACGGATCCTCCTCGCAACTACTGAACCCGCATAAGACGGCGATCAATAAGAATATGTTTATTAAATATCTTTTAGCCATAACTCTATACCTTTAAATACTATTCGGAGGTAAAGATACAAATTTAAGGAAAGGATATTTCTTTTTTTTATATCTTTAGCGCAAAATTTTCAGATATATGCAAAAAACATTACGCATTAAGAACGATATTCATGAGCTTTCCATGATGAATCAGTTCTTGGAGGAAGCTGGAGAAGAATTGGGATTAAGCACCGCTTTCATGATGAGCCTGAATCTGGTGATGGAAGAAGCTGTCTCAAATATAATTTTTTATGCGTATAAGGGAGATGTTGAGGATGCCGTAGACATTTCGTTGGTCAGGGAAGGTGGGGAATTGATCGTGACTTTGATAGATCATGGGATTGCTTTCGATCCGACTTTAAGAAAAGACCCTGATATTACTTTATCTGCCGAAGACCGTCCAATCGGAGGGTTGGGTATTTTCTTGATCAAGAAGATTATGGATGAGGTCTCTTATCAGAGAGTAGATGAGCGGAATGTCTTTATCATGAAGAAAAAAATAACCGAATAAAATATAAAGATATGGAAGTAGTTATTGACCAAAAAGGTGAAGAGACTGTAATTAAGATCAAAGGAAGATTGGATACGAATACGGCTCGCGAATGCGAGGAAAAGGTTTTGCCGGTATGGGAGAATCCGGGAGTAAAAGTATGTGTCGATTGTTCTGATTTGGAATATGTGAGTAGTGCGGGCCTCCGATTGTTTTTAATATTACAAAAAATGACGACTGCCAAGAAAGGGTCTTTACGTTTGATCGGTATGCGGAATGTGGTTCGTGAGACCTTTAGTTTGACGGGATTTAACGCTCTCTTCAAGATAGAAGACGCAAAATAAGTGTGAAGGTTAGGAAAAAGGTAGCCGGTGTGTCAAATTTGGCACACCGGCTTTGTATTAATCTTTTAGATCTTTGTCGATGGGGCTATCCCATTTGCCACCGTTTAATATATCAAGGGTGAAGGTATCGTCTGATTCCTTCGGGGTGTAGAGAATCCCAGTATAACGAATAATGTGATTTTTGAGAGGCAGGATGTCATTAACCTCTCTTTCCCGGGTTACTTCATTTATCTGATTTTTGGCCGAGAGGTGTGCTTTGAGCATGAATTCCGGAGCCGGGATAAACGTGAAGAAGGAATGGGAGAAATTTGTTTTCCCGATATCCGAGTCGTTAAAAGTGTCGGTTTGTGTATAAGGCGTGTTTTGAGAAATGCCATTCCCGGTGGTTAAGTCAATCTTGTTTTGATAATTGGAGACATTTATCGTGAAGCTTTTTAGGGCTTTAGGTACGGCATCGGCGGATATGAACTCTATTTTGCCGACGATTCTTTGTAAGGTGATATCTTTAATGATTCTTTCTCCCGCTTGTACTTCTTGGGTGAGAAAAAGATGAAACGTATCTGATACTTTACTGAATAGTGCGGTTTGTCCGGACACGGAGATATTCTTGTCTGAGTGGGCTAGGAAACAAATATGATAGTTGCCGGAGGGCAGTGAATCATAAATGATCGTGAAATCCGGATCTTGAGGCGTGAATTGCTTATGTTTTACCAGAATGTCCGGTTTTCCGCTTTGGTATACGATATAATCGATCCGGTTGTATAAATTATCCGGATCGATATCCGGTGTAGAAGGATCTTCCTCGGCATCGGGATTTTGGGGAATAGGCTCAGGGATATTCAGCTCGGGAATACTCTTGGTTACGGGGAAGGGTAATACTTCCTTTTGTAAATCGATCGTAAACTGTATGGGGGATAATTCCTCTTGTAGGTCGGGGTTAGGTACTTCCTTTTCCGTTCCATTACAACAACAAAAACAAAGCAGACAGGCGATAGCCACTAATTCATTTTTCTTCATAGTTGATATTTTTGGTAAATGTTTGACGCAAAGGAACGATATATTTTGTGAATTAAAAAATATTAAGCTGTTAAATTGGCGTATGCAGGGTTATTTTTCATAGCTTTGTGAATCAACAATGTAATTACCTTAGTTTAATAAAACGGAATAATACCATGAAACGAAAAATTAGAATGGGAATGGTCGGTGGAGGACAAGGCTCGTTTATCGGGGCCGTTCATCGTATCGCCGCTAATTTAGACGGACAGATCGAGTTGGTCTGTGGATGCTTCAGTTCTCGCCCGGAGAATTCATTGGCTACCGGACAATCTTTATTTTTACCGGATAATCGTATTTACGCATCTTATCAGGAAATGATAGAGAAAGAGGCCACCCTGCCTGAAGGCGAACGGATGGATTTTGTGTCTATTGTTACCCCGAATCATGTGCATTTCGGTCCGGCCATGATGGCGTTGGAACATGGTTTTCATGTCGTGCTGGATAAACCGATGACATATACCTTGGATGAGGCGAAACAATTACGTGACAAAGTGAAGGAAACCGGAAAATTGTTTATGCTGACTCATACCTATACCGCTTACCCGATGGTGAAGGAGGCTCGGGAAAGGGTACGCAGGGGGGATTTAGGTAAGATACGCCGTATTTATGTGGAATATCCTCAAGGCTGGCTATATAATGACTGCACTGATGTTAATAAGCAGGCGGCTTGGCGGGTGGATCCCGGTCGGTCGGGCAAGGCCGGTTGCATGGGGGATATCGGGACGCATGCGTTTAATCTGGCGGAATATATAACAGGGCTGAAGGCCGTGGAATTATGCGGTGAATTGAATACCTTCGTGCCGGATCGTCTTTTGGATGACGATGGGGCGGCATTGATCCGTTATGAGGGAGGTGCGAAAGGGGTGCTGACCGCTAGCCAGATCGCCGTAGGTGTAGAGAATGGCTTGAATATTCGTGTGTATGGAGAGAAAGGTGGGTTGGAATGGCGTCAAGAAGAACCGAATACGATGGTTATGCGTTGGCCGGATCGTCCAGCGGAGATCGTCCGTACTTCCAATGGATATATGTCGGGTATCGCCGCTCATAATTCCCGTACACCGGGCGGGCATCCGGAAGGCTATATAGAGGCATTCGCTAATTTGTATCGGAATTTCGCCTTGGCTTTGCAATCGATTCTGGCTGGTGAGGAACCGGCTCTTGAGACCTTGGATTTCCCTTCCGCCGAAGACGGTGTCCGTGGCATGCGGTTTATCGAGACGATTGTAGCTACCGGATCGACAGAGAATAAATGGATAAAAATAATCGACTAAAAATAATACTATTATGGCACGTCCTGTAACATTGTATACCCTCCAGTGGGGAGATTTATCACTGGAAACAGTTTGTCAAAAAGCGAAAGAATTCGGATACGACGGTGTGGAATTGGGACTTCCCGATCATGTGGATGTCCGACGTACGGATACGGCTTATTATCAAGGAATCAAGGATCTGTTAAAGAAATATGACTTACGGCTTTATGCGATCTCTACCCATCTGGTTGGACAAGCTGTTTGCGATAATATCGATGAGCGTCATAAGGCAATCTTGCCGGATTACATTTGGGGAGATGGCGATCCGGAAGGGGTTCACCAACGGGCTACCGAGGAGATGATCCGGACCGCCCATGCGGCAAAGATGTTGGGAGTCGATACGGTTGTAGGTTTTACGGGTAGTTCTATTTGGCATTATTTGTATTCTTTCCCTCCGGTAACGGACGCTATGATACAAAAGGGGTATGATGATTTCGCCCGTCGCTTTACGCCCATCTTGGATGAGTTTCAGAAACTGGGTGTACGTTTTGCGTTGGAGGTACATCCTACAGAGATCGCGTTCGATACTTTTTCCGCACGCAGGGCATTGGAGGCGGTAAATAACCATCCTGCTTTCGGTTTTAACTATGATCCGAGTCATCTAGGATATCAAGGGGTGGACTATGTGGATTTCATCTATCAGTTTCCGGAGCGTATCTTCCATGTGCATATGAAGGACGTATATTGGAGTGATACCCCTAAGCAGGTGGGTATATTCGGCGGTCATGTTACTTTCGGCGATCCCCGTCGATATTGGAATTTCCGTAGCTTAGGACGAGGAAAGATTAATTTTGAGGAGATTATCCGTGCTTTGAATTCAATTGGCTATCAAGGTCCGCTTTCCGTGGAATGGGAAGATAGCGCTATGGATCGGGAACATGGGGCACGGGAATCTTGCGAATTGGTGAAGAGAGTGGATTTCCAACCTTCCGCCCATGCGTTCGACGCTTGTTTCGGAAAGGAATAAATAATTATTAATTACAAAAAACACGAGATTTGATGAGTGTGAGAAAGTGGATGTTTGCCGGGGCCTTGTTATTGGCCGCCGGCTTGAGTTCTTTGGGATTTGCCCAAAAACCGGGGTTGAAGTTTAATCCGGATAAGAAGTTTAAGATTGTACAGTTTACGGACTTGCATGTGAAATGGCAAGACCCTCGTTCGGACATCGCTTTTGAGCGTATGAACCAAGTGTTGGATGACGAGAAACCGGACTTGGTGATTTTTACGGGAGATATTATCTATAGCAAGCCTGCGTTGGAAAATATGCGGAATGTATTGAAGACAGTCTCCGACCGTAAAATACCATTCTCCATTGTTTTCGGAAATCATGATAATGAGCAGGGGGCGACAAAAGAGGAGTTGCTGAAAGTAGCCGAAAGCCTACCGTATAGTTTAACGGCGGATGAGGTTCCCGAAATCTCAGGCGTGGGTAATTACGCCTTGACCGTACGTTCCTCCGACGGGAAGAAGGATGCTTTCGTCTTGTATTGCATCGATTCGAATACCTATTCAACTATCAAGGGGGTAAAAGGATACGATTATATTAAGCGTGACCAGATCGATTGGTATTGTAAGAAAAGCGCAGAGTTTACCCGGAATAACGGGGGAGAGCCGGTTCCTTCTTTGGCTTTCTTCCATATTGCGTTGCCGGAGTTTAATCAAGCGGCTTCCGATGAGAATGCCCAACTATATGGCATACGTAGAGAAAAGGCATGCGCTCCGGCGTTGAATTCCGGTTTATTTACGGCGATTAAAGAAAACGGGGACGTGATGGGGGTATTTGTCGGCCATGATCATGATGACGATTATGCGGTTTGCTGGTATGATGTTCTATTGGCTTACGGTCGTTTTACCGGAGGTCCGACGGAATACATACATTTGCCTAACGGAGCTCGTATAATCGAATTGAACGAGGGAGCCCGTACCTTCAAGACTTGGATTCGTACGAAAGCCGGTGTAGAGCAACTTACTACCTATCCGGATTCGTTCGTGAAAGAGTGAGGATCTATATCATTCTGAAAATGATATAAAAACTGTATTCCTTATTGTTAAAGCTCTAAATTATATCTAACTTTGCGGTTGGTTGAAAAGTAAAAACTAGAGTATGAAGAAAATTAGAGCCGCCATCGTAGGTTATGGCAACATCGGGAAATATGTGTTAGAGGCCCTTGAAGCTGCCCCGGATTTTGAGGTAGCAGGTATTATTCGTCGTAATCCGAATGATATTCCGGACGAGTTGAAGGCATACACGGTTACTGATAGCATCACCAAGTTAGATAAGGTTGACGTAGCGGTTTTGGCTACTCCTACACGCAGCGTGGAAGAGCATGCGAAAGAGATTCTGGCTTTAGGCATCAATACGGTCGATAGTTTCGATATCCACGGAGGTATCGTGGATTTACGTCGTTCTTTGGACGCTGTAGCGAAGGCTCATAATACGGTAGCTGTAATTTCTGCTGGTTGGGATCCGGGAAGCGACTCTGTGGTACGTGCTTTGTTAGAAGCGATGGTGCCGAAAGGTATTACTTATACGAACTTCGGTCCGGGTATGAGTATGGGGCATACGGTTGCCGTGAAGGCTATCGAAGGCGTGAAAGCGGCTTTAAGTATGACGATTCCTTTGGGAACGGGCGTGCACCGTCGTATGGTTTATATCGAGGTGGAAGACGGATACGATTTCAAGCAAGTGTCTGCCGCTATCAAGGCGGATGATTATTTCGCTCATGATGAGACTCATGTAATGCAGGTTGAATGTGTTGATAACCTGTTGGATATGGGACATGGTGTGAACTTGGTTCGTAAAGGTGTATCGGGTAAGACTCAGAACCAGTTGATCGAATTCGATATGAAGATCAATAACCCTGCCTTGACTGCTCAGATCTTAGTTTCTGTCGCCCGTGCGAGCTTGAAGCAACAACCGGGTGCGTATACGATGATCGAATTGCCGATAATCGATATGCTGTACGGCGAGAGAGAGAACTTAATTAGAAGACTCGTTTAATATAAGTTGATGGTTGACAGCTGGCAATTGACAGTTCGGGAAATCCTGACTTGCGATTGTCGACTGTCAATTGTCAATTGCCAACTGAAATAATTATGCTTGATTTTATTACATGGACTGCCGATCCTGCTATCTTTACCATCGGTTCCCGGGAGATTCGTTGGTATGGATTGGCTTTTGCGATCGGTTTCGCTATTGGCTATATGATTGTAGAGCGGATGTGGAAAAAAGAGGGACTGCCGCCCGCATGGATCGATTCCCTTTTGATTTATACGATGCTCGGTACGGTGATTGGTGCCCGTTTGGGGCATTGTTTGTTTTATGCGCCGGAATATTATTTAGCCAACCCGATTGAGATTTTCAAGATTTGGGAGGGAGGATTGGCTAGCCATGGTGGTACGTTAGGTATAATTATCGCCATTTATTTCTACTCTAAGCGAGTAAGCCATAAAAGTATGTTATGGGCTTTTGATAAGTTAGTGGTTCCGACAGGATTGGTTGCTGCTATGATTCGTCTGGGAAACCTGATGAATCATGAGATTTACGGTCATTCCACTGATTTGCCTTGGGGATTTCGTTTTATCGATAATTTACACGCATGGAGAATGGGGGCGGAGCCTATTTTTACAGCTCCGAGCCATCCGACGCAATTGTATGAGGCCGCTTGTTATCTGGTGACGTTCGCTATCTGTATGTGGCTATATTTCAAGAAAGAGGCATGGAAAAAGCAAGGACTTATCTTCGGCGTATTTATGATATGCGTATTCGGGTCTCGTTTCTTCATCGAATTCGTGAAAAATGACCAAGAGCCTTTCGAGGCTGGAATGATGTTGAATATGGGGCAATGGCTAAGTATCCCGTTTGTTTTGGCAGGGTGCTGGTTTGTCTGGAGAGCACTAAGAAATGGAAAATTAAAGATTGAAAATTGAAGATTAGAGAGCACACGCTTCGTGATTATCAATTTTCAATTATCAATTATCAATTAAAAAAGATGTACAAGTTAAAAGAAATTGCGGATAAAGTTTATTATGTAGGAGTTAATGACCGTCAAAAGGCCCTCTTCGAGAATATGTGGCCGTTGCCATACGGCGTTTCCTATAACTCGTACTTGATCGTAGACGAGAAAACCGTATTGATAGATACGGTCGATGTTTGTTACTCTGATATTTTCTTGAAAAAAGTAGCGGATGCCTTGGACGGACGTTCTTTGGATTATCTCGTGGTAAATCATATGGAGCCGGATCATGCGGGAAGTATCCGTTTGTTGCGTCAGCAATATCCGGACGTACAGATTGTCGGAAACAATAAGACTTTCGGAATGCTGGAAGGATATCATGGCATCAAGGAAGGCTTGTTTGAGGTGAAAGAGGGTGATACTTTGAATACGGGTCGTCATGAGCTTGTATTTTATATGGCTCCGATGGTTCATTGGCCGGAAGTGATGGTTACTTATGACGTTACGGATAAAATCGTATTCTCTGCGGATGCGTTCGGTACGTATGGCACATTGGATGGTGGTGTGATCGATACGGAGATGAACGTGGAGCATTATTGGGAAGAGATGATTCGCTATTACTCCAACATTGTCGGAAAATATGGAAGTCCAGTACAAAGGGCATTACAGAAGCTTTCGGGCTTGGATATCCAGACGATTTGCTCTACCCATGGACCTGTTTGGCGTGAATACGCGTCGAAAGCGATCGATATCTATGACCGTATGAGCCGCTACGAAGGTGAGGAAGGCGTGGTTATTATTTATGGCAGCATGTATGGTAACACGGAGCAGATGGCAGAGGCGATCGCCGCTTCTTTGGCTGATAATGGCATCAAGAATATTGTGATGCATAATGTTAGCAAAAGCCCTTCTTCTTATATCTTGAAAGATGTGTTCAAATATAAGGGAGTTATCGTAGGTAGCCCGACTTATAGCAATCAATTGTTCCCAGAGGTGGAAGCTGTGTTGAGTAAGATCGAGTTGCGTGAGGTGAAAAATCGTATTTTCGGTTATTTCGGGTCTTTCACATGGGCTGGAGCCGCCGTGAAACGTTTGGCGGCTTTTGGCGAGAAGATGAAGTGGGAGACTGTCGGTACGCCGGTTGAGCAGAAGCAAGGTTTAAGCGCTACTAAATACGAGGAGTGTTTAGCTTTGGGCAAGGAAATGGCTGGGAAATTGAAAACAATTAACGACAAATCTAATTTATAAACAAGAAAGTTGATACAACTTTCAATTAAAAAACATAACGTTATGAGACTAATTATCGAACCTAATTACGAGCAACTCTCAAAATGGGCTGCCAATTATGTAGCAGCGAAGATCAAAGCCGCGAATCCAACCGCTGAAAAACCATTCGTACTGGGCTTGCCTACCGGATCTTCTCCGCTGGGTATGTACAAGAACTTGATTGAATTGAACAAGCAGGGAGTTGTATCGTTCCAGAATGTGATCACTTTCAATATGGATGAATATGTCGGTCTTCCGAAAGATCATCCGGAAAGCTATCATTCTTTCATGTGGAATAATTTCTTCAGTCATATCGATATCAAACCGGAGAACGTAAATATCTTGAATGGTAACGCCGAGGATTTGGAGGCTGAGTGTGCGTCTTATGAGGCTCGCATGAAAGCGGTCGGTGGCGTAGACCTGTTCTTGGGTGGTATCGGTCCTGATGGCCATATTGCGTTCAATGAGCCGGGTTCATCTTTGAGTTCTCGTACTCGTATCAAGACGTTAACTACGGATACGATTATCGCTAACTCCCGTTTCTTTGATAATGACGTGAATAAAGTTCCAAAGACTTCTGTAACGGTTGGTGTAGGTACGGTTCTTGACGCTAAGGAGGTATTGATCATGGTAAATGGTCATAACAAGGCTCGTGCGTTGCAACAAGCTGTTGAGGGTGCCGTGAACCAAATGTGGACAATTACCGCCTTGCAGTTGCATCCGAAAGGAATCATCGTTTGCGATGAGGCGGCTTGCGCGGATCTTAAGGTAGGTACTTATAACTATTTCAAGGATATCGAGAAGGATCATCTTTGTCCTTGCTCACTGCTGAAATAAACGAATCTCAGATAGGGCTTTCTTTGAATGCCCATCGTAAGGAGTTAAGAATGCCCATTGTAAGGAGTTTACGATGGGCATTCTTATAACCTTACGATGGGCATCGTTGTTTTAGGGCAATTGGGGGTTGGAGGCTGACTTCTCCATCAAGGTCGACCGGCAAAAGTATGTTAAGTTACTTTGCCGATGAACTTAACATACTTTGCCAATGAAGTTAACTTACTTTTGGGCGTTTTTTACGTGCTGCTCTAACCATTGGTCGCACTCATATAATAAATGCAAGATGTTTTCCTTGGCGGCATAGCCATGACTTTCATAAGGCAATACGATGTAGCGTGCGGTCGCTCCGTGACCTTTCAGGGCGCTGAACAAACGTTCGGATTGGATCGGGAATGTCCCAGAGTTATTATCCATCTCGCCGTGTATGATTAACAAGGCTCCATGCAGTTTATCCGCATACATGAATGGAGACATCGTGTTGTATATTTCCGGCACTTCCCAATACGTACGGGTCTCTGTTTGGAAGCCGAACGGGGTAAGCGTACGGTTGTAAGCCCCGCTACGTGCGATGCCGGCTTTGAACAGTTTGGTATGTGTTAATAGATTCGCTGTCATGAAAGCTCCATAGGAATGTCCTCCTACGGCTACACGATTCGGATCACCTACACCCATCTCGGAAATGACTTTTACGGCCGCCTCGGCGTTCATTGTCAATTGCTCAATGAAATCATCGTTTGGCTCCGCTCCCTCGCTCGTGCTTACGATCGGCATCTCGACATTCTCCATTACGCAGTATCCTCTCAATACCCAATAGACTGGTGATCCGTAATTGATGTTCGTGAACATGTATTGGGAACCACGTACCTGGGATGCCTCGGCCTTGCTCTTGTATTCTCTTGGGTAAGCCCACATCAAGACGGGTAGCGGGCCTTCTTTTGACTTATCATATCCGGCAGGGAGATATACCGTTGCGGTTAAGTCCAATCCATCGGCACGTTTATATTTAATCTTTTGTTTACTAACGTTTGCCATGGCCGGATATGGATTGGCGAAATGAGTCAATTGAGCGAATTTTTTCTTTCTCAAGTCACGAGAGCAGAGATTCGCCGGTTCTGTAATGGATTGCCGTGAAGTGATCAATTGCAGCTTTTCCGGATTCGCTACCTTTAGGATGGTCTCATAATATCCGTCCTCGCAGCGCCAAAGTTCTGTGTTCTTTTTTGTTTTCAAATTGTAACGGCTAAGGTAAGGCATATCCCCTTTAGGAGAGGCACCTTGGGCAAGCATCAATAACTCATTGTGGGCTTTATTGATATAAACGATATATTTACCATACGCATTTTTAACCGTAAGTGGATTTCCCGGATTGTTGTAATTATCGTCGGTGGATACATCGAATAATAGAACCGGAGACTCAGAAGAGCAAGGCTTAAAAGTAAATGTCCTGTTTTTTCGAGTCTCCCGGGAAGTCTCGATCAATAAAGCGAAAGCATCGTCATTCCACAGGATGTTGCGGAAACGTTTCTCTGTCTTTGCGACTTCCTGTTTCTCGCTGTTGAACGGATAGCTTATTTGGTAGATAATATCCATGAAATCAGTCTTGTTTTGCTTAGGATCTCCTTTATCTTGCGCTTCCGCCCAGTAAACGGTAGCCGGTTGATCCGATCTCCATCCGAATTGGCGGGGATAAGGCGAGGTCGTGTCATATCCCATCGGTATATTAATGGTTGGATTATCCGCTAACGTATAAATGGAATTACCTTGTAAGTCGATAACCTCGAACTTTTGTGGAAAGTTATATACCGGTACTTGATAGGAATACGGACGATGGACTGTCGCGATAAGTAGCAAAGATTTATCCGGGGATAATGAAAGTGTACTGCCGTAGATTGCCGGTTTTCCGATCTCGTACACAGCACCTTCTTTTATGCGTACCAATTGAGCGGTGAAATAATAGTCGAATAGTTGCTCGTCGTACGGATTTTTGAGTAAGTCTTGATAGGTACGGGCGGGCATCACCTTTCCAGTACTTTCTTGAATGATGGGCCCGGATGGGACTGTGGGTTTCTCTGGTGCCTTCTCCCTGTTTTCCGGAACCATAAGCGTAATAAATTCATTGTCGCTAATCCATAAGATCTCCGCTCCACTTGTTGCGTTGATTTTACGGGTACTTACTTTCTGTGCTACGGGCTGTTCCGGGGTACAGATATAAAGGTATACGCCATCCGCTTCTTCCACGAATAGAGCTACCTTATTGGATGAAGGAGAGAATGAGGCTTCTGTGATTACCGCATTGTCAGGAATTCCTTCTATCTTGATTTCTTCTTGAGTAGCGATGTTCATTAAACTGGCACCCGTATATTCGGCTTGCCGGCTCGTATTGAATGTTTCGGGACTGATACGCATTCCCGCTAATTTAAGCTCCGGTTGCGCAAGCTTGGCGATAGACCGGTACGGGGAACGCTCTAACTGGAGTGCCCACTGATTGTTATCACTAATTCGGATGATAGGAGAAAGCTTGGCCAAGGCCACTTCTTCGATAACTGCAGGAGGACGTTGATAATGTGTTTCTTGCGCTATTCCAGGGCATATAAGCGCTAAAGAGAGCAGAGCTGAAAATAAATGATTTGTTTTCATAAATAGTGATATAAGAAATCCCCAAAGATAACCTGTTAAAGTATACTTTGGGGATTGTGATTAATGTAAGTTAACGTAAAAAGAGTGTTAATAGTTCTTTTCGATCAAGTCGTTGAAATCTGTTTCCTTTTTTGGAATCTCGAAGATCCAGCCATTAGCATTCGGATCCTTGTGCAAGAAGCCACAGAAAGTAGCGTCAAAATTAGAACCGGTTCTATCCAATGGCAAACCTAGACGTTTCAAGTCGAACCAACGGAAACCTTCGCCCCAAAGTTCGATACGGCGATGTGTCATGATCTCATCCGCTAGTTTTGCGCCTGTGTTACCCAAATCCTTGTACTCTGGATCACGTTCTTTCAACAAGGCTTGCAAATATTCCTTTGCTTTTGCGTCTTGATTGGAACGAGCGAAAGCCTCGGCTGCTGTCAAGTACATTTCGCTGATACGCATGAAGGCAAAATCACCTACAGCATCAGCTGTAGAGCGTGCCGTGAACTTGCGGTTCTGATAAACACGCTGGTTGTAAGAAGTTGCGGGCACTTCTGCCTTTCCTGTCGGATCCCACCATTGACGGCGAAGATCGGTTGGCGACATTAAGTCGTAAGTACTTTGGCTGATACATTTGATACCTGTGCGGATAGAGCTGGAGTTGAAGTTCCAAGACATATACGCATAGAAAGAGTAGAAATAAACCGTTTGGTCATTCTGCGTCATAGCGGCATACATAGCCTCTTTCGTAGCGGAAGTGATATTAGCGAAACCATTCATCAATTCAGACTGAGACATGATCTTACAGCCATCTTTCTCTGCTTCATTGATAGAATTCACTGCGGCCGTAGCTGCGTCTGCGTATTTCTGTTGAGTCAGAAGAGCACGTGCTTTCAATCCGTAAACCGATGCTAGGCTATAATGATTCTTATCATTTGGCTCATAGTCTGCCAATAAGTTCAACGCTTCGTCTAAGTCCCCGTGAATCTTCGTGTACACCTCTTCTACCGTATTACGTGCCATAGGCTCGATTTCCGGACTCGTACGATAAGGAACTCCCGGTTGAGAGTTGTCCTGTCCGTTACGATATGGTTTCGCATAATATTGTACTAGATTGAAATGACTCCATGCACGAATTGCCAAACACTCGCCCTTGATATGGTTCGCAAGCGCTTTTTCGCTATCTGTGAGTTTTGACTCATCGCTAAAGTTATCATTCAACGCTTTCAAGATGTTGTTTGCATTCAAAATGAACTTATAATAAGTTTCCCACTCACCGGAGTTGTACGAACTTGTTGCGTTCGTTGGATAACTCCAGTTTAAGAAACCTTGATGCCAAGTCTGCGTGTCCCATGTCAAATCATCAGCCAACGCTTCTCGACCGATGATGAAACCGGGTTCACCTCCCAAACCTTGGTTGCCTAAGTCTTGAGATACCATCTTACGATGAATACCGTTCAGTGCAAGATAAAGATTGTCGAGCGAAGTGGATACTGTCGTGAATGAAACGTTCTCGGTTGGGATTGTATCCATATAATCGCTGGAACAGCTTGTGCCGATCAGAGAGCCACTTAGAAGCAGTCCTGCTGCGATGTGTTTGAATAATTGTATATTTTTCATATCTTTTCCTTTGTTTGATGTATTATGAATTTAGAACGATACATTTAAACCGATCGTAAAGTTCTTAGCCGGCATATATTCATTGTAAGATACTCCGGCATAGTTAGCTTGCGGATTCAGACCTTGACGGGCTTTCAACATGAATAAGTTCTCTGCGCTGACATTGACGCGTGCACTCTTGATGTTGATAACGTTTAGGATAGACTTAGGCAAGTTGTAAGCCAAAGTGACAGTACGCAAGTTCAAGTAATTTGCGTTTGTCAACCAACGTGTAGAATAGGATTGTCCGATGCTAGTCGCATGACCTGAGTTATTGTCCAAACGAGGTACATCTGTGATCTGGCCCGGAGTTGTCCATGCGTTATGTAGATCCGGTGACATCGCATAACCGAACTCACCTACATCCATCAATCCTCTATAACTCGAGTCAAGCACCTTACCTCCTAATGAATAAGAGAATACGGTAGAAAGGTCGAATGCCTTATAGCTCAAATTGATATTGAAACCACCATATACTTTCGGAACGGCAGAACCACTGAAATCATATTTCGCATAGCTATAAGAGTTTGTCAATACTTGACCATCTTTCTCTACAAGTGTCTTTTTTACCGCATCTTTAATATTACCATTCGCATCGGTGTTGTTTTCGGCATCAAAGATATACAATCCATCTCCGTTATCAGGATTAACACCCCACCATTGACGTAACCAGAACTCATAGATTGAATGTCCCTCCATCAATTTCTTAGAGTCTTTGATGATACCATCTTTCCGGTTGGCATCAGGCAGACGAGTCACCTTATTATTGATGAATGTAGCGTTTGCGCCGACTGATAATTTCCAATCTTTTGATTTTAATACTTGGTAGTTTAAGTCGATTTCCACCCCTTGGTTACGAACTTTACCAATGTTTTGTACGATCTTTTCGACACCACTGGATAACGGTTGGCTAACATTGAATAACAAGTCTCTGGAGGCCTTACGGAAGAACTCGACCGTACCATTTAAGCGACCGAACAATCCGAATTCTAAAGCGACATCGGTAGAAACCTGTGTCTCCCATTTCAAATTATTGTTTGCCATAGTCGGGAAGTAGAGACCTGCTTCCGAACCGTTGTTGATACCCAAATTATACAAGGTTTGATAAGGATAGTAATCCTGTTGTGTGTCATCATCTGTATAATAGATGGCATCGTTTCCGGTTTCACCGTAGGATGCCCTCAGTTTCAAATTGTCCACCCAAGTCAAGTTTTCCATGAAATCTTCTTGGCTGATACGCCAAGATGCTCCGAATGACCAGAAGTTACCCCAACGGTTATCCTTGCTAAAGCGAGAGGAACCGTCACGACGATACGAGGCTGTTACATAATATTTATCATCGAAATCATAGTTCAAACGAGCGAAGTATCCTTCTTTCTTATATTCGCGTGTGTAAGACTCCATTGAGCTTACGTTTACGAAGTTACCATACTCGTATGTTCCGGAAACGATCTCGTTGGTCTTCATTCCATAGTTATGTTGGAAGCGGTAGCTATAGTTCTCATGACCTAACAAAGCTTCGATGTTATGTTTACCAAAAGTCTTTGTGTAATTGATCAATTGGTTGAAAGTCTGGGTCAAGTAGTTTCTATTTCGGATGTTCAAACGTCCCGGTCCTGCGGTTCCGTCACCTACCTCTGGGTTCTCATATACTCTACGGCGTTCATCCTTATTGTCAAATGCGTAGTTCACTGTTAAGTTCAATCCTTCGATCGGAGTGATCGTTACATAAGTACGGGCACTAGAGTTTGTGGTAGACATCAAGCGATCGTTCCACAGGGCCTCAGCGATACCGTCGCGTCCATTGCTGGAGATACGGGCTCCTTCATAATCATAGGTATATAAAGCCGGATCAGTAACTACGTTTCCTTCTTTATCCAAATAAGCCCCTGTCTCAATATCATGCTTATGTACCGGATAGATCGGTGCCATAGAACGAATGAAACGAGATAAGTTACCATAACCAGCGGAGTTGCTAGAAGTAGAAGTAGAATAATTGGAATTTGTGCGACTTAAACCTAAATTCAATCCACTCTTGAACCATTTCACCGGATAGATATTATAGTTCAAGCGTGCGTTGTAACGCTCAAAGTCTGTCTTAATCATATATCCCTTATCATTCAGATAGCCTATGGAAGCATATGTGTCGCTCTTTTCTGTTTTTGTATTGTAGCTTACATTATATTCTTGGCGATGTCCGGTACGGTAAGCGGCATCTTCCCAATCAAGGTCCTCACCCCATTTTAAAGCCGAGGCTGATGGATTCAATAAACCGTCTGTGCCCACGATTGCGTCATTGGCGATTCCTACGAAAGGATTATATTTTAATTTGTTGATAATATCTTTAGAAGCATTAGCGGCAGCGTCGGCAGCACTTTGTCCGAGTGACATATTTGCGTTTCTCAACATTTGCCATTGCAAAGGATAATAATCGTATACACCTACTTTTGCGTAATCGTTATAAGCTCTGCTAGACCAACCTTGTGAGATACTCAAGGTAACACCTGCGCCACTGCTGGTAGAACCTTTCTTGGTCGTGATCAAAACCACACCGTTACCTGCGCTAGATCCATACAAAGATGTAGAAGCGGCATCTTTTAAAATTGTCATTGATTCGATATCAGATGGGCTGATAGAAGAGATATCACCACTGAAGATGGCGCCATCCACTACATATAAAGGAGCATTATCCGCGTTTACAGAACCAAAACCACGGATCGTTACCTTAGCAGCTTCTCCCGGTTGTCCGATAGAGGAAGTCATTTGTACTCCGGAAGTGTTTCCTTCTAATGCGGAGAGGGCGTTACTCAATGGACGTTTGTCCATCAAAGCGGCACCCACCGTGGATGCGGAACCTGTAAAAGAACTTTTCTTTGCGGTACCATAAGCTACGACAACAACTTCATCTATAGCTTGAGAATCTGAAGAAAGAACAATTCTCATGTTTTGCTGAGCTGTAGTTTCTTGAGTCCGTAAACCTACATAAGAAATAATTAGCTTAGCATCTTTCTGAGTTTCTAACTCAAATTTACCATCTAAATCGGTAATGGTTCCAATAGTGGTTCCTTTTACTACGATGGATGCACCTATAACAGGCTCCCCATCATCTTCATTAATCACTACACCGGTCACCTTCATTTGCTGGGCGACCATACACTGCACTCCCAGAAAGAATGAGAGTAGTACAAGCGTTAATTTGTGCTTCATAGAATGAATTTGTTTGTTAATTAGACACACATTATTTTTTCGAGAGACCATAGTCTGCACAGAACTACAGTTAAAATACTTATCAAAAAATGTACATACCAAGACTCTAGAAATTCACAGCCGCAAATATACTAATTTTTATTATAAAAAAGCAAACTGTTATAAAACATTCTAAAACTAATATAATATTGATTGATATTACCAAATTCAATTTAGTTCTACTGGGGGAGTTCTTGCATTATGATAGCTGGCAGGGGAGTTTTTGGTCTTGGTTATCTGTCTGTTAATTATGCTTTTAAACATAGTTCTGTGCAGACTAAATGCATTAATGAATGCTGAAAGGGAAGATGTCCATAAAGACCATCTTCCCTTAAACTTTGTGTGTATAATGAAAAAAATGAAGTGTTAATTAACGTTTATAAACGGATCGGATTGCCATTATAGAAATCTAGAATCTTCGTACGGAAGATAAAATCATATTTGGCCTGTGCCTGTTCCGCTAGACTTTGTGCGTATTTTGTTTTAGCCTCATTAAATTCAAAGACAGTGCTTTTACCTGCGTTGTAACGCTCTTGGGCATAATTGAACGCTTCCTTGCTCGCCGTGACGGATTTGTCGGAAGCCGTATATTTCTCTTGGGAAGCCGTTGCGTTGTAGTACGCTTGCTGGATTTCCTTGTATAATGTTTTCTTTGTATTTTCCATCAGCAATTCCCGGTTGATAATGTTGATCCTTGCGGTACGAACGCTATTGCGTACTTGGAAGCGGTTGAAAAGTGGAATGCTCAATGAGAATCCGACGATCTTTTGCCCATTCTGCTTAAACTGCTCGCTAAAGGAACGAGTATCGGCAAATTCACCTCCGGAAGTAGAATGATAATATCCATTGCTGTAACTAGCCCCGAAATTTAACTTGGGGTAATAGCCCGCTTGCGCGACACGCAACATTTTCTTTTGGCTCTCTAGCAAATACTGTTGTTCCTTGATCTGAGGCTTGAACGTAACCGCATGGTCGTAAATGTTTTCCGGAGGTAGGATACTGCTCATATTATCAGCCACCGCATCTTCAATTACAGGAGTCTGTATATCGAAATTCCGGTCGCTTCGCTCTAGTTCCAGACTTTGCGCCAGATCCAATAAAGCGAGGTTCACATTGTTTTGCGACTCGGTAAGCGTGACCTCATCTTTCGCTAATTGGGCCTTGATATCATACAGTTGGGAAAGAGGCACCTTTCCGGCGTTCACCATGGCCTCTGTTTTATTCACCTGCTCCTTGTCTAGTTCCACTTGTAGTTGCGCTATTTTCAGTAACTCTTTATTATAAAGTACTTGCAGGTAGTAGGAAGCTATATTGATGGATAGGTCTTCTCTCGCCTTATTCAAGTTCTCGATAGACGCTTTTAGATCAAGTTTGCGGGCGGCGATATCGTTCGGTATTTTTAACCCGTCAAATAAAGGCATGTCCAGATTGATCCCCAATGTGGAATTGGCGGCGTTCTGGTCCACGATCACCCCGGATTTAGACGTGGAGCGTCCGAACTGGAAGCTCTGTCCAAGACTGCCGTTTAGGGCCGGGAGCCAACTGTATTTGCTGGTATGTAAGTCTACCTTTCGGCTTTCCTGTTCCTGCTCCTTTTGCTTTAAGTCGATATTATGCTCGATGGCATATTGGATGCACTCCTCCAGACTCCATTGCTTCACCGCATCCTGAGCGAAAACATAGTTTCCGGACAGGAGGGAAGCGATTGCCAGTATATATAAGTTTCTTCTCATCATACAATCTTTCTTTTATTTCTTATTCGGGTCAATAGCTGCGCCCCGGACTTTATCGGTCGCGGCCAGTCCTTCTTGAATCTCGATCTTGATACCGTCGGACAGACCTACCTTTACAGGATGCTTCTCGAAGACTTGCTCCGGTTGCTCTTGTTTAACTAACTGAACGAATGCGGAATCCCCTTGGAACTCAACCGTACTTTCCGGGATCGTAAGCACGTCTTCCGCACGTTTTAGCACGATCTCGGCGTTGGCGCTATATCCCGCACGGATGAAAGCATCTTCGGGGATCGTTACGGCCGCCTTGATCTCAAATTGAATGGCTCCATTCTTGTCTACTCCCTTGGGCGATACATATTCCAGCAAAGCGTCGAATGAACGGCTTTCCATGGCGCCGACGGTCAATTTGATCGGCATTCCCTCGTGGATGCGTCCGATCTCGGTCTCGTCTACGTTTCCTTTGAAGATCATGTCGTTCATATTGGCTACGGTAGCGATCGTCGTGCCATCATTGAAATTATTCGCTTGGATAACCGAGTTACCTACTTTAACGGGAATGTCCAAGATCATACCGGTAATGGTACTACGGATTTGGGTCGTACTGGCCACGCTGGAGTTCTTGGCTATACCGTCGCGGATGATCTCCAAGGCACTTTGCGCATTATCCTTTTCCTCCACGGCTTTTAGGTAGTTCGCTTTGGAAAGATCGAAATCTTCTTGGGCGATAACACCTTGCTTAAATAATTGCGTATCCCGCTTATAAGTCTCTTCCACTTGCTTCAAAGAGATATTGGCGAGGTTCACGCGCGATTCGGCGCTGTTGAGCTGTACCATCTCGGGGATTACCTTGATAATGGCGATAATCTCTCCCGCTTGGACCATCTGCCCCGCTTCTTTCTTCAGCTCGGAGATGATACCGGATATCTGCGGCTTGATCTCCACCTCGAAACGAGGCTCTACGTTTCCGGTAGCGACCGTCTTGGTTTCCACATCCCCTTTTTCAGGGGTTACGATCTCATAAACGGTGATGACCGGTTGCGCTTTCTTCCATAAGAAATAGAATGTACCGATTACCGCTGCTCCCACAAGTACTAATAAGATGATACGCAGGATCTTTTTTACAATGCGATTCTTCATGATTATATAGTTTTATTAATTGACAATTGTTGTTTATTCTTCTCGTATGGCATCTATCGCCTTGATCTGCATAGCTCGCCATGCGGGGATCAGCCCGGCCAGCAGACCGCTGAATAATAAGATCACCGTGGCCGCTACCGCGATCTGGATGCTTACCTCCGGATGCTCCATCATGGTTCCGTTGGAAGCCGGCTGGGCACTCATGATCTTATCTACAAGATCGAGCAGGAATACCCCGGCGCTTAACCCCAACAAACCCGCTAAGGCCGTAAGTAGCAGACTCTCGCTCATGATCTGCGAGATGATGTTCCAAGGCTTCGCTCCCAAGGCCCTGCGTACGCCGATTTCCCGGGTACGCTCCTTAACCGTTACCATCATGATATTACTTACACCGATAATACCCGCCAATAACGTACCCATACCCACGAGCCAGATCAAGATATCGATACCGATAAATAGCATATTGAAAGTCTCGAACTGAGCCGCCAAGTTGATCACCGTCACGGCCTGCGGGTCGGTAGGAGAGATCTGGTTCTGGCTCTTTACAATATCCTTGATCTGCGTGATCACCGGATCGATCTTATAGCCGGGTTTGGCGCTCACGCACAAGAAGTGAATGATATCCCCTTGGTTCAGCGTCTGTTGCATGGTACTGAAAGGGAGGAATACGCTTTCCTCGGCCCGTCCGCCGATATTGACGCTAGAGGCTCGTTGCTTCGTGACGCCTACCACTTGGTAGTAAATCCCGTTTACCCGGATATATTTCCCGCAGGGATCATTTCCCTTGAACAATACCTCGTTCACCTTAGCGCCGATCAAGCAAACCTTACGTTTCTCGATCTCGTCGATCTCGTTTAGTAACCGTCCGTAATAAAGCTGCTGGGTCTCGATCTTGAAATAATCGGGCTGCACGCCTTTTACGTTATAAGTACCGCTTAATTGGCCGAAAACGATATTCTTGTCCGAGCGATTTCCCCAGATGATGGGGGAGACGGCCTCGATGTCCTTCACCTGTTTCCGGATGCTCTCCACGTCCCGGTTTCGCATGTCCCATTGACGCCCCTTGTTAAAGCCTTTGTACGACTCGCTGGTCCGGTCGGAGAAAAAGAAGGCGGAGTTCGTGGCGAATCCGTTGATATTCGAGAACATAGCGTTCTTCATCCCGTTTCCGGCTCCCAATAGAATCACCAACATCAAGATTCCCCAGAATACGCCGAAGCAGGTCAACAAGCTGCGTGTCTTGTTTCGGGTGATCGTCACCCATATCTCTACCCATCTGTCTATGTCAAACATGGTTCTTTTCTTTTTTATGATTATTCCGTTCTCATGGCTTCGATAGCCGTGACTTTCACCGCCTTGCGTGCCGGGAAATAACCCGCCAATACACCGGCCGCGATGATCAATACCGTAGCGGAGCTAGCTATCGCCAGATTGACGGTCGGGTTACGGAAGACCGTCGTGTCTTCTCCGATATTCCCACCGGATTGGGCTCCGGCTTGGGCCATTTCCATCGCGTGATTGATTAGCTCCGTAAGCCCGATCCCCATGATCATCCCGACATAGCCGAAAACGGCTGTTACGAGGATGGACTCGGCGATTACTAATGCCAAGATCGAGCCGGGTTTAGCTCCCAATGCCTTGCGTATGCCGAACTCCCGGGTCCGTTCCCGTACGGTGATCAGCATGATGTTGCTAACTCCCACGATTCCTGCCATCAACGTTCCGATACCGATAATCCAGATAAACAAGGTAATCCCGTTCATTATATTATTCCACATCAAGAACTCATTCGCCATGTTCCACATACCGATAGCGTTCTTGTCTGTCGGGTCGAATTGGTGGCGGCGTGCCATCCATTCCCGGAAACTTTCCTCGAAAGCCTCATTCTCCTCTTCGGTAGTCACCCCTTTCAAGGTAAACGTTAGCGATCCGAAGCCGTATCCTTTATTATATAGCAATTGGGCTACGGAGAATGGGATGTAAGCGGGAGCGTTATTGCTTTTGTCATCATCGTTGTACACGCCGACTACTTGATACATCATATTCCCGCATTTCACGTATTTACCCAGCGGCTTCTCGTCACGAAACAAGACCTCCGCCATACGGGGACTGATCACGATTACTTTTCTTCGGTCCCTCATGTCCTGCTCATTGATGAAGCGGCCGTTATGCGTCTCTACATTCACGTAATTGATCGGGGCATGATCCGGATATACGCCATTGGTTTGTCCCGTCACATATTCCTCGTTGTAAGTGATCGTGTCATTGTGGGAGATAGTAGCCGAGCAAAGATCCACCTCCTTGAAGTCTCTCTTCAAGGCGCCTAGGTCCTCTTCCTTGAAACTGATGCTGCGGTTGGATTGCATACCTTTCCAAGGCTTGGTGGTATAGCGTGTCCATACCTCGACCCGGTTGGTAGACATATTCCTGAAGTTGTACATGATGCCATTGCGCAACCCGTTTCCCGCCCCCAGTAACACGATCAACATGAAAATACCCCATGAGACCGAGAAGCCGGTCAAGAAGGTACGGAGCTTATTCTTTTTGATGGTGCTCCATATTTCCCTGAAATTATCAAAGTCAAACATGATTCTCTTCTTTTTCGATACGTTCAATCAACCCGTCCTTTACCCGGATAATCCGGTCTGTAGCCTCCGCTACGGAGGGTTCGTGGGTAACGATCACCATGGTCATCCCTTCTAGGTTTACCTTGCGTAGTAGTTCCATTACCTCCACGGTCGTTTTGCTATCCAACGCTCCGGTCGGCTCGTCGGCCAATATGACTTGGGGTTTCGCTATCAAGGCCCGGGCGATCGCTACCCGTTGCTTCTGTCCACCGGACATCTCATTCGGCATATGCTCCGCCCAATCTTTCAATCCCACCATGTCCAAGTATTCCAGCGCCATGGCATTCCTCTTTTTCCGGCTGACCCCTTGATAATAGAGTGGGAGGGCAACGTTCTCCATGGCGTTCTTGAATGAGATTAAGTTAAAAGATTGAAAAATGAAGCCGATCATTCGGTTCCGGAGCTCGGCGGCACGACTTTCGCTGAGATTCTGAATCAACTGCCCGTTTAATTGATAGGTGCCCGTGTCGTACGTATCTAATATCCCTAAGATATTCAATAAGGTTGACTTACCGGAACCGGAGGCTCCCATGATGGATACCATCTCTCCCTTCTCTATATCTAGGTCGATACCTTTCAAAACGTGCAGTGGGGCTCCATTAAAGTACGTTTTGTTTATTCCTCTCAGTTGAATCATCATATTATGTAGTTACTTTAATATATTAGACGTACAGTTTGCTAAATAAGTTACACTGTTGGTGAACACTTTTATCATTTGGTCACAAATATATGCTTTACTAAGATACCTTGTATCGCAAGGTACTTATAATTATGTAATATTAACAAAAGGTTTTGATCGAAAAGGTTTAGCTCTACCATCTATATCTATTAACTTGTACGTGCGGTAACTTTACGTGCCGGTACTATATGTATACATCTTCTACCATCCGTTGGACGATCATGCACCAATTGGTAGACGATCATCCAACAGTTGGTGTATGATCGTCCAACAACTGATAGATAATGAATCTCTCTGCTTCTTCCACTTAATAGATAAAGAAAAAAGCCCTAGGCTATCTTTATCTAAACCCTTACCTTTGCGGCGAAATTCAAATAGCAGAAAGATTTATGGTAACAATTGGTACGCCCAAATCGGCTACGGCAACTAAAGTCGTGCTTTGTGGCTCGGGCGAATTGGGGAAAGAGTTTGTAATAGAGTTGCAGCGTTATGGCGTGGAGGTAATCGCCTTGGATAAGTATCCGGACGCTCCGGCCATGCAAGTGGCGCATCGTTCCTATGTGGTCTCCATGCTGGATGGCGATGCCTTGCGGGAGATCATCGAGAAAGAGAAACCGGATTATATCGTGCCGGAGGTGGAGGCGATCGCTACCCGTACCTTGATGGAACTGGAGGAAGAGGGATACCATGTGATTCCTACCGCCCGTGCCACTTGGCTGACGATGAACCGTGAGGGAATCCGCCGCTTGGCGGCCGAGGAACTGGGCTTGCCTACCTCGCCGTATCGTTTCGCCGAGACCGAGGAGGAATTTAAGGAAGCGGTGAAGGTAATCGGTATGCCTTGCGTGGTGAAGCCGATCATGAGCTCGAGCGGACACGGACAGAGCGTGGTTCGTGAGGAAAAGGATATCGATCGTGCTTGGCAGTACGCCCAAGAAGGCGGACGTGCTGGAGCGGGTAAGGTGATCGTGGAAGGTTTCGTGGATTTCGACTATGAGATTACCCAGCTGACGGTTCGGCATATCGGAGGAACGTCTTTCTTGGAACCCGTGGGACATGTTCAAGTGGATGGTGATTACCGGGAGTCTTGGCAACCGCAAGCCATGAGCCTTGCCGCTAAAGCGAAAGCCCGTGAGATCGCCGGTAAGATCACCGAGGCTTTAGGCGGACGTGGTATTTTTGGCGTGGAATTATTCATTAAAGGAGACGATGTCATATTCAGCGAGGTTTCCCCCCGTCCGCACGATACCGGAATGGTGACGATGATTACGCAAGATTTGTCTCAATTCGCTTTGCACGCCCGTGCGGTGCTTGGCTTGCCGATCCCTAATATCGCGTTTCATGGAGCGGGAGCTTCCCGTGCCGTCGTAGTGGAAGGGGACAGTGACCGGTTGTCTTTGGGGAATCTGGATAAGGTCTTGGAACAACCCGATACGCAGATGCGTTTCTTTGGAAAACCGGAAGTTCATGGACATCGCCGTATGGCCGTCTTGCTGGCTCGTGGTTTGGATGTGACGGAGGCAAGGGAGAAGACCGGAGTGATGATGGAGCGGTTAAATGTTAAATTGTGATGCTTCCTAGGATAAATGAACGTTTTGGTGTGTGTTGTGAATAAAATGTGAATATTTACAGACCTATTTTTCTATCAAAATAGTTTATTTTTGTCTCAAGTTTTTAAAGAGACATTTGATAATCTATAAACGCAGATTACATATGTTTGTTTCACTAAAGAGTGAAATCTGATTGCCGAAAGTTTGTACTTATTTTATGAATACGACAAATGGAAATATGGGCGTTGATTTGAAACGCTCTATTTCTATTCTCGGTGAAGATAAAAGAGTGAGCAAACAGATCAATAGCTAAGGGTGGGTAGATTTAACCAAACAGACATCCTTATCTCCTTTCACCCACCCTAGCTATTGTTCTTATTTTACATGGATTCCTTTTGTATTTCTCATTGTTTCCATCACGGCATGAGTGTCTACTTGGACCTTTTCTTGTATAAACTCCGGGAGGTTGTAAGTCCACAACAAGTCTTTATAATATTTTACGGGATTTCTTTGTGGCAGGAGGAATGGTTTATGGGCCGTGCCTTTATCATCGATATAGCTAAAGAACGGGCGTGTGTATAATCCATCCAACCTGCGACTGCTAAATACCAGCCAACGATTGTTGCGGCTCCATGAATGGTAGCTTTCTCCTTCGGTACTGTTCGCCTCGCTCAGCGGGTACGTCTTTCCGTCGGATAGGCGGATCATATATAATTCAGCGTCTTTATGCCAAACCCCGAAACCGCCATATTCCTGTAGGGTAAAAGCCAGATATTTACCATCCGGTGAGATTCTAGGGAAGGATACGCTTTTGTGGTTGGCCCGGCCATTGTATAAAGTATCTACTTGCTGGCCTAGGGTGCGGGTTTCCGGGTCAAAGTCGACACGGCATAGGCTGTAGGTCATTTGTCTGAAATTCTTAGAAATAGAATCTACGGCGGCGGTCGAACTGAAATAGAGGCTCTTCCCATCGGGAGAGAACGCAGGGAATATTTGCCATGCGTCTTTGGAATTTAACGCTTCGCAAGAGAATACCTCGTTCTTCTTCACGTCGTAGATCACGATATCGGAGTTATGATCCAATACTTCCAGCGTATTGGGATTATTGATGAAGAAGTTTTGGTAGGTATCGCATACGGTGGCCGCCAGATAGTTACCATTCGGATGCCAATACATGTAGACAAAGTTTGAGACGGTCTCGGGAGTCTTTGTATTTAGCTTGGTGATTTTCTTTCCATCAATCAGTACGGAACCGGCGTGTTTGCCTCGCATATGGAAAATCATTTTATCTGGGTTCCCGGAGGAAAACGTGTGGCAGTTTACGCAGTTATAGTCGGTTAGGCTATTCTCATAAATCACGCTTTGGTCATAATTCTCCAAGTTTCGTTGATAGATACCCATCCTGTTCCACATATCATTGCTCAAGGCTAATAACCGATAGGCTATATATTTATCAATGGAATCATTTACGATGTCCATATGAAAAGGCGTATAGGCGTTCCATTCGCCCTGTATGCGTTTAGCGATGGTCAATTCTATTTGGTTTCCGGCATTCTCTTTCAATAAGGCTTTCCATCTTTTTTGTGGGATCTCAAAGAGCCCCTCATCACTATAAACTTGGAATTGAGTCTTTTCCCCTTTAATGATAAGACAGTGCTCACTGCTATCGGCGATAGAGAAATTGAGCGGGGCGATGTTCACAGGGATGGTCACATCCTTGTAATCCGGATAAATGGCGATTTCCTTGTTTAGACTCTTGGCGATCTGTACGTCGCTTTTGGAGCATGAAACCATCAAGGCGATGAGAAAAAGGAAAAGATATCGGTTTGTATTTGTGTAAGTCTGTCTTTCCATATGTGTTTTATTTAGAGAGTATCAAATAGTACCAGAAAGTAGGTTGATAGTCGGCTATTCCAGTCGCTACATTTTGTCGGGCATGCCTTAGTCCCAATACACGTTGCTTGAATATCGAGAACTCGGACAGGATTTTATCGGTTACCCCATACTTGCGGCAATATTCCGGATCATGCTCCGCATAAGAGATCACGGCTTGTTGCAAGGGTTCGGGTAATACAGGGAGTACTTCCGTCCCACTGAATCTTTCAACAAACGTTTTTATAGCGGGCAGGTCTTTCGATAATAATAACGTACCGATCGTATAATCCAATGCGGCTTTATTCAGGGGATTCTCTTCCAATATAATCATTAGGTTATCAAACAATCCGATTATATTGGCGAAAAGGTCTTTGTCGCTGGATAGGCTTTTTCTTTTTGTACCTAATTCCGGGTCGCTCTCCACCGCTTGGTCATTATATAAGAACTTTCGTTGCGAGGAGGCCCATTCGTGATAGGCCCATGTCTTTTCCAATAAGGATATAAACTTCTCGGCCGCGGGATACTGTCCGTATATCAAATGGGATTTTATTAATAATTTAGTCATGACGGGACTGCCGTATGTAATTCCTACCGAGGTACCAAAAGCGAAATTGTATGCCAAGGACGTGATTCCTACATGGTAGTATATCTGGCTGAACAGGAAACTTTCCTCTATATGCGCTTGGTATTTTGAGACCAAAGATTGTATTCCGCTTTGCGGATATTTGAATAAATCAGTCTGCATGACACCCTTATGGGATAAGGCAAGGTTTAAGCAATTCAGGTGTAAATAGTTATTATAGTTCAGATCGGTGGACGAGATTATGGCGTCCCATTGCTCGGTATCTATGTAATGAAACATTTGCATCAACGTATAGAAATCTTTATTCCTCTGTTGAAGAGCCGTTTGCGTATAATACATACCGGATAAGGCAAGTAATGCTACGGCTACTAAAGCTTTTAAATAGGTTTTTATGTGATCTAAATAACGTGATAGGAAGAATAGAAGCATAACGAGTAGCGCTACTTGCCAAGAGAAGCCGTAGAATGGTTCCAGCTCAATGAAATACTCTACGTAATCTTTCATCCAAAATACATAGTCATAATCGGGTTTACTGCCCCCTAGAACGCATAGAGAACCTACGATAAGCAGCAGGATCAACGGGATGAAGCTTGCGTACCAGCGTTCGCTTTTTTGTAATACATCAAATAGTAAGATGCTAAGGGCGAATAATATAGCTACAGATCCCATCGTGTAAAACAATCCGGTCGCCAGCAAGCAACCGATTAAGGTACGGTATGTCCAATTGAATTTTCGTGCCCCGTAACTGTACTGGCTAAGAGCCAATGACCAAAATAGCATGGCTATCAGCCCTTCATAATGATAGCTATCTTTCATTAGGTAAAGATATTGGAATAAGATGGGGAGAAAGGCCAAGGGCAGAAGATACAATGCCGGATGTATTTTTCGTAAGGTCAGCCAGAATAACCAACCGGAGATTCCACCGATCAAGGCGGTCACCAGCGATCCGATCAGCGGCACCTTGAAAAACTGTATAATAAATTGGGAGCAAATCGTAGCCAATCCTCCAATTGTCTTAAGTATATTCAATACATATTCGGTATCGAACAGGAAAATCTGCTGTTGTTCCCGGTAAAAGAAGGTTGCTTCTTGAGTGGTTTGTAAATGTAACCCTAGAAGGCTGGTGCATAATAAGAGCAGAAGAATAGGTATGATCTTTTTGCTTAAGTTATTCATGTTCTTTTTACTTTATGTATGTTTCCCAGATTCGATTTATTTATGATAAGTAACGTCAATCCCCTTACTTCCTTTGGCAAGTTTACTGATTTTCCGTATATTAGATGATACTTTTCCTGTGATAAACTCGGGTATGTTATATGATTTCATGAACCGATGATAGAAATCCGTATCTTTCTGTGGTAATAGGAACGGTTTGGAGGCATTCCCGCTCTCGTCGATATAGGCGAAATAAGGTCGGGTATATAATCCGTCGATTCTTCGGCTGCTGAAAACGATCCACCGGCTGTTGCTACTCCATGAATGATAACTCTCCGTGTCTGTGCTGTTCGCGTTTCGTAAGGGATGGAAAAAACCACTCTCGATATCCAGAATATATAAATCAGCGTCTTTATGCCAGATAGAGAAGTTCCCGTAGCCCGATAAGGTGAATAACAAGAATTTCCCGTCGGGAGAGACACGGGGAAAAGAGACACTTTTCCCATTCTCTCGTACATTATATAATGTGTCTATCTCTGATGCGAAACTCCTTGTTACCGGATCAAACGCTATGGAGCAAAGATTATACTTTACCTCCGAATACTCGTGGGGCATCGAACGTGCCTCGGCGGTACAGAAATAAAGCGTTCTTCCGTCGGGGGAAAAGGTAGGGAATGTCTCAAAAGCCTCTTTCGTACGAATGGCGGGAGTACTGATGATCTCATGTTTCTCGGTATCGTACACCACTACATCCGATTGGCTATCGAAAACCTCGACCCTGTTTTTGTCATTGGAATGAAAGCTCTGGCTCGTTTGGTTTACCGAGAATGCAACGTATTTCCCGGAAGGATGCCAAGAGGGATAAACCAAGGGGGAAATCGTTTGCTCCGTTTTCGTATTTAATTTCTCTATTTTATCTCCGTCTATCAAATAAGTCCCGGCGTATTTATCTCTCATGTGGAATAACATCTTGTTGGGGTTTTGCATACAAAATGAATGGCAATTCATGCAATTTTGTCCACTGTGTTTATTTTCCATAATGGGACTTTGTTCGTAGGTTTCCAGGCTCCGTTGGTAAATACCCATCTGGTTCCAAAGTTCATATCCGGGCTCTATCAGACGGTAGGCTAGATAGGAATCCATAGGTTCCTGTGCGATAAACAACGAGAATTCCGGATAGCTCAGCCATTCCTTATCCTTAGCATAAAGTTTTACTTGTATCGTTTTGCCTGTCGCTTTCCTAAGTAGCTTTTTCCAGTTGGCGGCAGGAATATGGAATTGCCCCTTTTTTTCTTTCACCTGCAACTTCACTTCCTCAAAACAGAAAACAGCGAACGCTTCCGTATGTGCATTCTGTATTTTAAAATTCAGGGGAGCGATATTATTCGGTATCGTTACATCTGCGTAATCTGGGTATAATATCGGTTTCTCAGAGGTTTCCTTGCTTACCGGAACCGTGTCTGAACATGAAAATATCCCCAGTACGATAAAACATACACATATAATATATAGATAGTGCTTTTTCATGGCAATGAATCATTTAAGAAGGTAATAAGACCAATAGGTGTCTCCAAAAGAGTTTTTTATCAATTGGGGTAGCTGTGGGTTATTCCGGTTCTGCAATACAAGATTCCTGTAACCTGTGAATTTCCGGATGACATTTTCGGACACGTTGAACCGTCTCCAATAATCCGAGTCTTTCTCGGCTAGTAAAATAACCGCTTCCTGGAAACTCGTCGGAAGGGAAGGAAGTGTAGATGTACCGTAATATTTCTCAATGAATGTCTGGAAAGATTTCATATCCTTGGATAAAAGATAGATGGCTCCGACAAATTGGATGGGAATCTGATTCTCCGGGTTTTGTTCTGCCCGGATCAATAAATCATGTTCTAACCCATTTACACCGGAAAGGTTGTTACGAAGAGGAAGTCCTTTTCGTTTAATCCCCAGTACCGGATCTTCTTCTATGGCTTTATCATTATATAGAAATTCCCTATGTCGTTTTGCCCAGTCGTGATAAGCGTAAGTCTTCTCTAATATATCGATGTACTTCTCTGCGATTGGATATGTACCGTAAATCAAGTTGGTTTGGACTAGACGTTGTAGGTTCCGGGGATTACCGGCCCCAATCACGGTGACATATCCTTCAAATGCCATCTCTTGCGATAAGGCGATTTCTCCAAGCGTAAAATAGGCGTCGCTAAGTAAGGTCGATACGGAAGAAGTCTTATTCCAAGAGGCTAATAATCCTTGAGGCCCGTGTTGATCGAACGCGAACATCCGGTTTCCTAACTCGCCTTTCTCAGCAAGGGCGTTGTTTAGGTAAGTCAAGTATAAGTAATTCTTGATCGGACCTTGGCAGTTCCGGATGATTTGATCCCATTGTCCGTTTCGGGCATAATAATCTAGTTCCTTTAGTTGATAAGATTTTTGATCATTATATCTTGGTATCCCGAACCTGCAAAGTGCGAGAATTATGATAAGTTGTACGGAGATCTCTATCCAATCTCTCTTTTTCGAAGTGCCTTTAGGCCATGTAAATGCGAAGATCAGCGAAAGCGGCAAACTGACCCAGGAAAAATATATGACATTCGGAGCTTGTAAGATCGGATGATAATAGGCATCCGGTAGGAACGCGAAATGATAATCGGTGATGACTGTCGCCCATACGCAACTGGTCGCTATGAGTGTAAACTCGATGGGGATCACCAAGAAGACAACTCCTTGTTTGAATTGGCCGAATAATTCCTTGATGAATGCGCAGACCGTGAATAATCCGGCTATAGGCCCTCCTATCCAGAAAAGTAGAGGTGTGATAAGTAGGGCCGTAAATAATCGGAATCGAAAGTTATTGATCCGTATCCACCCATTCAAACAAAGTAGGCAAATTAAAAAGGCCACTGTTCCTTGTAGTAAGTAATTGAAATCGTATTGAGCCAATAATAAGGATAAGACGGGGAGTAAGTAAATCAGATACAACTCTTTTTCCGGGGTGATTTGTCTTACGACAGCCCTCATGGTAAGCCCTATGCCAGTGAGCAATGCGGCAAAGATAAAGGGACCGAGATAAGGGGTGATAAAAAATTGTGTCAAAAATTCCCCGATGACCGAAGATAAACCTCCCGGATAACTGATTTTATCCGCAAGATAGTCTCCGGAAAATTGGAATAGTTGAAGCTGCTCGATATAAAAGAAATGAAACTTGCTGGTTATTTGCAAGAAAACCCCTAATATGGCAAACAGTATCAAACCGAAGAGTATTTGTTTATATCTCATGGCTAGAGTATACGTTTCATTATGATTTAAAGTCAAACAAAGATATATATTTAAAATGAAAAAAGCGAATAAGCATTCGCTTTTCGCTTTTGTGAGGGGGTAACCACACATATCACATGCCTGGTTACCCGATATTAATGTTAACCCACTTGTTTATTTCCAATTTTCATTTTGAACCAAGAGGCCGTCCATCTTTTGAATCTCATTCAATGGAATAGGCAATACGCACCATTTTGCGTTGTAAATACTATTCGCATATTTCAGTAAGAATTTCTTCTCATAAGAAGTGTAGCTGTTCAACTCATCGGCGATGATACCCCAACGAGCCAAATCATACCAGCGGTGGCCTTCAAGAGCCATCTCGATCTTACGTTCCCAACGTAACGCTTGCGTCGCAGATGCTTTGGAAGCGAATTGAGAATCGGGATATAAGCCGATACGGTAGTTAGCCGCGGCATTCGATTGAGTCTTCCCGTTTACCTTGTCCTCTAATACGTATGAGGACGTAGTCTCTGCCATACCATTATTCGGATCGGCAGCCTTTACATATCCGTTGGCGGCACGGGCACGGACTTGATTGATATATTTACCGGCCTCCTTATGGTTGCCTGTTTCAATCAACGCCTCAGCGTACCATAGCAATACGTCTGCATAACGGATCAGGTGGAAGTTCTTCGCTGAAGAGTTCGTTACCGTTACGATAGACAAGCTTCCCTTGTCTGCCTTACGCGGGATGTTCTTCTTGTTCAGGTACAAGCCACCATTACTGTAATCACGTACCCAACCATCCAAAGATGAAGGAACTGTCCAATCCCAGAACGGAGTGTTGAAACGTCCGGCTGAAACATCCAGACGCGGGTCGGTGTAAACCGTTAGATCCGTATGAGGAATGTTGTTTGCGTCTAGCGTTGTAAGCGCAGGGCTGTTTTTATACTGACCATCCATCATCGGCAGACCGTTTGCGTCAACGATATGTGAGTTTACCAATTCGTTGGAGGGCTGATAGAATCCCCAACCTCCTGTACCTAACGCACCGTTAAAACCGATGTGCCACGGTCCGTTGATGCTGGAAGTTTCTTCCACTGTACCAGTGATTGCCATTTGGATATCAAATACAGACTCGCCTGTCCAGTCAGATTCGCCAGCGATGTAAAGTTCCTCGTAGGTGTCAGCTAATTTGAACTTCGTGCCGTTGTTATCTTGTCCGTTAGCGATGACATCCTCCAAGATTGTTTTCACTTCAGACCAATGGTTTTCCGTACCGTTCTTACCATCGTATGGAGAGGATTGATACATTTTCACCTTTGCCAATAAGGCACCTGCTGCCCATTTGTTTACACGACCTTTGTCCGAAGCCCATTTGCTAGGAAGATTATCGTACGCAAATTGCAAATCGTCCACGATCTTGTTCCAGATATAGATGTAGTTACCACTCTCGTCTACGTTAGAAACCTGTGGGTTTACGTTCTCCATCATCGCCGCATCGTCTACGAAAGGAACGGCGGCACCAAACAATTTCACAACTTCGAAGTGCCAGAAAGCACGGAAGAAACGTGCCTGTGCGATCGTTTCCGTATATAGATCCTTGGATTCACCGTTGATAGCGGAAAGCTCTTCTTGTGCCATACCTGCCACCTTAATCACGTTGTTGGCAACGAAGACACCATTGTAGGATTTCTTCCACTTCGTATTTAAGTAACCATTATCTGTGGTAAATGTGTAGGTTTCCAAACTGGTGAAGTCTGGCTGATCTTGGAACGTGGATCCTTTATTGGCACTACCGCCCATAACGTCACCATATACATAGTTACTTAATGTAGCCTCGAAATAGGAGTTGTCATGCATCTTAGCGTACATGCCGGTCACTAACTGATCGATGCCGGTCGGATTTGCGAAGTCGTTCTCTGTTACCGCTCCAACAGGCTTTACCTCAAGAAAATCGGAGCAGGATGTACTTCCTAACGCCAATACTGCCGTAATTGCGGAATATATAAATAGCTTTTTCATGTTTGTCAATACTTAATAGTTAATAATAGAACCATTCTTTAAGATTAGAAAGTTACGTTCACACCAACGATAAACTGGCGAGGCATACCATATGAACCATAGTCCGTGCCCATGTTACGGTCTTTAGAGTTACCGGAACCATCATCCGTACGAACTTGAGGATCCAATCCTGAATAACCGGTCAACGTGAATACGTTAGAGATCTGGCCATAGATACGGATCTTATCGAATTTGATCTTGTTCAGCCATGCTTTCGGCAAGGTGTAGCCCAACGTTAATGTCTGCATACGTAAGAATGAGCCATCCTCTATGTAGCCGGAGTTAGATTCGTTGGCAGCGATCGTACTCTCTCCCGTAGCTGTTGCCCACATCGGATAAATACCGTCCGGGTTTTCTGGACTCCAAGAGTTGTCACGACGATCTCTTGAATAAGCGGATTGCAAAGAACCGAAATGTGTATAGTATTTATACATCGCGAAAATGTCATTACCTACAGAAAAATACAAATAAGTACTCAAATCCCAGTTCCTCCATCCTAAACTAAGATTTACACCTCCGGTCAAGTCCGGATGTGGATTACCGATGAAAGTACGGTCGGATGCGTCGATCTTACCATCGTTGTTAACATCTTTCACCTTGTATTGACCTACATATTGAGATGGATTTAACGAGGCGGCGTCTGCCGTACCGTATGGTAATACGGCGCCTCCAGCGTCGTTCTTATAGCTGCGAACATCCTCCTCGCTCTTGTAGATACCATCCAATTGATAACCGTGGAACATACCAACAGCATACCCCTTCATCATGACATTCATGTTGGAGATACGAGTTCCCTCAAAGATACCGGCTTCGGTACCGATCTCTGTCAGTTTGTTCTTATAGTGAGAAAGGTTCACGCCAATCGAGTAGTCGAAATCTCCTACCTTGTCTCGCCATGTCATGTTCAAGTCAACACCCTTGTTCTCCATGTCGCCGATATTTACCTTAGGCTTGCTGGCGTTACCAGCCAAAGCCGACCAGTTTGCGTCGATCAACATGTCGGAGGTCTTCTTCAAATACCAATCAAAATTAACGCTTAAACGTTGATCCAATACTGTTGCGTCGAAACCTACGTTCAACATTTTTGAAGTCTCCCACTTTGCGTCGATATCACCGAGGTTGGTTACACCGTAACCTGTTTTCACGTCAGAATCGCTACCTGAGATGCTATAGAGATAGGTATTACCTGTACCATATTGGAAAGCCCAGTTATAAGCATCAATATTGGAGTTACCAGTCGTACCGTAACCAGCGCGTAACTTGAAGTCATCCATCCATTTCTTTGTAGATTCCATAAACTTCTCGTCAGACATACGCCAACCCAAGGAGATTGACGGGAATGTACCCCAACGGTTCTTCTCGGAGAATCTGGAGGACGCGTCTCTACGGATAGTCACGGTTGCCAGATACTTTCCTTGGTAGGAATAGTCGGCACGCCCGAAGATACCGAACATAGTGCTGACGGAACGTATATCTCCATCATTTGATAAGTTGGCGGCGGAGCCGTTGCTTATTTGCCATGTGTTCGGATCATTCTCGAACGCGTAATCGATACGTCCGGCTTGGATCCAACGGCCTAAGTTCTCACGGATAGCTTCCGTTCCTAATACAACGTTGATTTGATGATCGTCGTTAATGGTCTTGCTGTATGTAGCCGTGTTTGTCCATTGATAACCTAACCAGTAACCGGCATTCTCATAGAACTCATTATTATTACGTCCCTCCTTGTTGGTCATGATGGTACGCTTATTCATCCAATAATCCCAAGAACCGTTCAAACGGGCACTGAACTGAGTACGGATCTTCAAATTCTCACCGATGCTTTCCAGTGGCATGATCTCCGCATAGATAGCGGATTGCGCACGCAAGAAGCGACGGCGGTTATCCTTACCGTGATTAACAGACATCACGGCACTTTCCGCACGTCCACCCTCATTGTTCACGGATCCCGCATAGTCTCCACCTACCGTATAAATAGGTACCCACGGCTGGATGGAGTAAGTCTTACCGAATGTGTTGTCATCACCTTGGCGTCCTCGCTCACCGGAGTTCTCTATTACGGCGATATTTGTATTTTGTCCGATGTTGAACCACTTGTTCACGAAGAAGTTGGTGTTTGCACGCAAAGAATAACGGCGGAACCAAGACTCTTTGATCGTACCCTCACGGTTCATGTAGCCTAAACCTACCGAGTAGGTTGCCTTTTCGCCACCACCTGTTACTGAGATCTCGTGGTTCTGCACCTTACCGGTCTGTACTACCTCGTCGTACCAGTTTGTACCTTTACGAGCTTCTTCTTCTGAATAACCATCTTCCAGCATTTGGTAGTAAGCGGAACGAGACCATGTGTTTGTTCCGTCATCCTTATAGGATTTTATCCATGCGTCGATTGAACCAAACTCTTGAATGACTTGATCCTTACTATAACCAGCAGGTTTCAGTGCGTAAGGCATTGTTAAATGGCCTGAACCATCTGCTCCGATTGAGCCGAACTGTGCGTGAGTCGTGGTCAAACCGCGATATTTCAATAAGTTACGTTGACCTTCTTCTTGGAATTCCATCGCTTCCCATGCGTCCAATAGATCATAACCGTTATTAGCCATCTTGGCCACACCGAAATAACCGTTGTAAGAAACCTTTACACGGTCATCTTTCTTTCCTTGTTTGGTGGTGATGATGATAACGCCATTCGCTCCTTTCGCTCCATAGATGGCGGCGGCGGCGGCATCCTTCAAGATCTGCATGGACTCGATATCGTTCGGGTTCACGGCATCAATATCTACACCGGATACACCATCCACGATCACTAACGGGTCGGAACCATTCACGGAGCCTACACCACGGATACGGATCGTAGTCTCACCCAACGGACCGCCACCAGCCTGTACGAATACACCGGCTGCCTTACCTTGCAAGGCCTCGGCGAAGTTGGATACTGGAGTCTCTTTCAAGTCATCTGTAGAGACTACGGCCACGGATCCGGTAATGTCTTTCTTCGCTTGGGTACTATAACCCGTTACGACTACCTCGTCCAAGGCTTGGGAGTCTTCTACTAATGTAATCTTGATAGAGGTCTGGTTATCTTTAAGATGCACTTCTTGAGTTACGTATCCGATGTAAGATACTACTAAGACTGCGTTTGCGGGCACATTGTCGATTATAGCACGACCGTCCATGTCCGAGATGTTTCCGATAGTAGTCCCTTTTACGACTACATTAGCTCCGAGGATAGGGCCAGATTTGTCTACGATGGTACAGTTAACTTGTCGTCCATCTTGCTGTACGCTCATAAGTCCTGTACTGGATGTTGGATACAAATAATCTGTTTCTGTAGCAAAAGCTGTTCCGGCTCCGTACAGAAGAAAAGAAGCTCCTAAGACTAATGGCTTCCATGATACAACATTTCTCATACAAATTTAGAATTTAAGGTATAATAAAATAAAAAACACAGACTTTTAACAAAATGAATTCACTACTCTGCCATACCTCTAGGGTATGTTACATCTGTTTACATCTCAAAATAGGCAAACATCATTCTCTTCTTCTCAACTTCATTTGTGTAGCTTCTTCATTCTCATGTCTTTAATGATAAAAGCCGCTTCTTGCTTTCTTTCATAATACTAAAAAAACGACTAGTCTAAACGATCGTTTCTATTAGTCGTTTGTAAAGGTCTGTTTTTTTTTCGACACGTGCAACTTTTTGTTGATTTTTTTTATTTTATCCCATTGCTAATGGGAGAGATAACCCTTCATCGATCTAAAAAAAGCTTTTCTTTTTCAAATCATCATTTCCTCTTTTCAAAAACGCAAGATTTAAACGATCGTTTAGACTAGTCGTTTATGAAAAAACATTTAGACCATAAGTATTCAGAAATTTACTGAAATCTAGAATGTTGTTGTATATGGAAAGATCATTTTGCTGTTAGATTGTGTTTTTTATTGATTTATACCTTAAAATCTAATGTTGTATGAATAATGTAGTATTATGGAAACAGGTGTTTCTAGGAGCCTCTTTATTCTTATGTGGCGCAAGTCCAGTCATGGCCACTGAAGTAGGCGATTTAACACCAGACGTAAGGGGCAATGCCCTGCAACAAGATGGACGTAGAGTCACTTGCGTTATTTCAGACAAAGCAGGACCAATTGTTGGAGCGAATGTCCTTGTTAAAGGGACAACTATCGGAAATATTTCCGATATGGACGGACGTGTCATACTTGATGGTGTGCCGGATAATGCCATATTGGTGGTATCTTACATTGGCTATGTAACTCAAGAGATCTCTCTGAAGAATAGCCAGAACAATATCAAAGTAAAATTAGCGGAAGACACACAAGCCTTGGATGAGGTCGTTGTTGTCGGTTATGGTACCCAAGCGAAGAAAGATATTACGGGGTCTGTCGCTGTCGTATCTACGGAAGAGTTGAAGGAGACTCCGGTAGCGACATTCTCAGAAGCCTTGCAGGGAAAGGCTTCCGGTGTGTATATCTCGAACTCGGGTGGACCTAGTGGTGAGACGACTATCCGTATCCGTGGTGTCGGCTCGTTGAATGGTTCAGACCCATTGATTGTTGTGGACGGTGTCTCGAATGTGGATATCGACGCGGTCAATCCGAATGATATCGAGTCTTTGCAAGTCTTGAAAGATGCTTCCGCTACTGCGATTTACGGTGCGCAAGGAGCGAATGGTGTAATCATTATCACGACAAAGCAAGGAACTAAAAGCGGCCGGGTACGAGTATCTTATGATGGTTACTTTGGTGTGGCGAAGATGGCGAATAGTGGTTATGATTTGTTGAATGGATGGGAGGCGATGGAATGGCAAGCACAAGGTATGAGAAACGTGCGGGATTATCGTGGACAAACACCTACCGCTCATCCTCAATTCGGATCGTTGAACGATAAAGATGAATTGACGATGCCTTATGCGATTAAACCGGCCGGTTTATCAAAAGATCAAGTAATCTCGCAGTTTGGTAGTATCGATGCGTGGGTGGCTTCCTATAAACCGGATGGTAGTAATTCGTGGTCACGTTCCGCTTATTATCAGATGTTGGAAGATGGATATTCGGAAGCGGAGGCCCAGAAAGGAACGAATTGGTATGATATGGTGACTCGTACGGGTAAAGTACAGGATCATCAGATCTCTTTATTAGGAGGCGGAGAGAAAGGAACTTACTCAGCCTCTTTAGGCTATACTAATCGGGAAGGAACGATTATCTCTTCTTTCTTTAAACGTTATTCACTGCGTGCCAACTCTACTTATAATGCGAATAAATATTTCACGATAGGCCAGAATTCCAATATCGCCGTAATGGAGATGGGCGGTGAGCGGGGTCGTCAAGGCGATGCGAGCGTATTCGCCCAAACATATACGATCCAGCCATGGGTACCTGTTTATAATGTAGGTGGCGATTATGCGGGATCACAGGCCTCGGAAGGTGGACGTGCGAATACGGCTTATCAGACAGCCATGAATCAACAGGATGATTGGACTCGTTTCATGCGATTGCAAAGTGCGGCTTTCGCCGAGTTGAAACCGATCAAAGGCCTGAGTCTTCGTACGCAGTTCAGCGTTCGTTTGATGGGTATGTGGAGCCAAGCGTTGAGTGAGAAGACGATCGCTACCAATAAAGAGGGGCAATCTCAAAATTATCTGGAGGAAAACGCGAATTGGAGGTTGGATTATCAGTGGACCAATACGGCGACTTATAAGACGAAATTCAATGAAGATCATGACGTGACATTTATGATCGGTACGGAAGCTATGAAATTTGGTGTGGGACGAAGTATGAAAGCCATTCGCTATGATTATATCTTCGAGAATAATCCCAATACATGGATATTAAACAATGGTTCTTCCGACAATATGAAGAATGAAGGAAAAATGTTTGATAAAAGTACGATGTTCGGCTTGTTCTTCCGTGGCGATTATTCCTATAAAGGTAAATACTTGGCAACTGTAACGGTTCGTCGGGATGCTTCTTCCCGGTTTGGCGAGGATAACCGCTGGGGTACATTCCCTTCTCTTTCTTTAGGCTGGCGTATGTCGGATGAGGTCTTTATGGAAAAGACACGTACGTGGTTGGATGATTTAAAGGTGCGTGCGGGTTATGGAACGACCGGTAACTCTAATATCGGAGCCTATAATTATGCGTTTCAATATGCGACCGGAAATGATTATTTATATGGAATCACAGGTGCGGATTCAGGGGCGTCTCCGGGCTATGCGATCTCAAATCTGGGTGATGTGAATGCTAAGTGGGAAACAACCAAGATGTTTAACGTCGGTTTAGACGTAACGGCGTTGAATAATCGTTTGACCGGAAGTATCGATTATTATATTAAGAAGACTTCAGATTTGTTGGTGAACGCTAACTGGTCCGCTTTGGCCGGTAACGCTACTAAGCCAAAGATCAATATTGGCGATATGCAGAATAAAGGTCTTGATTTCAGTGTGGGCTGGAGAGATAAAGTCGGTGATTTTAGTTACTCGGTAAACGCCAATATCTCAACCTATAAGAATAAGGTTACCCAATTAGGTTCCTCGGATCTATTTACGAATACGCGTTTGAGTAAGGTAAACATCACCACGGTTGGTCAACCGGTAGCGATGTTCTACGGTTATCAAGTGGACGGAATCTATACGAGTGAACAAGATGTGCTGAACTATAAGACCGCGGATGGAAAAACGATTTTACCGTATGCCGTGGCGGACGAGGCCAGCTTGAATCCTCAATCATGGGTAGGTCGTTATAAGATTCGTGACGTGAACGGAGATGGAAAGATTGGGGCGGAAGACCGTACGATTATCGGTAATCCGCATCCGGACTTCACGGGAGGTGTGAACCTTAGTGTTGGTTGGAAAGGTTTTGATTTGAGTACATTCCTTTATTTCTCTGTAGGTAACGACTTGTATAAACATTATCAGTATTATACGCATTTCGGGGCATTACAAAGTAACTTCTCTAAAGATCGCTTGGAAAACTCTTGGGATCCCGTTACAAACCCGGATGGTATCTATCCATTATGGGCTGGTACATCTAATGAAGGTACGGAGGCGGCTAATGAATCCAATTCTACTTATATAGAAGACGGTTCATACTTGCGTATGCAGACATTGACGCTCGGTTATACGTTGCCAAAGAGTATCTTGAATAAGATCAAATTTGAGAAGATTCGTGTTTACGGTCAGGTTTCCAATGTGTTTACATTAACAGGCTATTCAGGTTTGGATCCGGAGGTTCGTAGCAATAATGAAGATAGCAGTAACGATATGATGAAAGGTATCGACTACGGTTCTTATGGTATGCCACGCCAGTTCATTTTAGGCGTGAATATTTCTTTCTAAAAGGATTTTCGATAAGGATATTGATAACGATTAAAAAAAACAGTATGAAAAGACTATTTATATATTCAATGTTAGTGGCGTCTTCATTAGGAGCGATGACCTCTTGCTCTGACTTCTTGGATGTGAAGCCGGTGGGTGCGGTCAGTGAAGAAGAGTTACTGAATCAGGAAGGCGTAAATTATGCGATTACAGGAATGTATTCATCGATGCTTACACAGGAGTATTTTGCGGCTCCTTTGACAAATTATGCCTATGGCGATGTACTGGGTGGAAGCGCGAATAAAGGGTCTACGTTTACGGACCAGTCTGACTTTACGAACTTGGAAACGTATGCGATCACTACGGACAACGGATATTTGAATACCAAATGGAAAGTGGTTTATGAAGGTGTCTATCGTGCGAACAACGTGATTAATATGATCGATAAAATCAAGGACGAGCTTTCCTCCGTAAAAGGCGTATCAAAGGATTTTTATACCGAAGCGATCGCCCAAGCCCGATTCTTCCGCGGATTCTGGCATTTTGAGGGAATGAAATTATTTGGTGCCGCTATTCCTTACGTGGGAAGCGAGGAGTTCGCTAGCGATGTAAACCCAAAAGTTTCCAATGTGGATGAGTCTGGCAATTATATTTACATATGGGATAAGGTGGCTGAGGATTTACAGTTCGCTTATGATAACTTGCCGGATATTTGGGCGAGCGATAAAGGGCGTGTCAATAAATGGGCCGCCGCCGCTTTCTTGGCAAAATTGAGGCTGTATCAGTCTTCACCCTATAACGGTACGAATGGTACTTCCGATCATTGGGCGGATGCCAAGGCTTTATTGGAGGCTATTATCGCGAATGGGCAGGATAATAATGGCACGAAATTCAAACTAGCGGATACTTATGAGGATTTGTTTACGGCAGGTAGTGCCGATTGGAGCGGTGAGTCCGTGTTCGATATACAGCGGACTATCTCTGGTTCTCAGGTAATCACGAACTCTATCGAAGGTTCATGGCATACGGCTCCTCCGGGAGGTATGGGTACATCCGGATGGGGTTTCTATCAACCTTCCTATGAGTTGGTAAACTCACATATCGTAGACGAGAGTGGTTTGCCGTATCTGGATAAATCATATCAAGATAAACCGGCGTTGACTACCTTGACAGATAATATTCCACATACGGATTTAGAGGTTTTTACCGATCCTCGTCTGGATATCAGTACCGGTCGTTTTGATGTCCCTTATTGGGACTGGACGGTTCCTTCTATCTTGGATGGGTGGGTACGTGATATCGCGAATGGTGGTCCTTATATGAATAAGAAGCGGCAACCGAAAAAAGCGGATAAAGGCGGTACGAGCGTATCTACGGAGACGAGTTCTACAGCCAAGAATTACCATTTGATCCGTTATGCGGATGTTTTACTTTGGTATGCCGAAGTCTTGATTCACGACGGAAATTATAAGGAGGCCGGGAAGTATATAAATGAGGTACGTGCCCGTGCGGCAAACTCGTATGTGAAGGGCGTTGATGCTGCCACGATGTTGCCCACTTCTACATCTTATGTCTTGGATGATAAAGTGAATGGGAAGTTGGATTCGAACGCTGCGGCTAATTATCGTGTAGGTTTGTATCCGGATTCGCAATTCAACAGCAAGGATGGTGCTTTAGCCGCTTTACGTTTCGAGCGTAAATTAGAGTTGGCGATGGAAGGTCATCGCTGGTACGACTTAGCTCGTTGGGGAATAGCGTACGATGAGATAAGTAATTATATCACTTACGAGAAGAGGCATCTCGGAAAGTTTGCCAACTGCGTTTATAACGCTAAATGGGTAACTCTTCCGATCCCGAATGATCAAATCGTGACCATGGAAGGCGTTTTAGTCCAGAATGAGAATTGGAAATAAATCGTAGGTTAATAATCTGTATCGGTCAGGCATGTGATATGTCTGACCGTTTTGTATATTTGCGGCATGAAGTCAACAACCCGGAGGGTTTCGGTGTTTTTTAATAAACAAATAAAGAGAATAGGATGAGACTGGTGTATATTTATCATAGCGGGTTTGTTGTAGAGGCGGAAGGCTTCTCCATCTTGATCGATTATTTCAAAGATACGAATCCGGGCCCGGCGAAGGGGTTTGTGCGTGGGGAGCTATTAAAACGTCCGGGGACGTTGTACGTCTTGGCATCACATTTCCATCCGGATCATTTTAATCCGGACGTGTTGAAATGGAAAGAGGAGAAAGACGATATCAAATATATTTTCTCCAAGGATATCTTGAAACGCCGCCGGGCAAAAGCCGAGGACGCTTTTTATATGAAGAAGGGAGATGTGTACCAAGATGAGCATTTAACGATTAGGGCGTTCGGATCGACCGATGTCGGTATCTCTTTTTTGATCGAGGCGCAAGGTAAACTGATTTTTCATGCCGGAGACTTGAATAATTGGCATTGGAAAGATGAGTCTACTCCACAGGAAGTTGCGGAGGCGGAAGGGAATTACCTGAAAGAACTGGATATAATAGCGAAATATACGCAGGCGATGGATGTTGTCATGTTTCCGGTAGATCCCCGCTTAGGGACCGATTTTATGCGAGGTGCCCAACAATTCATCGACCGGATAAAGACCGGTATCTTTGTGCCGATGCATTTCTGGGAACGTCCGGCGGAGGTCATGGCTTTTGCCCCGTATGCCGAATCGAAAGGTTGCCGGTATGTTGTCCTTTCTGTACCGGGTGAGGGTACCGATATATAATATATTATTAATGTATAGGTTTTAGAAAACATATAAATTTATTTAGGTATGGAAGTTAAAGGCAGATTTGACCATTTCAATATTAACGTATTGGATTTGGAGAAAAGTATCGCTTTTTATAACAAAGCGTTGGGATTGAAAGAGCATCATCGAAAGGTCGCAGAAGACGGTTCTTTTATATTGGTTTATTTAACGGATGAGCAAACCGGTTTCTTGATGGAGCTGACTTGGCTGCGTGACCGGAAAGAACCTTATGAGCTAGGCGACAATGAGAGCCATCTTTGTTTCCGGGTAGCCGGCGATTATGAGGAGGTACGTAAATACCACAAGGAAATGGGAGCGGTTTGCTTCGAGAATACCAAGATGGGATTGTATTTTATTAATGATCCGGATGACTATTGGATCGAGATATTACCGTTGCGATAATTCTCCATTATTATATAACAATGTTGCTTAACATAAGTTTTCGAAAAAAGAAGATAAAATGACAGGAATCTGTAAAATTTTCTTCAAATCGTATTGCAACTTGTGTTAAACCTCTTATATTTGCTACCCAGAAAGAGGAAAATCATTATTAATCCTAAATATAAAATCATGGAGAAGCCTTATGTAGTAGGTATCGATATAGGTGGTACCAACACTGTTTTTGGTGTAGTTGACGCAAGAGGAACAATCTTGTATAGTGGATCAATTAAGACTGGTAAATATGCAGACGTTAATGACTATGTAGCGGAACTTGCTAAAGGTCTGAAGTCTGTTATTGATCAGGCTGGTGGTCCGGATAAGATTAAAGGTGTGGGTGTAGGTGCTCCGAACGGAAACTTTTTCAACGGATGTATCGAATTCGCTCCGAACTTGCCTTGGAAAGGTAAGATTCCTTTGGCTCAATTGATCAGCGAACAGATCGATGGTATTCCTGTTGCTTTAACAAACGACGCCAACGCTGCCGCTATCGGTGAGATGACTTATGGAGCCGCTCGCGGTATGAAAGATTTTATCGTGATCACTTTGGGTACTGGCGTGGGTAGCGGTATCGTAATCGGTGGTAACTTGGTATACGGACATGACGGTTTTGCCGGCGAGTTGGGCCACGTTATCATGCGTCGTAACAATGGTCGTCAGTGCGGTTGCGGTCGCCAAGGATGTCTGGAGGCTTATGCTTCAGCTACCGGTGTGGCTCGTACGGCTCGTGAATATCTGGAAATCCGTAAGGACGAGAGTGTTCTTCGCGACTTGGATCCGGATGAAATCACTTCAAAAGACGTATACGACGCAGCTATGAAGAATGATAAGATCGCTCTTGAGATTTTCGAGGCTACCGGCTCTATGTTGGGAGAGGCTTTCGCTGATTTCGTAGCATTCTCTAGCCCGGAGGCTATCATTTTGTTTGGCGGTCTTACGAAAGCTGGTGATTTGATCATGAACCCGATTAAACGTTCAATGGAGAAAAATATGTTGAAAGTTTACGCAGGTAAGACTAAATTATTATTCTCTCAATTGAAAGAGAGCGATGCTGCCGTATTAGGAGCAAGTGCTTTGGGTTGGGAAGTAAGAGACCAAAGCGCTGGTTTGGAAGTCTAAATCCGGTTTTGCGTATAACGAAAAGACATTTGCGAAATAAGGCAAGCCGCATCTATATTTAGGTGCGGCTTGTTGTTTTTAATTGAATTATAAATCATAAAGTATGAGACATCCGTTGTATCAATTTCAGTTTTGCCCGGTTTGCGGGGCAAAAGCTTTCGTGGAACATAACGAGAAAGCGAAAAAATGTATGGCGTGCGGTTTTGTTTATTATTTCAACCCGTCGTCGGCTGTCGCTTGTTTCATAAAGAACGCTAAGGGGGAGTTATTGCTGGTTCGCCGAGGAAAAGAGCCGGCTAAGGGTACATTGGATTTGCCCGGTGGCTTCGTCGATATGTTTGAGTCGGGGGAGGAGGCCGCTCGCCGGGAAGTAAGGGAGGAGACGGGGTTGCATATCCAGAATTGTCGTTATTTGTTTTCCTTGCCTAATTTATATATGTATTCCGGCTTTGAGGTGCATACGCTGGATATGTTTTATGAGTGTTTGGTAGATGATTTCAATAACGTGCATGCGGAAGATGATGCCGCCGAGATCGTGATCCTTCACCCGGAGGATGTGAATCCGGAAGACTTCGGTTTAGACTCTATCCGAAAGGCGGTACCGATCTATCTTGGTAAATATTGATAGAACTTGCCTGCTGTTTGGCGCATATTACTTATATTTGCGAATTAGAACGAATAGGCACTGAAGTAAGTGCTTGTATTAAAAAGCAAATGAGTGATGAAAAGAATACTTATTCCGCTGTGTCTGGTAGTAGGCAGCCACATGGCAAGCGGGCAGAGATCGTATCAATTTGATGCGCCGAACCGTTTGTTTGTCGAAGGCAAGGAGTTGTTTAGTTTGAAGAATTATTCAGGTTGCATCGATAAACTGGAGGCGTATAAACAGCATTCCACGGATGCCGACTTGATTCAAGAAGCCGATTATATGTTGGTCTACTCTGCTTATGAGCAAGGTCGTCCCAATGCCGTTGAGTTATTGAAAGATTATCTGGATGTGTACCCGGCTTCCCGTCATGCGGACGAGGTGAACTTCTTGATCGGTTCCGCCCATTTCGGACTGGGAGAGTATCAGAAAGCTATCTTTTGGTTTAACGAATCGAACATTGATATGCTAAGTCCGGAACAACAGGAGGCTTATTGTTTCCGTTTGGCTTATTCCTTGTTGCAAACCGGGGATATGGAGAAGGCCCGTGGTTATTTCGCACGGATCGAGCAGATCGGAACGAAGTACCGGGAAGCATCTACCTATTATGTCGCTTATATCGATTACGCGACCGGTAAATACAACAATGCCTTGGTGGAATTTACCCGCTTGAAGGACTTGCCTGATTATAAGGAGCGATCTTTGTACTATATCACGCAAATTTATTTTATACAGAATAAATACGAGAAAGTGATCAGCGAAGGCAAGGAATTGTTAGCCTCTTATCCGGATAGCGAGAACAATAGCGAGGTTTACCGTATCATGGGTAACGCCTACTATCATCTGGGAAATGAGGATCAAGCGATTAATATGCTGAGTAAATATGTATCCTCGACGGATAGCCCGTTGAGGGGCGATTTATATATCTTGGGCGTATGTTATTACAATAAGGGTAATTACAGTAGTGCCGTGAACGCTTTGGGACGGACCGTTCGTGAGAACGACGCCCTTTCGCAGAACGCTTATCTGTATCTGGGGCAAAGTTATCTGAAATTAAAAGATAAGAATAACGCCCGTATGGCCTTCGAGGCTGCCGCGACTTCTTCTTTCGATAAGCAAGTGAAAGAGGCGGCTATGTATAATTACGCTTTATTGATCCACGAGACCGCTTTCACGGGCTTTGGCGAGTCGGTGACAATCTTCGAGGATTTCTTGAATGATTTCCCGAATTCCAAATATGCCGATAAGGTAAACGATTATCTGGTGGAGGTTTATTTGACTACCAAGAACTATCAAGCGGCTCTGAACTCTATCGATAAGATCAAGCATCCGAGTACGAAGATCTTGGAGGCGAAACAAGATATCTTATTCCAGTTGGGAACGCAGGCGTTCACGAATATGGAATTGGATAAGGCGGTCGATCTTTTCAGCCGTGCGATCTCACTGGGCGCTTATAATCTGGAATCTCGTAACGACGCTTATTTCTGGCGTGGGGAATCTTATTATCGTCAAGGTGAGTATAATAAGGCGATTTCCGATTATCGTACCTATTTGAATAATACCCGCCAACGTAATACGGATATGTATGCCTTGGCACATTATAACTTAGGTTACAGCTACTTCAAATTGAAAGAGTATGGAGAGGCGTTGAACCGCTTCCGTCAATACGTGAATCTGGAAAGCAATCAGCAGACTCCGGCTTATGCGGACGCTTATAATCGTATCGGCGATTGTTTATTCCACAACCGTCAGTTCGCTATGGCGGAAGAGAATTATACCCGTGCGGCGCAATTGCAACCGTCCGCCGGAGATTATTCGGTGTATCAGAAGGGTTTCTTGCTTGGGTTACAGAAAGATTATAAGGGAAAGATCAGCGTAATGGATCGTTTGATCCGTGATTTCCCGGAATCACAATATGTGGATGATGCCTTGTTCGAGAAAGGACGTTCTTACGTGTTATTGGATAATAATCAAGCGGCTGCGGCAAGCTTTGAGCAATTGATGCGTGATTTCCCGCAAAGCAGTCTGGCTCGTAAGGCCGGCGTACAGCTTGGTTTGATTTACTTCAACGACAATCAGCCGGAGAAAGCGGCCGAGGCTTATAAGAGCGTGATTAGCAATTATCCGGGTAGCGAGGAGGCGAAAGTGGCCTTGCAAGACTTGAAGTCCGTATATATCGAGTTGAACGATATCAATTCGTTTGCCGCCTATGCGAATTCATTAGGTGGAAATGTTCGTTTCGAGGTGAGTGAGCAAGACTCCTTGACCTATTTGGCAGCCGAGAAGTTATTTATGCGAGGCGATAATGAGGGCGCTCGTCGTAGCTTGACGAATTATTTGCAAACCTTCCCGCAGGGAGCGTTTAGCTCGAACGCTAATTTCTATTTGGCAAGTATCGCTTTTGCCAAGAAAGATCTGGAGGAGGCGAAACGTCTGTTCTCGTTGGTATTGGAGAGCGGTGATACGAAATTCAGGGAAGAGTCTTGGGCTCGTAAAGCTGAGATCGAGTATCTGGATAAGGATTACGCCGCCGCTATGGAAAGTTTCAAACACCTACAGGCGGTAGCGGAGAATCCGGAGAATAAGGAGGCCGCTAAATTGGGCTTGATGCGTTGCGCCGAGTTGACCGGTCAGCCGCAAGAGGCTTTGCTTGCCGCCAACGATTTACTGAAGGAACCGAAGCTATCTCCCGAGATTATGTCCGAGGCCCGTTATGTCCGTGCGAAGGCTTATATCAGCTTGAAGCAGGAGAACAAGGCGTTGGCCGACTTGAAAGAGATCAGCAAGGATACCCGTACGATACACGGGGCGGAGGCTAAATATCTATTGGCTCAATTGTATTATGATAATAAGGATGATAAGAATGCCGAGACTGTCTTGATGAACTTCATCGAGAACGGTACGCCTCACCAATATTGGTTGGCACGGGGCTTTATCTTGTTGGCTGATATTTATATCCGCCAAGGTGATGATTTTCAAGCTCGTCAATATCTGACCAGTTTGCAAAACAACTACAAGGGCGATGATGAGATCGCCGCGATGATCGAAGACAGATTGGGTAAACTAAAGAAATAAAAGAAAGCGATGAAGACTATATATAATGTAAAGGCGTTGTGTGTGGTAGCTTTGCTGGGTTCGGCTGCTGCTGCGAGTGCGCAAGAGGATGTTACGAAAGAAAAGAACCTGAACCGAGAGATGACGCTTGAACGGGAGTATGATCCTTCCGTGCAGGACGCCAGCAAGGTAAATACGCTTCCCGTGGTGAAAGAGCCGGAGGTTCGTAAGATCCCGATCGATTACTCGAATTATACGATCGCCGCCGATCCGCAGAAAGAGATTAGTTTGTTGCCTTCCGGAAATATCATGACGCAGATGGATAACAACAAGCGCCGGGGATATTTTAACTTCGGTGTAGGCACATATCTGAATATAAACGGTGATTTGGGATATCATATCTTGAGTACCGAGAAGGATAAGTTGAATATTTGGTATTCACATCGTTCTACGAATGGAAAGGTGAAATATATTCAGATGGACGATGAGAAGGTGAAGGCGAAGATCAACGATAATCTGGGAGGCATCAATTTCAAGCATGTTTTTGATAAGACGATATTTAGTATTGGTGCGAAGTACGGATATTCGGCGTTTAATTATTATGGACTGCCTATTGCGGATGCTTGGTCTATGATGGCAGAGGGTAGTTTGGATAGAGTGGATCGGGAAACAAACCAAGTAAACCAGACGATAGCTGCTAATATCGGATTTGAGTCGAAGGAAGATGCGCCGTTCGGGTACTTACTGGATTTGGGCTATATAAATTTCTCCCATAAATACGGGCTGGGCAAACCAGCGGATGGTCCTACAGAACATACTTTTGACGCTAAATTCGATTTGAATGCCGGTTTTAACGGGAATATGCGGATTGGCTTGGGTGGACAGGTAGAGTATTTCAACTATAGTTTACCCGGAAAAAAAGAAACTACATCAGGTACCTATTATACTTATGAGTTCGAGAATCATGCGGAAGTAATCCTTTCCCCATATTATAAGGTAGAGGGGGATAGCTGGAACTTGAAATTGGGTGCTAATGTGATGTTGGTGACCGGTGATAATAGTAAGTTCATGGCTTCACCCAATATTGCGGCAGACATAGAGGTGGCAGATAAGACCTTGCTTTACTTAAACGCTGGTGGTAAGTTATATTCCAATAGTATGTATGAGACCTCTTTGGTGAATCGTTATGTAAATCCTACAAAAGAGATCGCCCCCTCCCGTAATTGGTTGGATGCTACTTTAGGTATAAAGAGTGGCGTGGCTCCGGGATTTTGGTTCGATGTATTCGCCGGTTATAAGATAACGAGCAGCGATGTGCTTTTCTTGCCGTCGAGAATTTATGATAGAGATCACTTCGGGAATTTCAGCGAGGCTATGTCTGATATCGATACGAAACAGCTTTTTATTGGCGCTAACTTGAAGTATAGTTATCAACAATTGTTCGATGTGTCTTTAAAGGGAGTATATAATAATTGGAAAGCGAATTTTGGTGATACATGGATTGGTGGGGAAGCTAACGGGGAACTAGCCCATGCTTGGGGCAAACCTGAGATGGAAGTGACGGCAGGCTTGACGGTTCGTCCGGTAAAGAATGTCTCCGTATTGCTGGACTATTATTTGGCTACTGGACGTTATACCCAATTAGGTGGAGCGGGCGAGTATAAGATGAACAACATCAACGAGCTAAACCTAACAGGTACCTATACCTTCAACGATACCTTTGGTGTTTACGCTAAGTTGAATAATATCCTTTGCCAGAAGTATGAGGTATATTACGGATATCCTTTGCAAAGCTTTAGTGCGATGATTGGCGTGAATATCAATTTCTAACACTTAAAATAGGAAGGATGGGTGACATAAATATCAAACAACTGGAAAGCCTTCGCTGGAGGATGCGGGTGATCGAGACGCTGACCGTGATCGGGACGGCGTGGATCGCCTTGGCGGTTTACCAGAAGAAGGAAGAACTGGTTTATTATTTGGTGGGAGCCGTAGTCCTTCTATTCCTGTTAAAGTATTATACGCAATTCCGTCTGCGAAAAAGACAGTTCGTCTCTAATCTCGTGGAGCAGCGGACGATGGAATTGCGTTTCCAGCGGGATGCGATGCAAGCGGAGTCGGAGAAACTATCCCGTGCCCTTTCTGCTTTGGCGGACGCTCAGGACGAGTTGGTTCGTAAGGAACGTCTGGCATCGATCGGCCAATTAACGAAAGGTCTGGTGGATCGTATCTTGAATCCCTTGAATTATATCAATAACTTCGCTCATTTGTCTGCCGCATTAGCGAAAGATATCAAGCAGAATATCGATGAGGACGAAGAGACCGGTAAACACGATAATTATAATGATACGCAAGAACTGCTGGTTCTTTTGACCGGCAATCTGGATAAGATCGCCAAGCATGGTGATAACACGGTGCGAATCGTAAAAGCGATGGAAGAATTGCTGAAAGATCATTCGGCGAATCGAACCTGCGTGGATATTAATGATTTATGTAGGGTCAATCTGGATATCTTGCGAAAGAATTACGCGAAGGAGATCGAGAAGAATCAAGTAGATCTATCATTCTCCGGGCTTTCCGTACCGTTGACAATCGAGGTGAATATCGATCAGATGGGAAAAGCCTTGTCGCAGATATTGGATAATAGTATATATGCGGTCTTGAAAAAGGCCGGAGAGCCGGGATATCAGCCTTCTGTCTCGTTGGTATTGCGTATTCAAGCGGATAAGTTGCAAGTGGTTATCCGTGATAATGGCGTCGGTATAGAAGAAACGATAAAGACGAAAGTCTTTTCTCCGTTCTTTACCACCAAACCGACCGCGGAAGCGGCAGGAACAGGTCTTTACTTGAGTCGGGAGGTCGTGTTGAACCATAAGGGTACGATCGCTATCGAGTCGGAGAAAGATAAATATACGGAAGTTACGATTACGTTGCCTATTTATAGTTAGGAAAGGAGGTTCATCATGATACAGGATTTACATACTGAGATCGATCGGTTAAAAAGGCGGATTAAACTTTGCGAGCGGGTTACGCTGGGTAGCTTGGTCGGTATTTGTGTATCTGTGAAGTTCGGTCATCAAGAATGGATCGGATTGCTTTTCTTGATTCTGTTTTGCCAGATCTCTAAGTTGGTTTTCAAGCGGAAACTCAAACAAAAAGAGTATTTGGTAAAAGAGGTAGAGGAGCGTACGCAGGAGATCCGTTCGGAGAAAGACGCGATCCAAGAGGAATCCGAGAAATTGGCGGCGGCTTTGAAAGCCTTGGGTGAGGCGCAGGACGAGCTGGTCCGTAAGGAACGGATGGCTACCGTAGGGCAATTGACCCAAGGTTTGGTGGACCGTATCTTGAACCCACTGAATTATATCAATAACTTCGCGAATCTGACATCGGGGCTGGCCAAGGATCTCCGGGAAAATCTGGATAGTCAGAAAGAGCATCTGAAACCGGATGTGTATGATGACTCGGTAGATTTGCTGAATATGATGACCAGTAATTTGGAGAAGATCTCTGAGCATGGTTTCAATACGGTCCGTATCGTTAAGGCGATGGAGGAATTGCTGAAAGACCGAAGAGGTAATCTTACGCTTACCAACATAAACGGATTATGCCGGATCGCCTTGGATAAATTGAAGAAAACGTATGAGCAGGATATTCAAGAGAAGAATATCCGGATTGTTTTCGATAATTTGACGCTGTCTTTGATGATGGAGGTAAACGTGGAGCAGTTCAGTAAGGTTCTGGCCGGGATATTGAAAAATTCCATGTATGCCCTGTTGAAGAAATCGGAGACCGTGACTTTTAGTCCGGAGATATTCCTTGGATTGAAAGTCAATAAGGATATGCTGGAAATAACGATCCGGGATAACGGGTCCGGTATCGACGAGAATATAAAAGATAAGATATTCGCTCCTTTCTTCACGACAAAGACAACGGGGGAAGCGGCCGGCGTAGGGCTTTACCTATGCCGTGAGATCGTGCAAAACCATCGGGGAACCATCGAGGTGGAGAGTAAGAAAGGAGAATATACCCAGTTTCTAATTACGATCCCTGTATATCAACCGAAAACAATTACACCGCCTAAAGAGGAGGAATAGATATGGAAGACCAGAGTAAGGAAATAGAACGGCTACGTTTGCAAGTGAAGAACTTAGAGAAATTATCTTCTTTAGGTATGTTGAGTGCCGGGATTGCGCATGAGATCCAGAATCCGCTCAACTTTGTCATCAATTTCAGTAAGCTGTCCTCTAAGTTAGTGGATGACTTGGAAGATATATTAGAAGAAGAGAAAGATGTCTTACCTCCGGAATCTTGGGAGAAGCTGACCGCCTTGCATGAGGAGTTTAGCGAGATCGTTAACGATTTGCATGGTAACTTGAAGAAGATCGAGGAACATGGAAACCGGGCGACAAGTATCATCCGGGGTATCTTGCTTTATTCCAGAGGGAAGGATGACGAGTACATCCCTACGGATATCAAGAATCTGGTGAAGGAATATGTTTGGCTGGCTTATCATTCGATGCGAGCGAACTATAAAGGTTTCAATATTGCGATCCGGGAGCATTACGAGGAGGGGCTTCCGATGCTGAAAGTGATCCCGCAGGATTTGAGCCGTGCGGTATTGAATGTCATGAATAACGCTTGCTATGCGGTCTATAGTAAATCCAAGCTCTCGCCGATCGGGTATGAGCCGGTTATATCCGTGGATCTACGGAAGGAGGGAGATTCTTTAAGATTAAGTATCGAGGATAATGGTATCGGTATGCCGGAGAATATCCGGGAGCAGATATTCTCCGCGTTTTTCACCACGAAACCGGTGGGAGAGGGAACTGGCTTGGGGCTATCTATCACTCGATCCATTATAGAGGAGAAGCATGACGGGAAGATAGAGGTGGAATCGAAAGAGGGTGAGTTTACCCGTTTCATATTCCTTATTCCATTAACGAAATAAACAGAAGAATTATGGCGATCAAGATATTAAGCGTAGACGACGAACAGGATCTGGAAGCGTTGCTAACCCAATATTTCCGTCGGAAGATCCGTAAGGGAGAGTATGAGTTCTCCTTTGCCCATAATGGCTTGGAGGCGTTGAGGATGATGTTGGACCATCCGGACTTTGATATCATATTGAGCGATATCAATATGCCGGAGATGGATGGTTTGACATTGCTGACGAAGATTAACGAGATGCGTAACCCGGCCTTGAAATGTATCATCGTATCGGCTTACGGGGATATGGAGAATATTCGTACCGCCATGAACCATGGTGCTTTCGACTTCGCTACCAAGCCGATCGATATGGAGGATCTGGAACGTACGATCGAGAAGGCGGTCGAGCAGATTTCTTTTATCAAGGAGGCCCAAAAGGAACATCATCAGCTAGAGGAGATACAATACGACTTGAACGTGGCACGTGAGATACAGCAATCGATCTTGCCGAAGCAGTTCCCTCCGTTCCCGCAATATAAGCAATTCGATCTTTATGCGACCATGAGTGCGGCGAAAGCCGTGGGGGGTGATTTCTATGATTTCTTCTTGGTGGACGATAATCATCTGGGTTTTACGATCGCTGACGTGTCGGATAAGGGGATTCCCGCCGCTATTTTCATGGCGATCAGCCGTACGGTGATCCGTGCTACGGCGCTTAGGCAGCTTTCCCCGGCGGTCTGCATGAAGGAATCGAATGATCTATTGTGCCGTGAGAGTGTCAATGGGATGTTTGTCACTACTTTTTATGCGATCTTGAATATCCATACGGGCGACGTGGTTTATTGCAATGGGGGGCATAATCGTCCGGTTTGGATTCGTAAGAACGATAAGGTATCTCTTTTGCCGATGACTGGTGGGATGGCCTTGGGAGTCGTGCCGGGATTAGCTTATAAAGAACAATCCTTGAAACTGGAGGCGGGAGACAGCTTGTTCCTCTATACGGATGGAATCAGTGAGGCGATGAACCTGCGGAATGAGCAATATGGAGATATCCGTTTGGTAGAGGCTTGTAGCTCCGTAAAGAACCAATCCCCCAAATCCATGATCGAAGGTATATCCGAATCCGTCCATTCATTCGTGAACGGCGCTACGCAGAGCGATGATATTACGATGTTGGCGCTGACTTATAAAGGATAATCATCTGGATAAAGGTAATTTCTTAAAGTTTACTTATATGAAAAAAGCATTTTCTGTATTTTTATCATTTTGCCTGTGTACTATTACCATGCTAGGCTTTACCGCTTGCGGTGATGATGAGCATGAGGATAAGCATGAGCATGGGCGAAGGACGGATCTAGTTGATGAGTTTGGTCGTATTCGTTGGGACGATCGGGTGAATCTATGGGCCATAGTTTGTTCCAAACCAATCGATTTCGTGGGTAATTACTATGTGGAGGATATGCCGATGGCTTATCAGCAGGAGGGGCTGAATGTTCGTTTCAGTGGAGTGGGCTATTCCTTGGAAGAGGGAAAGATTCCACCTACTATGTTGACAGAGGAATTCTTCTGTCTGCATGACTATACGATTACTCCCATGGAAGATTGAAATCTAAAGAAACATAAATTCATTGTATATCTTGTAGAGACGGGGCACGCCCCGTCTCTACAAATTACGATGGGCATTCTTAGCACCTAACATTGCCCATTATAAGCACTTTATAATGCCCATTGTAAGCCTTTAACGATGCCTATTATGAAGAGCTTACGTTATAGGTTGTAAATGAGCATTATACAAATAAACGCTATATCAATAACAACTAACTTCATAAATGCATAAAGTCGAGTTACTTGTACTTCTAGAATTTATTTGGGTACGGGTGCTCTGTCTTCTTAATGGTTGTACATATCCTTATTATAAAAATCCAGCACCTTGATCGCCATATCGTAGGCCGCTTGTGCCGGGCTTTCCGGATTGATCTCTATCGCTTGTAGGTAGCTGTTGAGGGCTAGGCGTACGTTGCCTAGTTTATAATGAGCTTTTCCGAGGAGAAACCAAGCCTCGTCGGATCTCGGTTGCTCCGTGAGGTAAGCGTCCAAGAGCCGGATCGCTTCTTCTAGTTTATTCTCTGAAATAAGTCGCTTTATCTCTTCCATATTTTTGAATAACCTTTTGATTTTGTCTCGCGAAGGTAAATAGAAACGAGTGACTATATATATAATGTATAGGAAAAAACGCTTTTTTAGTGACCGATATACCGCGTACGTTAATTATTTGTGTAAGTTTGCACCCGATTTCTAACCAGCAAAAAATAGATATGCAAAAGAATTTGGTAATAGTGGAGTCACCCGCCAAGGCAAAAACCATCGAGAAGTTCCTCGGAAAGGACTATAAGGTTATGTCTAGCTATGGTCATATCCGCGACTTGAAAACGAAAGATTTCAGTATAGACCTCGAACACAATTATGCCCCGGAATACGTGATTCCCTCTGACAAGAAGAAACTCGTGACCGAATTGAAGAACGAAGCGAAGAAAGCCGAGCAGGTTTGGTTGGCTTCCGATGAGGACCGGGAGGGAGAGGCCATCTCTTGGCATTTATATGAGGTATTAGGATTGAAACCTGAGAATACGAAACGTATCGTTTTTCATGAAATTACCAAGAACGCTATATTACATGCGATCGAGACGCCGAGAGATATCAATATCGATTTGGTGAACGCGCAGCAAGCCCGTCGTATCTTAGACCGTATCGTGGGTTTCGAGCTATCCCCCATTCTTTGGCGTAAGGTGAAGCCGGCTTTATCCGCGGGGCGCGTGCAATCGGTTGCCGTACGTCTGATCGTAGAGCGGGAGCGAGAGATCAACGAGTTTGTCTCGGAGGCCGCCTACCGTGTGATCGCTAGCTTTATCTTGCCGGATGGTACGACAATCCTCAAGGCGGAGCTGAACCGTCGTTTGAAAGATAAGGAAGAGGTGGAGGCATTCCTTGAATCTTGCAAGGACGCTTCTTTCACGATCGATGATATCTCGAAAAAGCCGGTGCGTAAGACACCAGCCCCTCCTTTTACGACATCTACCTTGCAGCAGGAGGCCGCCCGTAAGTTGGGGTATTCGGTCTCGCAGACCATGATGATCGCCCAACGCCTGTATGAGTCCGGATTGATCACGTATATGCGTACTGACTCCGTGAACTTAAGTGATTTGGCTTTGGGGACGGCAAAAGAAGCTATCTTGGATACCTACGGTGAGAAATATTATAAATTCCGTCAATATCATACCAAGAGCAAGGGAGCGCAAGAAGCGCACGAGGCGATTCGTCCGACCTATATCAGCCATGATGAGATAAGCGGGACCGCTCAGGAAAAGAGATTATACGAATTGATCCGCAAACGTACGATCGCTTGCCAGATGGCGGACGCCGAGTTGGAGCGTACGACGATCTCCGTAGGCATCGGCGGCAAGAAAGAGAAGTTCGTGGCTACCGGTGAGGTCATTACTTTCGACGGTTTCCTTCAGGTGTACCGCGAGAGTTTTGATGACGAGAATGAGAAGGAACAGGAAAACGGCCTTCTTCCTCCGGTTACCTTGAACGAGGTATTGAGTATGAAGGACATCGTCGCTACCGAACGTTTCACGCAACGTCCTCCCCGCTATACGGAAGCAAGTTTGGTTCGCCGTTTGGAGGAATTGGGAATCGGTCGTCCTTCTACCTATGCGCCTACGATCCAGACGATCCAGAATCGGGAGTATGTCGTGAAAGGGGATAAGGAAGGAACGGAGCGTACTTATAATATCATAACCTTGGCTCAGCATACGATCAAGGAAGTCCAAAAGACGGAGATCGTAGGAGCGGACCGGAATAAGTTGATGCCAACCGATATCGGTACGGTCGTGAATGATTTCTTGATGGAGTATTTCCCGGGTGTTATGGATTATAACTTCACGGCGAGCGTGGAGAAGGAATTCGATGCCGTAGCGGAAGGCGAGATGGTATGGACGGACGCGATCGATAAATTCTATAAACTATTCCATCCGATCGTGGAAGAGGCAGCCTCTGTCCGTACGGAGCATAAAGTGGGTGAGCGTGAATTGGGTATCGATCCGAAGAGCGGCAAACCTGTTTTCGTGAAGATCGGTCGTTATGGCCCAGTCGTACAGATCGGGCAGGCGCACCCAGAGGATAAAGAGGCTCCTAAACCTCAATTCGCTACCTTGATGAAGGGGCAGTCTATCGAGACGATTACTTTGGAAGAAGCCTTGAAATTGTTTGATCTACCCCGTACGATCGGTGAATATGAAGGTAAGGTCATGGTTGCCGCTGTCGGACGTTTTGGCCCATTTATCCGTCATGACGGAAAGTTCGTATCCATACCGAAGGGCTTGAATCCTTTGTCGATAACAGCCGAGGAAGCTATCGAGTTGATCGAGGCAAAAAAACAAAAAGATGAGCAACGATTTATCAAGAAGTTCGATGAGGATCCGGAAATGGAAATCTTGAATGGTCGCTTCGGCCCTTATATCTCTTATAAGAAAAAGAATTACAGAATTCCTAAGACGATAGAGAAACCAGAGAACTTGACCTTGGAGGAATGCCAGAAGATAATCGCCGAGGCGGGAGAAAAACCTGCTGCGACGAAGAAACGTACGACACGGAAAAAGGCTTGATTATAGCTCTAAAAATTCATAGTTATGATTTACTAAACTCATAACTATGAATTTTTCAAAACATAACTATGATTTTTTTAGACATCGATGCCCGTAAATTCTTTTAACGCATATCCGATCAAGAAGCTTAATGCGGCCACGCTAAAACTAAGTACTGCCATCTCGGTAAAACGCTTCCGGAAACTCTCGCTTCTCGCTATGGAATAATAATAGTTGAAAAGGGCGATGATGCTTAACGCTATGATGAGCATAAGCCCTAAAGCCATTAATACGTTCGATATAAAGATAAATGGAGCGACCAAGGCGACTACCGTAAAGATATAAGCTATTCCCGTATAGATCGATGCCTTAACAGGATGTTTCCCGTTTTCATTTCCATTCTCGGACTTGGTAGATAGATATTCGGAGGAAGCCATGGATAATGCGGCGGCTATTCCAGTGATGCTTCCGGTCAACGCTATTAATCTAGAGTCGCTCAAGGCAAGGGTAAAGCCAGCTAAAGCACCTGTAAATTCTACTAAAGCGTCATTTAGCCCCAGTACGACAGAACCCATATATTCCAACCGTTCCTCATTGATCAAGGCGATCAACCTCTGCTCATGCTCATCCTCGTCACGTGCGATTTGTTGCAAATCCGGATACTCATCATAAGAGGCGTAATCATTCTTGGCGCTTTCCTCGCTACCTTCCATTAGCTTAATGGCGAAAGTAATCCCCAAGATACGTGCCAACCAGTAGTATTTAGTGACACGTAATTTATTCGGGGAGATCTCTTGCCCCGTATACTTTTTCAGGATCGTATAATGTCCTTTCTCGTCATTCGCTATCTGTAGTAATACTTCCTTGTTGCTTGGATCTTTCTCGATAGCGGCGAGTTGCGTATAGAGAAGGCTCTCCGTGATTTCATTTTGTTGAAATCGAAGGAGAGCCTTTCTTGTTTTCTCGTTTATGTTCATCTTCTATCGTTACATTCTTTCCGGAACCTCGATGCCTAATAAATCCATACCGGATTTCACGATCTTAGCTACATTGGCGGATAAGACTAAACGGAAGTTCTTCAATTCCGGATTCTCTTCGCGAAGGATGGAGAAATCGTGATAGAATTGATTGTATTCCTTTACCAGATCATAAATATAGTTGGCGACACAGGCCGGGCTGTATAGCTTACCTGCCTCTTTCACGATCTCCGCATAATCGGCGATCATTTGGATCAGGTTCTCTTCTTTCTCGGAAATGGCGAAAGTAAGCGGTAACTGCTCCGGTAATGCGATGCCCTGTTCCGCTGCTTTGCGCAATACGGAATGGATACGGGCGTAGGTATATTGGATGAATGGTCCCGTATTTCCGTTGAAGTCGATAGACTCTTTCGGATTGAACGTCATATTCTTGCGAGGGTCTACCTTTAATATGAAATATTTCAAGGAGCCAAGACCTACGATACGGGCGATATTCTCAGCCTCTTCCGGAGTCATCTCGTCCAATTTCCCTAATTCTTGGGAAATCTCGCGTGCGGTACTGATCATCTCGGCCATCAAATCATCGGCGTCTACGACCGTTCCCTCACGGCTCTTCATCTTACCTTCCGGTAGCTCTACCATTCCGTAGGAGAAGTGGACCAATCCCTTGCCAAACTCGAAGCCTAACTTATCCAATAAGATCGATAATACTTGGAAGTGATAATTCTGCTCGTTCCCTACCACATAGATCATCTTATTGATCGGGTAATCATCGAAGCGCAGCTTGGCGGTACCGATATCCTGCGTCATATAGACGGAAGTTCCATCCGCACGAAGCAATAATTTCTCATCCAGCCCGTCTTTCGTCAAATCAGCCCATACGGAGCCGTCTTCACGGCGATAGAAAATCCCTTTCTCTAGGCCTTCCATCACCTTGCCTTTTCCTTCCAGATAGGTTTGAGACTCGTAATAAATCTTATCGAAATCTACGCCCATCATCTTATAGGTCTCGTTGAACCCGGCGTATACCCAATTATTCATCATTTCCCAAAGCGCACGCACCTCTTTGTCTCCGGCTTCCCATTTACGAAGCATCTCACGGGCTTCCGCCATCAAGGTGGATTGAGCCTCAGCTTCTTCCTTGGTAAGGCCTTTCGCTTCTAACGCATGGGTTTCCTCTTTTAATTTGTTGCTGAATAATACGTAAAAGTCACCGATCAGATGGTCACCCTTCTTTCCGGTAGACTCTGGGGTAGCTCCATTTCCCCATTTCTGCCAAGCCAACATGGATTTACAGATATGGATACCACGATCGTTTACGATATTCGTCTTTACGATCTGGTTACCGTTCGCTTTCATGATCTTCGATAAGCTGTATCCTAATAAGTTATTGCGGACATGGCCCAAGTGAAGCGGTTTATTTGTATTGGGAGAGGAATATTCGATCATAACCAAAGGCGACTGCTCGGTAACTGGAATGATACCGTAAGCAGGCTGCTCATTGATCGAGTTCAGTAAATCGATCCAGCAAGAGCAAGCGACCGTCAGGTTAAGGAATCCTTTGATTACATTAAATTCAGCTACCGCTGGCTCGTTTCTCAACAAGTACTCACCGATTTCCTGAGCGGTCTGCTCCGGAGATTTCTTCGACATGCGAAGGAATGGGAATACGACTAGGGTCAAGTGCCCCTTGAATTCTTTTTTCGTTTTTTGTAACTGCACTTGGCTAGCGGTGACATCCGCTCCGTACAGCTCTTTGATGCCGGCTATGATAGCCCCGGTAATCTGTTGTTCGATAACCATATTCGTCTAACTATAATTCGGATTTTATTTTGTACGCGAAGGTACACAAAAAAAGGATACAATTTGCATCGTATCCTTCTTCTATAGAGAATAATGGTGTTTCTTATTTGATTAGCTCGTTCAATTCAGCACCAGCCTTGAACTTCACGGCCTTGCGAGCTGCGATTTCAATGGTTTCTTTAGTTTTCGGGTTAACACCTTTACGAGCGGCCTTCTCTGACACAGAGAATGAACCGAAGCCAAGTAGAGCGACTTTACCGCCTTCTTTTAATTCGTTAGAAACTGTGTCAACAAAAGCTTCTACTGCCTTTTTAGCATCCACTTTGCTGAGACCTGATTTTTCAGCGACTGCACTAATAAATTCTGATTTGTTCATGATGGTTTGACTGTTAATATATTAAACAAAACTATGATAACCGATAGACGGCTCCAAATGTAGTTTTATTTTGAAATATCACAAAAGAAAAACCTACTTTTTTTACCGATTTACATATGTTTTAGTATTATTATGGGCAAAAACGGCTAAAATATATTTACCTTTGCCGCTAAATTAACGTAGTATATGATGAATCAGACAAATTCGGGGTTCTTAAATAGTATCCCGCCGGTAACGAAAAATCTTATCATTATAAACTTGCTATTTTGGGTAGCCAGCCTTGCACTGCCGAAAGTCGGCGTCGATTTAGTGGATTTATTAGGGCTTCACGTCCCGGGTGCTACCGACTTCAAGGCTTATCAGATCGTTTCTTATATGTTCATGCACGATACCCATTCGTTTGCGCATGTGTTTTTTAATATGTTCGCCGTTTATATGTTCGGCCGGGTATTGGAGAACGTATGGGGGCCCAAACGTTTCTTGATTTTTTACTTCGTGACGGGTATAGGCGCCGGTTTGGTACAAGAGGTGGTATGGTTCTTTAATTTGCGGGATGTGATCTTCGCTAGCCAAGACATGATAAACTTGAATGGAGCCCAGATTATCAGCAAAAGCGAGTTCTTGAATTATTTCGTGACCATTGGCGCTTCGGGTGCCGTATTCGGAATCTTGTTGGCATTCGCGATGATCTTCCCGAATGTTCCTTTGTACTTGATGTTCATACCGATCCCGATTAAAGCCAAATATTTCGTAATATTTTATGGTCTTGCCGAACTATTTATGGGTGTGGCTAGTTTTGGTGGCGATACGGTAGCGCATTTCGCTCATTTGGGGGGTATGTTATTCGGTTATTTCCTAATTCGTTATTGGAAAAAGAAAGATGCAGACAATGGACGGTATTTTTACTAATTTGAAGCGTACGTTTCAGTCGGGTAATATCCTGTCGAAACTGATATATATAAATGTAGGCTTGTTTATCTTGATACGTTTGGCCAGCGTATTGTTTATGCTCTTTAATGTGCAAGGGGTGCCTTTCTTGCAGTATTTGCAGTTACCGGCTTCTCCGGAACTTTTGCTCTTCCGTCCGTGGACGTTGTTTACTTATATGTTCACTCATTTTGACTTCTTGCATATCTTGTTCAATATGCTTTGGTTGTATTGGTTCGGGGGATTGTTCTTGAATTTCTTCAGTGAGCGGCAGTTGGGAGGCTTGTATATATTGGGAGGTCTTGCCGGTGCGATATTGTTTGTCCTTGCTTATAATATTTTCCCTTATTTCCAGAATGTGGCTTCTTTTAGCTATTTGATGGGGGCTTCGGCATCTGTTATGGCGATCGTTTTCGCCGTGTCGTTTTACCGGAAGGATTTGGAGATTAATTTATTCTTGATCGGAAGGATCAAATTAATTTATTTGGCTATCTTTACGCTGGTAATCGATTTGTTGGCGATGACTTCTGATAATGCGGGAGGACATATCGCCCATATCGGCGGGGCTTTGTTTGGTATGTGGTTCGCTTCCCGTATTCGTAATGGAAAGGACTTGACCGCTCCAATGAATCGGTTGATCGACTGGTTCGTGAATTTGGGCAAACGGAAACCGAAGATGCGTGTGACTTATAAACGTAACGAGACGGATTATGAGTATAACGCACGTAAACATCAGGAGTCGGTGGATCTAGATACTATACTGGATAAATTGAAACGTTCCGGTTATGAGAGCCTTTCCGCTGAAGAGAAAAAGCGACTTTTCGACGCCAGTAAGAAATAACAGATACTTATGAAAACTCTACGGATTTTTCTTCAATTCTTATTCGTCGTAGCGAATGTGGTGGCTGTCGTATTGTTGATAGTCTCGGCTTATTCGGATCGGGTGTCTCCTGAGACGAGTATGACGTTATCTTATCTGGGATTAGCCTTTCCAGTCTTATGTGTAGTCAATCTTTGCTTTATTATCTATTGGCTGTTCTTATGGGAATGGAAGTTCTTATTGATCGGCATATTCTCCTTCTTGTTATGTTGGGGTCCCGTGAAACGCTATTTTCCGTTTCACTCGCATAAGGATGTTCCTCGGGAAGAGGTGCTGAAGGTGCTGACTTATAATGTGATGGCTTTTGGGTACAAGAATCATACGAAGATAGCTCCGAACAAGATTATCCAATATATCGCTAACTCGGACGCGGATATTGTTTGTTTGCAGGAATATGCCACGGCTAAGTCAGAGAAGAGCCTTACTGCCTCTAAGATCTATGATGCGTTGAGCATGTATCCTTATCGTTCCGTATTTTATCAAAGCTCCACGAAATTCCAGAGTTTCGGCATCGCTGTGTTCTCCAAATATCCGCTGTCGAATTCCCGGATGGTGAAATACGATTCGGATTATAACGGCTCTTCCGTACATGAAGTGAACATCAAGGGAAAGAAGTTGACCTTGATTAATAACCATTTGGAATCCTTTAAGCTGACGATGGAGGACCGGACCCGTTATTCATCCCTTATAAAGAGCTTTAGCTCGGATGGGTTGGACGATTTGAAAGGAGCGTTCGAGCAAAAGCTAGGACCTGCTTTCCGGATTCGGGCTAAGCAAGCGGAAGCGGTATCAGAAGAGATTAAGAACGCGAAAGGAGATTATGTCTTGGTATGCGGTGACTTTAATGATACGCCTATTTCTTATGCGCACCGTACGATCCAAGGGGATTTGACGGATGCCTTTGCCGAGTCTGGCCGGGGAATGGGTATTACCTATAATCAAAATTTCTTCTGGTTCCGTATCGATAATATCCTGCATTCCCCGAACATGACCTCTATGAATTGTTCCGTGGATAAGGTCGCTTATTCAGACCACTACCCGTTATGGTGTTATCTGAAACTTGAATAAAAGGGCTTCATCACTCGGATTCTGCGTTCTGCGCAGCGTCAAATACGTCGGCGAACAAGTTCTCGACAAAGAAGAAGGTAGCGTTACAGAATAGCTTAGGATCTTTGATCAGCGCTATCGTATTGCTATCCCCATTATTGGCGATCACATCTTCCGCTTTATAGGTCTTGTACTTTTTATCGTTTAGCGGATCGTATTGATATACGATATCGCTCGCCTCGATCGTGTACCGGTTGTCGAAGCAGGTGATACGCATTTTATATTTAATGATGGTCTTGTCTGTATCATTCAACAATAATTCAACCTTAGAGCTTACGAAGATGGTCCCTTTGTTCTTGTTCGAGTTTACGTTGGATAAGAAGACATCTTTTCCATAAGATTTCTTAGCCCATGCGTTAATAGCGTTGAATATTTCTAGTTTAGAGGTATTCTCGATCTCTACATCATCGCTATAGCATACCTTCCCGTTTTTCATGGGGGCGCATTCGTCTACCTCGCCTTTATGCCCCTGCGCCATGACTAGCACAGGGAACATCATATATATTAATAATAGAATCTTTTTCATAAATGCAACTCTCTTTATCGTTATTTGATCCATACATTCGTAATCTCGCCGATTAACATCGTTTGCTGTCCTTCGGAGGTCTCGCCTTGTTTACGGCACTCGATAATAATCCATGGCGCATCGGCAGATGTGCCGGGCTTGGAGAAGGATAATCGATATACGTCGTTATTGCCAATCGCTTTATAAGCAGGACTATCTTTGGATATGGAGATTGTACTGATCGTTTTACCGAACATATTGCCTATGCCTTCCCATTCAACGTTTGCGTCGGTCGTATTTCCTTTTACGGCTTTGATCTGTAAAGCGTTGTCCGGTAACATCTGGAGGATCGTGCTAGGTATTTTGTCCGCTTGGAACGCTACGAAACCTTCCATCGGTGCCACAGGTCGTGTTTCCCGTTGCGGAGCGGATACTGGTTCTACCGGTGCGGCTGTCAGCAACTGTGCGCCTAATGCGTTGGCTGCGCTATCAAACGTCTTATCCGCGAAGTCAATCGTGGCCTTACGGAACTTACCGCTGATACGGTTCAATTTCGTCTTGCTCTTATTCAAGGCATACTCGTCCGTGATCCATTCCTCGGCTAGGTATTTCTCCGGCTCGTTCTGGTAAGACACGTTATATTCATATCGGATGCCCGCAAGTTGCAGGGTACAAGCATGTTCCTTGCATTCAATGATAATACGGTATTTCATCATCGCCTGATCGAGGGATAAAGCTGTGCTGGAGAATACTATATATTCTTCTCCGATAATGGCGATCTCGCCTTTTGCCTCATTTTGATAAGCTACTCTACTTTCCTTTGTGTTAAAATTTTCTTGTCCCCATTTTAATAGTTGTTGGTAGATTTGTGCCTTGCTTAAAGAGGGGGCATTAATCTCTCGGGTAAAAACGACTTTACCGTCTGCAACCGGAACGGCCCCTGCCAGATAGTGTTGATCCTCTTGCGCGAATAGCAGGGCGGGGATAAATAACAGAGCGAATAATAACTGTTTCATGGTATATTTTCCTTATTATTTTAGCCCCAAAGATATACATTTGCGTTTGAAATAAACTATGAGCGTGACAAATAATTATACTAATTGCTCTTTATCAAAGAAAAAAAGTCTATATTTGCACCCTGTGAAAAAACGAATATAAATAATGTAATAACATAAACCTAAGATTCAGATGCAAAACAAAGGATTTGTAAAGGTCTTCGCGGTGTTACTTACGCTTGTCTGTTTGTTCTATTTGTCGTTCTCGTTCGTGACGCAACATTACAACAGTAAAGCCGCTGAGTATGCGGGTGGAGATCCTGCGAAAGAGAGTGCTTATTTAGACTCACTATCTACTCAGAAGGTATGGTTAGGCTATACGCTTAAGCAATGCCGTGAAATGGAAATTAGTTTAGGTCTTGACTTAAAGGGCGGTATGAACGTTGTCCTTGAGTTGAACGTGGCGGATGTAATCCGTTCGTTGTCTAACAACAACCAAGACGAGAATTTCAACAAGGCGTTGGATTTAGCTTACGCGCATCAAGCGACTAGCCAAAAAGATTTCATCGACCTTTTCGCTGAGGAGTATAAGAAGTTGGATAGCGGCGCACGTCTTTCCGCTATTTTCAGTACATTCGAGTTAAAAGATAAAATCACGCCCCAGAGTTCAGACGCTCAGGTTGTTTCTGTTTTGAAACAAGAGTTGCAAAGTGCGATTGATAACTCATTCAACGTATTGCGTACTCGTATCGACCGTTTCGGTGTGGTTTCTCCGAACATCCAACGTTTGGAGACAGCGGGTCGTATCTTGGTTGAGTTGCCGGGTGTGAAAGAACCGGAACGTGTTCGTAAGTTGCTTCAAGGTAGCGCTAACTTGGAATTCTGGGAAACTTATAAGTTGCCGGAAATCTATCAACAATTGGTTGCCGCTGATAATGTATTGGCTACTATCCTAAGTAAGGAGGCTTCCGCTGATTCTGTAGCTACCGATAATGTTGAGAAAATCGCTGATGCCGCTGATGCGAATGTAAGTGAGGCCGATTCTTTGTTGGCTGAGCTTGGTCAAGATAAAAAAGATACGGAAGCTAATCAAAGCATGGAAGAGTTCGCTAAGCAACATCCATTATTTGCTTTATTGCAGATTAGCCAGTACAACGGTCAGTTGTCTCCGGGTTCGACGGTAGGTATCGCTCAAGCAAAAGATATGGAGAAGATCAGCGAATACCTGAACATGAAACAAGTGAAAGAGGTATTGCCTCGTAACTTGGCTTTAAAATGGGGTGTAAAGGCGATCGATGATAAAGAGCAGTTCTTTGAGTTATATGCCTTGAAGGTAACGAACCGTGACGGAAGTCCCGCTTTAGGTGGTGACGTAGTAACAGATGCTAACGCTGACTTTATGCAACAAGCCGGTCGTTCAGAGCAAATGGTTAACATGGTTATGAATGCCGAAGGCTCTAAGGCTTGGGCTCGTTTGACGAAAGAGAATATCGGTCGCCAGATCGCTATCGTTTTGGATGAGATGGTTTATTCCGCTCCGAACGTAAACGATGAGATCACGGGAGGTCGTTCACAAATCACCGGTCACTTTACACCGGAAGAGGCGAAGGACTTAGCGAACGTATTGAAATCGGGTAAGATGGCTGCTTCCGTACATATCGTTCAAGAAGATGTCGTTGGTCCGTCATTAGGACAAGAGGCTATCAATGCCGGTGTGATCTCTTTCGTGTTGGCATTGGTGCTGTTGATGATCTATATGTGCGCATTCTATGGATTGGTACCGGGATTGATCGCCGATGGTGCTTTGGTATTGAACATTTTCTTCACGATGGGTATCCTTGCTTCTTTCCAAGCGGTTCTTACCTTGCCGGGTATTGCCGGTATGGTGTTGACGCTAGGTATGGCAGTCGATGCGAACGTATTGATCTATGAGCGTACGAAAGAGGAACTTCGCGCCGGTAAGTCTTTAGGAAAGGCGATCGCCGACGGTTACAGCAATGCGTTCTCCGCTATCTTCGACTCAAACTTGACATCTATCATTACCGGTATCGTATTGTTCTATTTCGGTACGGGTCCTATCCGTGGTTTCGCTACGACGATGATCATCGGTTTGTTCGCTTCCTTCCTTACAGCCGTGTTCTTGACTCGTATCGTTTATGAGGCATTGTTAGCGAAAGATAAATTGAAGAACGTGACATTCACGACTTCTCTGACGAAAGACTTGCTGACAAACCCGAAGATCAATTTCTTGGGTGCTCGCAAAGTCGGTTATTTGATTCCGGCCGCTATTATCGTATTGGGTGCTATTTCTATGATGACGATCGGTTTGAATAACGGTATCGATTTCACGGGTGGACGTAACTACGTGATTCGTTTTAATCAAGAGGTGAAGACTGACGATGTTCGTAATATGCTGGATGCTCAGTTAGACGGTTCTGTTAGTGTTATCCAGATCGGTACAGCGGATCAAGTACGTGTGTCCACCAACTATAAGATCGAAGACAATGATCCTACGGTAGATCAAGAGATCGAGAATAAATTGTTTGAGGGCGTGAAGTCCTTACTTCCGGAAGGAACTACATTAGATGAGTTCACGACTACTTTCATACAGAGTTCGCAGAAGGTAGGCCCTAGCATGGCAGACGATATCAAGAATAGCGCTATCTTAGCGGTAATCTTCGCTATGATCTGTATGGCCGCTTATATCCTGCTTCGTTTCCGTGATGTGTCATTCTCTGTTGGTGCGTTCGCCTCTGTTGCTACGACTACATTGTGTATCATTTCTTTCTATACCTTGTTATGGAAGGTTCTTCCGTTCTCAATGGAGGTAGACCAGACGTTTATCGCAGCTATCTTGACGATTATCGGTTACTCTATCAATGATACCGTGGTTGTATTCGACCGTATCCGTGAGACAATCGCTTTGTATCCGAAGCGTGATCGTTATCAAGTGATCAATGATGCGTTGAACTCTACCTTGTGTCGTACATTTAATACATCATTGACTACATTGGTGGTTGTATTGTGTATCTTCATCTTGGGCGGTAGCACGATCCGAAGCTTTACGTTCGCTATTTTATTAGGTATCATTATCGGTACATACTCTACTTTGTTCGTCGCTACTCCGATCGCTTACGAGTTGCAGAAGAAGAAGATCAATAAGAAAGCTGCTGCTGAGAAAGCCGGAAAATAATATATTTCTTTAAGGATTTTATGAAGATCCTCTATCTTTCCCGTGTAAACGGAGAGATAGAGGATTTTTTTATGTATTAATTCTTAAGGAGATAAAGTATGAATGAGAATGATTTTGTGGTGGGTGTACTTACGTATATCACCTGCCTGCGTGAGAAAAAGCGTTATTCCACGGCGAAGAGTTATCAAGATGCGTTGAGGTCGTTTAAATGTTTTTGTGGCCGGGAAGAGATTCCTTATGCGTATATTAATCGGGATACACTTTTGCGTTATCAATCTTGGCTGTTGGCCAAGGGATGTTCTCGTAACACGGTATCTACTTATATGCGCCGGATTCGTCACATCTATAATTTAGCCGTAGAGGTGGGTGAGGCTACCTATATCCCTCATTTGTTTAAGAATGTGTTTACGGGGGTTGAGAGTAAACGTAAAAAGGCGTTGCCTTCGGAAAGCTTACGCTTGCTGATGACAAGCCCGGTGACAGATCCGCAACAGAAGAGGACCCAATCAGCCTTTTGCCTGATGTTTTTGTTTTGCGGGATGGCTTTCGTAGATTTGGCGCATTTGCGAAAGGAGGATATCAAGGAAGGGATCTTGTCTTATTATCGGCAGAAAAGCGGATCCCTTATACAGGTGGAGATTCCAGTGGAGGCACAAGGGCTGCTGAATGAGTTGGCAGCCGATACAACCGAGGATTCGCCCTATCTGTTTCCATTTTTAGAGGGAATGAAGACCGGTGAGGATGCCTATAAGGAATATAATACCGTATTAGGAGGTTTTAACCGCAGATTGAAAACACTGTCGGAATCCATCGGTATTCGTACTCGGGTTACCTCATACACGATTCGTCACTCTTTCGCCACGACCTTGAAGGAGCAAAACGTACCGATTGAGATGATCAGTGAACTGTTAGGGCATAAATCTATCAAGACTACGCAAATATACTTGAAGAGTTTCTCTTTAGAAAAGCTCTCGACCGTAAACAAACTTTGTTTCGAGAGTGTGTATAATTATGCGCCGAAAGTAGGGTGAAGAAAAGTACGCTACTTGGCGAGTAGCCAAACTGACTGCTACTTGGCGAGTAGCCTTAACAAGAGGAGTAAAAGGATATCCCTTAGTTGTAGAGACGGAGCGTGCTCCGTCTCATCCTCTCAAAATGGTATTTTAAGTTACTATCAGGCGGTGGGAGACGGAGCACGCTCCGTCTCTACATGATGTATGTAGAATTTACTTCGGATAACGTGATGATTTCGGGAATACGAGGCCATTTCGTTTCTATTGCCATGTCTATACATCAGAAATAAGAACGAAGATTTAAAGAGAATCAAGGTTGAAACACAAACAAAGCCTAATGTTTGCTTGTGTTATGTTATTTTTTACTACATTTGCGGCATGAAATGAACGCTACTCGCCAAGTAGCATGAGTATTGAAGGGATGCAAATTTTCAGTAATTCCTTTTCGTTTTCATATAAGTGTTTATTTATCAGGGTATTACAAGGATATCTTGATAAGGCTCTGAATTATCTTCCTCAATGAATATCATGACAAGTAATAGCTCAGATAGAGCTATGAAGCATATACGCAATCGCCGTAGTCAGGAGGCTGTACGCTGGTATGTATTGACACTTCCTACCGCTGTTGGGGGACGTGATAATATCTATTCGTCAAAAGGATTAGATGCCGAGCTTTCCCGTCGTAAACGTTGTGGGGAACCCTTGTTCGAGTACTTTGCCCCCTCGTATGTCGAGGCTCGCAAGGTGGGAGGCAAGATGGTCAATACGAGGAAGCCTCTTTTATACAACTATGTGTTTATCCATGCTTCGGAGAATGAGATTTTCCGTTTGAAACGTATCATGCCCTTATATAATCTTCTTCCTCGGGTATCCGTGGGCGAACACTCTTATTTCCCTTACCTGTCAGATCATGAGATGGAGACCTTACGCTGGATGGCAGAATCTTATTCCAATGAGCTTCCGGTGTACGTACCGGATAGCGGTCGCTTGCTGAAAGGTGACCGTGTACGTATCACCTCGGGTTCTTTCATGGGGATGGAGGCTGAGGTGGTGGTGCAACCGGGTGGAGGTCATAAGGATGTCATGGTACGTATCCTTGACTGTATGTGGGTTCCTCTATTTGAGGTAAGGCAAGGCGAGTATGAGCTGATCGAGTTGAATACGAAAGGCAAGCACGTTTATACCCATTTGGATAACGATCGTTTATCGGAAGGTATGCACAAGGCGTTGGGGCGTTATTATCTCTCGGGCAAATTGGGAAAGGAAGACGAACTTCTGGTTCGTGAGGTGCTGAAGGGCTATGCTTCCCTTCGTGTGGAGACCGACGTGATGCGTTGCAAGGTTTACTCATTACTCCTTCCGGCCTATAAGCTGTTGGCTCAAGAAGAGGAGTTTGAACGCTTGCATTCCACCCTACGCAATATGCTTCCATTGGTTAAGGCTGTGAATTCTCGTGCCTTGCTGCTCGTCACGCTTTACGGCTGCACGAATAGCAACCTGTATTACCGTATGGCGCATGAGCTGGTAGATCCCTGGCGGGATGACCCTTCGCCTAAGAGAAGCAAGGCCTTGTTGATACAGCGTTTACACGATTACGATATTTGGCTAAAACATTAAATAGTAGACTGTCATGAGAAAGGAAAGCGAAACTCCCTCCGGTATCCGTTTGATGCTATTGCTGAAAGGGCATTTGAGAGAGATCATGGATCGTGAGTGTGCGAATCAGGCCTCGATCCATTTATATTGTACGGGATCTTATTGGGTTGCGTTCGAACGTTCCGCTTATCAATTGCGTCGTGCCTTTCCGGATAGTGAGATCACGCCGATGCTCCTGTACGCTTATCCTTTTCCGGTTGTCATGGTTTCCGTAACGGATCGTTCCCTTCGTTTGTATGAACGAAAACATATAGCAAAGCAGAACGGGGCGGATTACAAGTTATTGACTGTACCTGAACTCTCCGCTCCCGCCTACCAAGCATGGCATACGAGGGAGGTGAAGGGACTCCCTGCGTTAAACTAATCGGAAAACTCGCTCACTACATTAAAACAGGGACAGGATTTCGACGGGTCCAAGTCTTGATGTCCCACGATTAGGGCTTTGGGGAATCGCTGATGCAATTCACGAAGCAAACCCTGTAGGGCTTCTCGTTGGGCTTCCGTTCGGGTATCCATGGGAGTCTTTCCATCGTTGGCGAGTCCTCCGATATAGCAAACCCCGATACTGTACCGATTGTGGTTCTTACAGTGAGCGCCCACTTGTTCAAGGGGCCTACCGGTCTCGATCGTACCATCGGTCGGGATAACGAAGTGATATCCGCAACCTTTCCAGCCGAGTGAGCGATGCAGGCGGTCGATGTCCATCATCCGTAAAGTGCTGCCCTGCCTATTGGCAGAGCAATGCACGATAATCAGCGTGATGGTTCTCATCCGATCCAACCGCTAGCGGCTCCACCGGCGGCACCGGTGATGACCAGTTCGACAATACGGATGATGTAGAGCAAGACGCTCTTCCAATTTGTTTTTTTCATACTTGTAGTCTTTAAATAAATGAATAAAATAAGCGTCATGGTTTAAGAGCCGTATTTCTCAATGGTAGGATTTAGATCTCATCGGGAGATTCTGAGTCTCCTTTCTTCAACGCTGCCAAGTCTACCGTGTCTTTATTCTCCTTTACCGCCTTCAGCGAGGCGGCTTGGATCGCACGGCTGGTTACTAGGTTGAATTCTGCCTTAGAACGTAGGTTCTCGAAGTCTATACCCGGATTGAATAGAATGTTCACTGCCTTGATATTATCGCTGGAGAAGTCCTTGAGTGTAGCGGCCGGCTCGCAGGTAATGGAGATGCTAAAGATTCCTAGTTCGCCGAATTGTACCTTGTAGCCGTTCAGCAATTGTTCCACTAGGCATGAGCAGGTGTCGCTTACCACGCCTTTTACCGTGCCGCGTGTGAAAACACCGTTGTGATCTGAGATGTGCTTCACGAAATCATCGAAACTCATCACTTTCGTCACTTGGTTCTTGGCGTACGCCTGTTCCTTTGCGGTCTCATCCAGTGGACTTTTCCACATGTAAGTTGAATAATTAATCATACTTCTTTTTTTAAAAGATTAAACTTATTGTTGACAATGCGAAAGTACAACCCCCGGATAGCGAAATCAAATCCGTTGATAACCGTTGACAAACTGTTTACTTTTCATTGACAAACGATTCATATATACCTTATGTCTGATATAACAATTACCATACACGGCGGCAATAACCAGATACTCCCCAACGCTACGGAAGCCATCCAGAACTTCTATGTGGGGGAATATTGCGGGGAGACCTCCTTAGAAGAGGGGGACGGTAGATCCGGTCTCATGCCTGAAACGATCCGTTTTCGTGCCTATATAAATAAAGAAGAGGATCTGGAACGCTATCTTGCGCAGATCGTCGAGTGCCGGACAGTTACCGAGTTGGCCCAAGTCATTCTGGTCATGCAAGAGAACGAGCTGAAAATAACCCCCGAGGAGATGGTCAAAGAGCGTTTCATCCGCCTCTTTCTACCCATCACCCCCCGAATCACGAAGGGTAAAAGCGTCAGCAACATCCGTGCCCGTATCAACGATGCGTGGAGCAGTCGTCTCAGACACCGCTCAACTGGCCGTTTTTGAGAAGATATACTGCATATGCCCGAGGATATATACTGCGTTAGGCAATTGATATATATTTCACAGGGCAATTCATATATACCTCGTTTTCCAAGGGAAACGAAAAGTGATAACCTTACTGAAAAAATTACGATATGACAGAAAACCATGAGCGGGCGGAACAAGCACGTTTCGTCTTCCATATCTACGGTTGTAATGTGCAGATCCTGCCCAATGCAACCCATGCGATCCAAATCATCCACCAAGGTGATGGTACGATCTTGCGGACGGAAAGCTGTATTACGCCCGCCGCTTCGGGACGCCACGAGTCACAGGCACCGCCGTTGGGAAAAGTTTGAATACTAAATTTATATATCCTTGATTAATAAATATATAAGGATAAGGCGACCGGTATCGATCAAGGGGTCAGCTATCTCTAGTAGCGAGGAGAAGCCCTTTTTCTTTAACCGATAGACTAAACTCTTGCTTTAGCTTATACCACTCCAGCCTTTTGGTAGGTTCGGTCGCTAAACTTTTATGCTCTGTAAAATATAAGAAAAAATAAATACAAATGATGAACTTTCGTAAGGGCAGATGGCGCTTGGCTTTGGGCCGTCTGGTAAATTTGCGGTATATCAACCGTTGGGTCATTTTTTGTGCGGATCTATTTGTTTCCCTTGGTGTGTCGTTGGTGGGAGTGCTTGGGTTATTTTCTCTCCTGCGCATACATATAGGGGAGTCCAATGTATTGAAAGTAGGCATGGCCTCATTTGTGGCCAGTGTTGCCTCTTTCCTTGCGTTCAAGGTCTATCATGGGGTTATTCGTCATTCCACGCTGCGGGGAGTGTGGAGGATCGGTGGCGTGGCGATCTCCAAATCGATCTTTATGTTTTTGATCCTTGTGGCTTTAAAGGCCAATTTCAGCCCCTCCGTATATTGGGTGGGAGGAATCACGGACTGTACGTTGACAATTGTGATGCTGATCACCTTGCGTGTATTCGTAATAAATGTTTATAATAGTGTCCTGTCGCAACTCGGTAAAAAACGTAAGCGTGTATTGGTTTTTGGTACGGAGGAAGAGAGCGTGATGATCGCTACGTCTGCGAATCGTCATGTCTTCATGCAAAATTATAGTATAGTGGGCTTTGTTGCGTTTGGAAGTTTCAAGAAAAGTATTCGAATTGCGGAGTTGCCTGTTTACCAGATAGAAAGCTTGGAAGATTTGTGTCGCTTGATCCCACGCAACAATTTGGATGGTATTCTCTTTCCTAATATAAAGGTGATCCAGCAGGAACGTGATCGTCTGATCCGTTATTGTGAGCAGACTTCCCTGAAAACGTTAGTTGTTCCTGAGATGGAAGAACTCCGTGGTGGAAACATGAAACGCTCTGTTCGTGAGATTCGTATAGAGGATTTATTAGGGCGTGAGGAGATCAATATTAATTTGGGTGAGATCGGTAATCTATTGAAAGGGAAGACAGTCCTTGTCACGGGAGCCGCAGGGAGTATCGGTAGTGAGATCTGCCGCCAATTAGCTCATTTCCAGATAAAGAGGCTTGTTTGTTTCGACTCAGCCGAGACTCCGATGCATAACCTCCGTTTGGAATTGGAGGAGAAATTCAAGGACTTGAATTTTGTCCCGGTGATCGGAGATGTCCGTAATTTGGATCGTGTGGATTATGTGTTCCGTAATTGGCTTCCTCAAGTGGTGTTTCATGCGGCGGCCTACAAACATGTACCTTTAATGGAGGAGAATCCTTGCGAGGCAATTCGAACGAACGTATTTGGTACCCGTGTGATGGCGGACGCTGCGGTCGCTTATGGTGTCGAGAAGTTCGTGATGATCAGTACGGACAAGGCGGTTAACCCCACGAATATTATGGGATGTAGCAAGCGCTTGGCCGAGATATACGTACAGAGCTTAAGCATAGCGATCGGGAGAGGAGAGGTGAGTGGTCATACGAGATTCATCACGACCCGTTTTGGCAACGTATTGGGTAGTAACGGTTCCGTGATCCCCCGTTTTCGTGATCAGATCGCTCAGGGAGGTCCTGTTACGGTGACCCATCCCGATATCATCCGTTACTTTATGACGATCCCGGAGGCTTGCCGTTTGGTGCTGGAGGCCGGTACGCTAGGTAAAGGTGGTGAGATCTTTATCTTTGACATGGGGGAGCCTGTGAAGATAGCGGATTTGGCAAGACGTATGATTGAATTATCTGGTTTACAGGTGAATAAGGATATTGAGATCAAATATACCGGTCTTCGTCCCGGAGAGAAATTATATGAGGAGTTATTGAGCAAGAAAGAGAATACGAAGGAGACTCCTCATGAGAAGATTCGTGTGGCTGCGGTCCGGGAGTACGCTTATACGGACGTGGTAGAGCATATCAATTTATTGGCAGAATTATCCCTTCGTGTCCAAATCCTTCCGATGGTAAAGGAGATGAAATCTTTTGTCCCCGAGTTCAAGAGCCAAAACTCCAAATTCTCGGAATTGGACACCGAAAATCAAGAATCATAAATCATAAAACAAAAATCAATCGACATGCTAATAGCGGTAGACTTTGACGGTACGATCGTTGAGCATAAATATCCTGCGATCGGTAAGGAGCTTCCTTTCTCCATTGAGACATTAAAAAAGTTACAATCGGAACGCCACAAGCTAATCTTATGGAGTGTACGTGAGGGCCAGCTTTTAGATGATGCTATTGCCTTCTGCCGTGACCGTGGCTTGGAGTTTTATGCCGTAAACCGTGATTATCCGGAGGAGGAGAAAGGGCAGAACAACCATTTCTCCCGCAAACTGAAAGTAGATCTCTTTATCGATGATCGTAATCTTGGTGGTCTCCCGGACTGGGGTATGATTTACGAGATGGTGAGTAAAAGACTTTCCTATGAGGATTTAATGCGGAAATACGAGTCGGAATACGAACCGGAGAAACCGAAAGGCTTTTTCTCTCGTTTGTTTCGCTAAATCCATATCATTCTGTGTTCAATGAAATAAAAAAAGATAACAAAATAATATGAAAATCAAAAGATTACTACTTTTATTAGCTCTACCTCTATTGGTAGCGAGTTGTACCTCTTATAAGAACGTACCATACCTCCAAAACCCAGAGGCAGTGAACGATTCCGAGGAGGTACTTCCTTTGTATGACGCCAAGAT
>NZ_CAXSNO010000011.1:0-130347 GCF_964238835.1 Parabacteroides sp. 20_3 | reverse complement strand
ATGCTCATGTTTTTTGCGCATAATAATTACACATTTTATTGTTATTGAATGTGTCTACCTATATCAGCATAAGACAAACTCAGGCTGCTATTATAGGAGATTCGTGATAGGATTCATGAGACGGAAAGTTATTGTCTGTTTTTAGTGCGCTTACCCTGTAAAATACATACCTTCGCGGATATATTTAATTGATTTTCTATGAAATGGTATCTATGGGGGGCAGTTGTCCTGCTTTATTCCCTGTTTGGAAGCGCTTGTTCTACGGAACGGAGGTATGATTTGTCGGCTTATGGTTTATCCCCGGTCGAGAATGTGGATAATGCGCCCGCTATGGCGAGGGCATTGGAGCAGATACGGGAGAAATGCGAGGAAAACCAGACCATTGTGGTGACCTTGCCTAAGGGCCGCTATGAGTTTTATCCCGATAGCGCGGCAGAGCGTGTCTATTTCATCTCGAATCATGATCAAATGAATCCGAAGAAAGTAGGCTTGCCTTTCGAGGGGATGAAGAATATGGTGTTCGACGGGCAAGGCTCGGAGTTAATCTTCCACGGCAGGATGTTGCCGGTCTCTTTGCTGGATTCGAGGAATTGTGTCTTGAAAAACTTTAGTATAGACTTCAAGCACCCTCAGATTTCACAGGTAAGAGTGGTGGAGAACGATACGGTGAATGGTGGGATCACTTTCGAGGTGGCTCCGTGGGTACACTATGAGATACGGGATAGCGTGTTTGTAGCGAAGGGAGAAGGCTGGGAGTTGACTCCCGGTTCCGGTATCGCCTTCGAGGGAGATACACGTCATTTGGTGTATAATACAAGCGATATCCCGGTAGGCGTGCGGGGCTTGATCGAGGTTTCTCCAAGGCTGATAAAGTCTCCCCGTTGGAAAGACAGCCGTTTGGTGCCCGGTACGGTGATCGCCATGCGTTCTTGGGAACGTCCGGCTCCCGGTGTCTTCCTGTATCATGACGTGAATACGACTCTGGAGAATATCAAGGTTCATTATGCCGAGGGAATGGGCCTCTTGGCGCAAGTGAGCGAGAATATCACGCTGGATGGTTTCTCCGTTTGCTTGAAAGGGGCGGACGATCCGCGGTATTTCACGACACAGGCGGACGCTACCCATTTCTCGGCCTGCAAGGGAGCGATCATCTCCAAGAATGGCTTGTACGAAGGGATGATGGACGACGCTATCAATGTGCATGGAACTTACCTGAAAGTGGTGAGACGAGTGAATGACTCGACCTTGGTAGGCCGGTATATGCACCCGCAATCGTATGGTTTCGAATGGGGAAGGGTAGGGGATTCCGTGCAGTTCATCCATTCGAGCACCATGGAATTGATAGGGGCGAGAAACCGGATTACCGCTATCAAGGCAGTTGATCAACCGGATTACCGAGGGGCGAAGGAGTTCGAGATCCGGTTTGAGAATACGGTGAATCCTTCGATCCATGAGGGAAGCGGCTTCGGCATAGAGAATCTGGAGTGGACGCCGACGGTCCTATTCTCGGATAACGTGATCCGGAATAACCGTGCCCGTGGTTCCTTGTTCAGCACGCCTCGGCAAACGGTCGTAGAGAATAATGTTTTCGATCATACCTCGGGGACGGCGATCCTGCTGTGCGGTGATTGCAACGGCTGGTTCGAGACCGGCGCTTGCCGGAACGTGTTGATCCGTAAGAATAAGTTCATCAACTCCTTGACGAATATGTTCCAATTTACGAACGCTATTATCTCTATTTATCCCGAAATCCCGGATTTAGCGTCGCAAAGGAAATATTTCCATAGTGATATCGTGATCGACGCGAACGAGTTTATTACGTTCGATAGGCCATTGGTATACGCCAAGTCCGTGGACGGGTTGGTCTTCACGAATAATATTGTCAAACAAAATAAGGAATACCCAGCCTTCCATTGGAATAACCATCGTTTCTATTTCCAGCGGGTGATCCACTCGAAAATAGAGAACAACTATTTTGATGAAGGGTTTATCCGGGAGAGGGATGTCTTAGAGGAAAATAACGGATATGATATATAGGAAATTAATCGTCTTGGTAAGCCTTTTGATAGGCTTCGTAAACATTGCGTTCGCCGGCGTTGGTGATCTCGATACGTTAAACGTACGTTCTCAAGCCCCTGTCAAGGAGAGAATGCCTGTCGTCGCCTATAAGTTTAACCCGAAAAGCTTGATTCTTCCGGCCTCATTGATAACGGTGGGAGCCGTAGGCACGGCGATTGACGGGATGAATGACTTTCACCTGTTTTCCCGGAAAGATTCCGTGAAGCAAATCCATATCGACAATTACTTGGAGTGGGGAATGCTCGGTTGGGTATTTGTCTGCGACCTTATGGGAAAAGAGAAGCATAACTGGGTGGAGCAACTTTGCTTGGTCGCTTTAGCGGAAGGGATGAACGGATTGATGGTGCATGGGCTGAAGAACTGGGTAAACGAGCCTCGCCCGGACGGGGCGCCTTATTCGTTTCCGTCCGGACATACCTCGAATGCTTTCTTAGGGGCGCATATGGCTTATAAGGAATTTAAGGATAGCTCGCCTATACTCGCTTACTCGGGTTATGCGATAGCGGCGTTCGTGGCGGGTTCCCGCTTATACAATAACAGGCATTGGGTGGCGGATGTAGTAGCCGGCGCGGGTTTCGGGATCTTGTCGGTAGAGTTATCGTATCTGATCTATTTCCCGATTCGTAACGCTATCGCCCGGCGGATCAATCGAAATGTGAAGAACTGCCCGATCGTGGCCGCTCCGGTATTCAGTTCGAATATGGCGGGATTCTATCTGACTTATCAATTTTAATGCGTCTTATGAATAAAGCGCATACCGGCTTATAGAGACTGGTTGATGCGCAAAAGCTCCTCTATATGCGTGCGGTCGTTGCTGAGGCGTGGGATCTTGTGCTGCCCGCCTAATTTGCCTTTCTGCTTGAGCCATTCATAGAAAGCACCGTCGTGGGCGATAACGATTTCCAGCGGTTGAAGGGAGATCTCTTTATACCGCTTCGCCTCATAGTCCGAGTTCAGCTTTTGTAAGTTCAGATCTAATAAAGTGGCGAATTCATCGAGAGATTCCGGTTTCTTGTCAAACTCGATAAACCATTGGTGCCGTCCTTTTGCCTTATCCAGCATAAAGAGTGGGGCGGCGGTATATTCTTTTACTTTCGCCCCGGTTCGTAGGCAAGTCATGGCGATCGCCTTATCAGCGTTATCCACCATTAGCTCCTCGCCGAAGGCGTTGATAAAGTGCTTGGTACGTCCGGAGATAACGAATTTATGAGGGAATAACGAGGTGAAACGTACCGTATCCCCGATCTGATAGCGCCATAATCCTCCCGAGGTCGTGATCACCATCGCATAGTTTTTCCCGGTCTCTACCGATTCCAGCGGTAACACGGTCGGATGGGCGCTACCCACCTCGTTCATCGGGATGAACTCATAGAAAATACCGTAATCCGGCATCATAAGCAAACTGGAGTCCGTAGGATCGTCCTGCAGCCCAAAGAAGCCCTCGGATGCGTTATAGGTCTCCATATAATGCATCTTATTCGATGGAATCAAGGTTTTATATTGCTCCCGGTAAGGCTCGAAACTGATTCCCCCATGGAAGAAGACCTCCAGATTAGGCCATACGTCCGTAAGATATTCCCTACCCGTTTTTTTCAATACGGCCTTGATCAATACCAACATCCAAGAAGGAACACCGGATAGGCTGTTTACATCCTTATTCCAAGTGTTCTCCACGATCGCCTTGATCTTGCTTTCCCATTCATCCATTAGGATAATGGGTTTCTTGGGGACGCGTATTAAATTGACGAGCGGATTGAGATTTTGAAGTAATACGGCGGATAAGTCGCCTTGATGAGCCTCGGAGTTTAGCGGGGAAGGGCTATGGCTACCGCCTAATATCAAGCCTTTCTTGGAGAAGAAACGGCTTTCTGGGTTGTTCCGCAGATAGATGGCTACGCAATCAAAGCCGCCTTTATAGTGGCAACCCTTTAATATCTCGGGGGTGACGGGCAGGAATTTACTTTTGTCGTTCGTGGTCCCGCTACTCTTAGCGTACCACCGCACCACCGAAGGCCAGAGAATATTCCTTTCTCCGTTTATCATTCGGGTGACATACGGCTTTATCTCGTCATAAGTCTGTAAGGGAAGGCGTTGGCAGAAGTCAGAATAAGAGCGAATGCTTTTATAATCATATTTGAGTCCCCATTCCGTCTTGCGTGCCGTCGAAAGCAGAGCATGCAGCTGTTTGTGCTGGATATGGTCTATATCCTGCCCAAATCGTCCGATCTCCGTTTGTCGATGGCGGAAAAGGAGCGAAATCGTCTGTGTTAAAATATCCATGCTCTTTTTATTTGTTCGAGTGCAAATGTAGGCATTCTCTTTTTATTTATATCTTTGCTAGGTACTAAATTAACGTTACGATGAAAATAGGGATTCTCTCATCGGGTGGCGATTGCCCCGGTATCAACGCTACGATCCGTGGTGTTGGCAAGACCGCTATCATGCATTACGGCATGGAAGTGATAGGTATTCATAGCGGTTTTATAGGTCTTTTGAATAAAGACGTCCAAGTTTTCGATGAACGGAGCTTATCCGGCATATTAAATTTAGGGGGAACCATTTTAGGAACGTCCAGAGAGAAGCCTTTCCGTAAGCTCTTGGCCTCGGGAGATTCGGAAAAGCCGGAGATCATTAAGAAAAATTATGAGGAGCTGGGGCTGGACTGCTTGGTTTGTATCGGAGGAAACGGTACGCAGAAGACGGCCAATCTGTTATCTCAGATCGGATTGAACGTGATAGGCGTTCCCAAGACAATCGATAATGACATATGGGGTACGGATATTACGTTCGGTTTTAATACCGCCGTGAATATCGCCACGGAATCTATAGACCGTCTTCATTCTACGGCTAGTTCACATAAGCGGGTGATGGTCGTGGAGGTGATGGGCCATCATGCCGGATGGATCGCCTTGTATGCCGGGATGGCTGGAGGTGCCGACGTGATCTTACTTCCAGAATTGGGATACGATATCGATAAGGTGAACGAGGCGATCTTGGATCGGGCTCGCAGGGGCAAACCTTATTCCATCGTTGTAGTAGCCGAGGGTATCGAGACTCCGGATAAAAAGCGTCCTTCTGATTATATTACCCGGGCTATCGAGGCGGGAACGGGTATCGAGACCCGGGATACCGTATTGGGATACACCCAACGGGGTGGAAACCCCTCTCCGTTCGACCGTAACCTTGCGACTCGTTTGGGAGGCCATGCCACGGAACTGATCGCTAATGGTGAATTCGGACGTATGGTTTGTATGAAAGGAGATAGGGTAGAATCCATTCCCTTGTTAGAAGTAGCGGGAAAACTAAAATTAGTGACACCGGATCATGATTTGATCGTACAAGGAAAACGGATGGGGGTAACATTCGGGAAATAAGATAAAAAAGGTTGTGTGTCAGAGAACGCACAACCTTTTTTACTTTATACTAGTAGGCGGCCGTTTATTTTTTAATACCTTGAACGGTTTGGCTTCCCTTTTCGGTAGTCAAGCGGAAGATATACATTCCAGTGGCAAAATCACCCGTGCTGAGACTGCTTCCCGGTTGCGGGACGCTACGTATCAACTTTCCATCGGCCCTGTAGATCTCAAGCGATTTCAGTTGTTGATAATTCTGGATCTGTACTTCATTCGAGAAGATACGTGGTTGAATATCTACTTCTTCGTCTGTTGGCTTCAGTTCGTTACCTACGCTCGTTTCCGGAATTACCGTAGCCGGGGCGCTCTCGTCGGTACCATAAAGTGCCGTTACTTGGAGCAGAGGGGTACTTGTTGTCAGATTTTTCACCGTATAATTCCGTTGAGAAACAGGTAATGTCGTCAGTTCTCGGGTATCTTGATATACCTTATAACCGGTCAGCTCCGGAAAAGCCGTGATCAACTCTGCTTCTTGCGCATCAGAGGCGATAGCCAGTTTCCGGAATGATAATCGGCCCGTTCTCATGGGTTGCGGTTTCTCCGAGAAAGTGCTCGTGGAGAATACGGAACTCGAGGGGAGCTCACCTTCTTCTGCGCTTATTACGATCGATAACACAACATTGGCATCTAGCTCATCATCTGAGAATGTTTCCCATTTTTTTCCGTCCAAAGAATATAAATTCCCTTTTCCGTCGACTGCGGGGCCTTTATCGGAGCATGCCGGATATGTGTTATTGGCATAGCTTATCACATGAATGGCTACCAGTAAATCCTGCTTCGCGTCGATTACGAATGGTGTTTTAAGTGTGACCGAATTTATTTTACCTGATTTCAGTTGAGTGAAACTCTCTTCATACTCCCGGTTTCCCTGTTTGATATAGACTCCATAAGTGACCCCTTCCAGTGGATAGAAATTAACCTTCCGGATCGTTTTTTTATGCACCGGTTGTAGATCTTTCGTATCCCATTTCTGAGCGAAATAGAATGGATCTCCTCCGAGACCGAACTGTTGATAACGATCTTGTGATCCCCAACCAGCTATTTTTTCGAGGACTGGGGCATTCCATGTCAGTTGAATCTCACCCGTGGAGATCTGTTTGTATTTCAAATCAGTCGGACCTTCATACTCGTTTCCGATCGTTTTCCCATCCTGCGTCATTCCCTGCAACGAGGTGACGCCCGTTCCGAGTGGATCTAGCCAGACATCCATCCGGGCTGTATCATTATCACTGTATTTATTCCAGTGATAATACAATTTACCGTATAAATTCAATCCTTCGGGCAGTTCGCAACTGGAGCTTCCACCGCTCAGCGTACCTATAATCAAGCCTTTGCTATTAAATAAAGGCGAGCCGGAAGATCCTCCCTCGGTCACCCCGTGTCCGTTTAGCGTGGCATCGAAAGTCGCGTTCCAATGAGCGTTCGTGGCCCCGGTTTTCCCAACATCACTATTACGCCATGTAATCGATTCTGTCGGATAATTTCCATAGGTGGAGATTTTCATATAATCGCCGGAAGGATGATGGATGCCTACGCCCGAGAGTGAAAGCATATTTGAACGATCCCATCCGTTAAAGAATACATTATAATCGTCGGGGATCTCGTCGTTAAGCAACAGCAACAGTCCGTCGGAACCGTTTTCGACAGGGGTAGAGGCTTTCCGTGTACATCCTACCATGGTTTTTATCGGATAAATGGGTGACTCATTATCGCAGCCCACATGTTCTTGGTGGAAATAAAACAACCAGACCGCTAATTCCTCGGGAGTAACCGTCTGTTCGCCCAGTATATCTTGCGAACAATGGAAGGCGGATAATACATAAGGCTTTTTGTCACGGGCCGTATTATTTACCAGAGAAGCCGTACAAATATAGCTTCCTCCTTCTCCCTCTTTATTACGGATGTATTGAATCATTTGTATCACCCCCTTCTTTTGCTCCTGCCAATCGGCTCCCTCCTCGCAATTGATATTCACTTCGCAAGCTTCTGAAAAGCCAGCTCCCGGCGCTTCCTGTACTTCTGGCATGATCGCTTCAAGATGATTATACCCGTAACCGACCTCCCGGATGCGTAGTCGAGGTGTCTCGCCGGATGGTGCAGGTACATATTCGAGGATCACCTCATCGCCTGCTACGGCTTGGGTTGCGAACGGTCCGTTTTCAGGATGCGTACGATGCGTATAGGCACCCAATACTTGGGTTTTCGCTGCGTTATACAGGTATAACCGGGCACCTTTGGGTATATAAAAATCGGAGTAATACAGGATCAAGGCGATCGCTCCTTTCGCTTGAAGGTGAAGTTGCCATATTTGGCTACCGTCGGGTAGTGAAATCCAATCGCCGCTATCGGCGATGTCGAAGCTGGTTGGGATCGACTTGGCTACACGCAACGGAGCGCCTTGGCTGACCCTCCACGCATCGACCGTCTTGAGGTCTTCCACACTGAAATTCACAGGAACTTGTTCTGCTAGCTTTTCACTTCGAAGTGAACCTGCGAATTGAAAGCTGGGGGGGAGTCCTCCTTCGCTGATCTGCGCCAACGAACTTGAAATCGAGAAATAGCCGATATATAATATGCCGGTTATTAATATTCGGAGAAATTTACTGTACTGTTTTTTCATACATACAACTTTATATGAGCTTATTCTTATATAACTAAGAACTTGGGTATATCAAACGATATACCCAAGTTCTGCTATTTATCATACAGTTTCTTCCTCTGGGAGGTCAGAAAACTCTTTTTCATCGGTTAGTTCACCAGTCTTCTTTTTCTTTGTGGCAGAGATACGTTGCTGGAGTTCTTTGTCTGTCCGCAATCTTTTGACCGCCATTTTAGAAGCCGCTTGCTGGGATTCTTTTTTGGAGTAACCGATACCTATGCCAATTTGCTCGCCGAGCAATTTAATTGCGCTTTGGAATACAGGATTTCCATCATGATCCGTAAAAGACTCTATTAGATCGAACGAGATCGATATTTTGTTCTTTTGGCTCCATTCAATCAAGTTTGACTTGAAATTTATCTCTTTCCGGACGAGCGTATCTACATCGATATACTTTTCTATCATCACGTCACGGATAAACTTATAACAAACGTCATAACCTTGATCCAGATAAATAGCGCCGATCAAAGCCTCGAGCGCATTACCATACATATGATTGTTATGAGAGTTTATCTTGGTTGAATAGACTACCATTTGATCGAGGCCGAGTTGTACGGCGACCTTATTCATCGTTTCCCGTTGTACGATCTTGGAGCGTGTGTTTGTCAAAAAGCCTTCCCGCTTATTCGGGTAGCGCTTATAGACAATATCGGCGACCGCCGCATCCAAAATGCCATCTCCTAAAAATTCAAGACGCTCATTGTTAAGCCATTTACCATCACCCGTCTCTACCGATGATGATTTATGCAACAAGGCCTGCTCGTAAATCTGGAGATTATCCGGATAAAAACCTAGAATCTTTGATAAAGACAAATAAGGCTCCCTACCTTTATTATGCAGGAGCCTTATTCTTTTATGTAGCTGTTTGTATAGCTTTCTAAACACGTTATTTCACGAATTTTTTAACAATGGCGCAAGCGTTGTGTCCACCGAAACCAAACGTATTCGATAAAGCGGCTTTCACTTCTCTCTTTTGAGCCTTATTGAATGTGAAATTCAGTTTATAATCTATTTCAGGATCATCATCGCCTTCCGCATGGTTAATGGTCGGCGGGATAATACCATCGTTTATAGCCATAATACACAGGATCGCCTCTACCGCTCCGGCAGCACCAAGCAAGTGACCGGTCATTGACTTTGTGGAACTGATATTCAGTTGATAAGCATGTTCTCCGAACACATCTTTGATCGCCTTAACCTCTGAGATATCGCCTACGGGAGTCGATGTTCCATGAACATTGATGTAATCAATATCTTCCGGAGTCATTCCCGCGTCTTCCAATGCGTTGCGCATAACCAGCTTCGCTCCTAAACCATCCGGATGAGAAGCGGTCAAGTGATAAGCATCGGCAGACATTCCGGTTCCTGCGATCTCGCAATATATTTTAGCGCCACGAGCCAATGCGTGCTCCATTTCTTCCAATACCAAGCAAGCTCCACCTTCACCCATCACGAATCCGTCACGGCTAGCGCTGAACGGGCGAGATGCGGTCTCGGGAGAATCGTTACGTGTCGATAACGCGTTCATGGAGTTGAATCCACCTACACCCGATTCAGAAACAGCAGCTTCCGCTCCACCGGTGATGATGACGTTAGCCTTGCCTAAACGGATATAATTGAATGCGTCACTGATAGCGTTTGTAGAAGATGCACAAGCTGAGACGGTCGCAAAGTTCGGGCCGTGGAATCCATAAAGCATGGAAATATGTCCAGCCGCGATATCCGAGATCATTTTCGGGATGAAGAACGGGTTAAACTTCGGACCGATCGTATCCTTGATCTTCGCATAACTCAATACTTCCTCGTCAAATGTCTTGATACCACCGATACCTGAAGCGAAAATAACGCCGATACGGTTCTTATCTTCGTTATCCAAGTCCATTGCCGCGTCCTCGATCGCTTGTTTCGCCGCGTCGATCGCAAATAAGCTATAACGATCACACTTGCGGGCCTCCTTACGATCCATAACTTTCAACGGATCGAAGCCTTTAACTTCGCATGCAAATTGTGTCTTGAATTTGGATGCATCAAACTGAGTAATAGGTCCAGCGCCACTTTTTCCATTGATAATACCTTCCCATGTTTCGGGGAGGGTATTACCAAGAGGAGTAATAGCTCCAAGACCTGTTACTACAACTCTTTTTAATTCCATACCTTTAGTTAAAAGGATTGATTACTTCGCGTTAGCCTCGATGTAAGCGATAGCGTCACCTACAGTTGTAATCTTTTCTGCTTGATCGTCAGGAATTGAGATACCGAATTCTTTTTCGAACTCCATAATCAATTCTACAGTGTCAAGAGAGTCTGCTCCTAAATCGTTAGTAAAGCTTGCTTCGTTTGTAACTTCTGTTTCTTCAACACTTAACTTGTCAACGATGATAGCTTTTACTCTTTCAGCAACTTCAGACATAACTTTTTCAATTTAGATTAATAAATACGAATATACTTTTTAAATTTGCAGTGCAAAGAAAAGAATTTTTTATGTTACAAAGCAAATTTAATAAGCTAAAAATGCGGAAAACTGCACATTTTTTCTTTTCTTGTGCATTTAAACATCTGAAAATATGAAAAACATAGCGATTTTTGCTTCCGGATCTGGTACGAATGCCGAGAACATCACCCGATATTTTGCTAACAGTGAAAACGTTAATGTTGCGGTTGTTTTATCAAATAACCGTAATGTTGGCGTGCATGGACGGGTAAACAAGTTGGGCGTTCCTTCTTTCGTGTTTTCACGGGAGGAATTTATTGCCGGTGTGCCGATCTTGAAAAAGTTGGCGGAATATGATGTCTGCCTTATCGTGTTGGCCGGTTTTATGAATAAGATCTCAGACGTTATTCTTCAGGCTTTTCCCGGTAAGATCGTGAACATCCATCCCGCGTTACTCCCTAAATATGGCGGCAAGGGGATGTATGGCATGCATGTGCATGAGGCGGTCGTGAAGGCTGGTGAGCGGGAGTCGGGTATTACTATACATTATATTAATGAGCATTATGATGAGGGCGCTATCATCTTCCAGGCTTCTTGTCCGGTATTACCTTCGGATACGCCGGAGGAGGTAGCCTCGAAAGTGCATGCCCTGGAGTATGCGCATTATCCTCATGTGATCGAAAGTTTATTGTAAGGCTTTTTTGTCATTAGCCTACTTGAAAACCTAGTTTCTGGAGTACGGCGAATTCTTCCGGGTCAGCTTTGATCGCTTGGTAAGCATGGAACTCACGGGGATGGTCATACGCTGTCCTAAATCGCTCGAAATGATGAGGATTCGCTCTTAGTGCTTGGTCGATTACTTCTGGGTTGAAACTTCTCAAGATGGCTTCTTCCACCCGGTGCTCCTTGAATTGTCCCAAGTCGATGAACGGGTTGGTTGGGGCAGGCGGAATGACTTCCTTGATCTTTTCGATACGGATACCGAAAAAGCATCCTATATTCTCCAAGCACATTCGTGTCCCGTTCGCCTTCCCGTCGGCGGAGAAACCGGCTATATGAGGAGTGGCGATCGTGGCTTCCGACAGTAATTCCCGGTCGATATCCGGTTCGTTCTCCCAGCAATCGATGATCAGTTCGCTGACCTTGCCGGTTCGTTTGGCCTGCAATAAGGCCTGCATATCATGTACGGCACCCCGGCAACTGTTGATAAACCATGGTTTTCGTTCCAATTTGTCGAAAAAAGCAGGATCGGCGAGATGGCGGGTGGCGAAACGTCCCTCTTTGGTCAACGGCACATGCAAGGTTATGATATCCGCCTCTTTCGCGATCGTGTCCAAGGATACGAATCCATCCTCACCTTCCTGCTCGGCACGGGGCGGGTCATTGCGAAGCACACGCATCCCCATGGCCTCGCATAGCATCTCCACGATACTCCCTACATGGCCTACGCCAACGATACCGATAGTCTTCCCTGCTAGTCTCTCTCCTTTGCGGAGGGCGACGGCTACCAAAGAGGATAATACATATTGCCCCACGGAAGCGGCGTTGCAACCCGGGGCGTTCTTCCACGTGATCCCTGCCTTCTCGCAATAATGGATATCGATATGGTCGTACCCGATCGTAGCTGTCGTGATGAGGCGAACCCGGCTACCTTCCAATAGCTCGCGTGTACATTTATCTATGCTACGTACGATCAAGGCATCCGCGTCTTTTATGTTCGTGGGCGTAAACTCTTTGGAGTCAAGGTAGGATACGTCCGCTATCGGCTCCAAGATCCCTTTTAGGTAAGGAACCGTGTTATCTGCTATTATTTTCATCTTATCAGCTTGATTATCGTTACGCGATATTAAGTAAAAAACAGGGGATATACAAGTGATGATGGCTTCTTGTCGATTTCTATTTGTGCTTTTGTTCTCAGCCGAAAGATTCGGGAAAACACGTACGAGTTTCATCCAAAACACGTACGACTTTTTGAAAAAACATGTACGTGTTTTGACGGAAAGATTCTCGTGTTTTTTTGACACTGATTCTTAGCTTCTTACGTGCGCAGCTCATGAGTAGGCTTATTGTATGGAATTAAAGCTTCTCGGCTTAACTAAAACGGATAGATTAATGGAAGAGCCGTGCAGTACTTATCTCAGCTTGTACCGATTGAAATGAGGCCCTGCCTTGAACAAGAAGAAAAACGTAGACAATACCGTAAGGCAAGCGCCAGACAAGTAGGCGTAGTTGAAGCCACCCAGCTCTTGTGCGATGCTGCCCCCGGCCATCAACCCGATACCGATACCTACATCCCAACTCGTTAGATATGTAGAAGTGGCCGTACCCCGCTGGTTATTGGGTGCCAGATTCACGAAAAGCGTGTTGAAAGCAGGGAACATGGTTCCGAACGCCACGCCTTGCGAGAGGGCTATACCTATGTAGAGATAAGAGGAAAATACCGGATTCCAATGCATCAACTCCTTGAGTGCCGCGAGAAGAAAGAATGTGGCCGCCGCCAAATACATCCCGAGGGAGATAACAAGCGTGATCCGTCCTTTATCCACTTGCCGTCCGGAGAACAGGCGGGAGACGGCTAGTCCCAGGGCCATAAAGGTGAAATAAAGTCCGGAGTTTACGCTGATCCCGATCTCAGCGGCGTACATCGCTACATAAGTGGTAGTCATACCATAAGGAATGGAGAGTAATAATAGGGAGATACCCGCCCAAGTTCCCTTCACCAAGAAAAAGCGGTCTAGGGAGATCGGTTCTCGTTTGACCGGTTGCTTATAAGGAGTCTTGACCATATAGGCCATGATAAAACCAAGGCTTCCGGATAGCAACGAGCAGGAAAAGATCACGTCGTATGTGAAGTTCCCTTGCATGAACAGACCGATCATCGGGCCGAAACTCATAGCGATGTTATTGGCTAGGCCGTAATAGCCAATACCTTCCCCACGGCGGGAGGAGGGCAAGATATCGATCAGTATCGTATTTCCGGCCACCGTCACCATGCCAAAGGCGAAACCGTGTACGACGCGTAAGGCGATAAAGAGGGTAAGCGCCGTGGCTACCATGTATCCGCCAAATATGGCGGTGAAAATGAAATAAGCCACCAGATATAAGGGACGGCGGGCGAAAGTATCCAGTAAATATCCGGCGAACGGACGGATACAGAGCGCCGCTAGCGTATAGCACGACAAGATAAACCCGATCATAGACTTCCCGATCATGAATTCTTCCTTCAGATAAAAAGGCAAGATCGGCAGGATTAGATAGAAAGCGAAAAAAAGCAGGAAATTCGCCGCTAGTATATAGCAAAAGCTGGGTGTGACGATCTTATCATTATTCATAAAGCCGCTTATTTATCAAGACGCAAAATTAGTTGATTTTTCACAATAGTATCCCCTAAACGACCTAATAATTATAAACGGTAGCGGATCGCTACCAGAAACTCCCGGGGACGGATACGTACCCATGAGGTATAGCTTTCCAACGATGCGTATCGTGTGTATGCGTAGGTACGTTTGTCGAACAGGTTTGTCGCCGTGGCGGTGATTTGCCAACGCCCGGATTTCCATGAGACCGAGAAGTCCGCGAAAACGGCGTTGACGGATTGGTCTTCATTCACGTCATTGTGGTAATGATCTACGGAAAGACTTGCCTCTATGGGTGAGAAAATGTAGGAGAGTTGTACTTGTTGGATGACGTTCCATAAGGGCGCCAAACGGGTACGTTCTCCTATTTTACTTCCTCCGTACCGGATATCGGTTTGGTAACTGGTTTCCCAATGGCGGTTGGGAGTCCAGATCACTTTGGGCTCTAGGCGCATGAGGCGATATTGATAAGGAAGCCTTTGTCCCCCGCTGATTTGCTCGGCCTTGCTGATATTGAGGAGCGCCATGAGCGAGGTCTTTAGCCCTAGATCGTAAAAGCCTTTGGATAGCGTGCTTTTGACGGTATAGCCGGAACCGTGGTTGGACAGCGGTAAGGAGACTCGTTGTACCTGCCCGTTCTCTATACGTTGCTCGTATATACGATTGTACCACTCCCGGTTGTGTGTCAGGTTTACCGTGGCGAAGAATTCCCGTGCCGTACTCTTGTATTCCCCATAAACGGAATAAAGCTGTTGTCTGTAAACCGGGAGGATTCCGCAATTCCAGACGCTATTCCGGTAATCCGTTTGATAAGGCCGGTCGTATAAGTCGGTCATCTCTCCGTATCTTTCCTTATAGGAGGCGTGTACCGTGAAACGCCATGCGTAATTCAGTTTGTAGATAATGGACAGGGACGGATTAACCGAGATGCGGGAGAAACCGACCCCTGTATATCCGGTCCATCTGAGAGGGGCGCTGAGGGATAGGGTCCATTTATAGGTATTCCATTGGTAATCGGGTGAGAGATAAGTTTGCAGGCTTTTCTCGATATTGCTGATCTCCCCGTTTATGCCCACCGTATATCGCTGGGTGAGGGAACCGCTCTTTTTCAGGAATGAGAAGGAATTATCGGTATAAAAGTCGCGTAAGTTCATCGGATAAGGGTGGTTATCCAAGCGAAGATCGGCCGCGTTGCTGTGGTAACGGAGCAAAGACTGGACTTCCAACGTGTATTTGTCCAAGCTCCACAGGCTCCGTAAATTATTACGCAAGTCGAGGTTCGGGGTTTTGATGCGTTGGTTCAATGCTGTACGGCCGGTGGAAGCCATGTTTCCGGTTATATGGGAAAGGCTGGATTGCCAATCTCCGGTGGCTGAGGACTGGTTCTTGAGATACCTTTCCTGCGAGTTGTTTTCCACTCCGATATTTAGGTTGGCTTGATCCGAGCGAATGCGGCTATCGCTTTGCTCCGTTAGATGAATCGTATCCTCGGATTGGTAATAAGTCGTCTCACTCCCCCTTTCCTGTGTTTGCCGGTCGTGGATATAACCGGCGTTTATACGGAGTTGGGTGTTCTCGTTCAGTTTATATAGGCGATTTGCGGATAGGCTGTGTATATGGTTGAACAGCCAGCGCTCTTTCTTTAGCGGGGCGGAGAATGAGGGCTGTAGCAGAAATTGGGGAACCTTGGGCTCGGATAAACGGGATTCGGGTGATTCGGTAAGCGTATTTTGCTCGTCCGATACATCCTGCCCGGTATTATTCCCTTTATATAGATAAGCGGATTGGCTGCTGCGGCTGATCTGCAAGGCGTCAGCGGCTCCTTTCCATAAGAACGGGGATGCGCCGAGACCGCCTTCGGCATTGATCAACCAGCGATCTCGGAATTCCGGTCTCAGCTTGAGGTTCAACGCTACGTCTTCGGTCTTGATCTTTCTCTGTAACACACGGATCGGTTGGTGGTTCTCCATCACTTGTATGTTCTGTACGGCGTCGGCTCGCAGGTTCTCGCTGATTTGCTTGTATTTCCCGTTGGTGAGATCCAGTCCCTCCACATAGAAATTACGGATCTCTTTCCCGTTGTAAGAGATCTTCCCCAGATCATCGATATCGATACCCGGAAGTTTCCGTAATACGTCCTTGATGGATTGATCCTTTGGGGAGAGAAAGCGAGTGACATCATAATTGATCGTATCTTGCCGCCCCCAGACACGTCCCGGACGGATTTCCACCTCCTTTAGGCTGAATACCTGCGGCTCCATCTCAAAACGAAGCGTTTGTCCGGCATGTACGGCTTGTTGCTGGGTTTGGTACCCTAAGAGCGAGACGGAGACGAGAAGTGAGTCCGTCCGCTTCGGTTGGGTGAGGGTAAAGGTCCCTTCATTATTACTTAACGTATAGTTGATAGGAAAGGAGACGTTGCCTCTGGTTAATTGCACGGTGGCCGCTTCTACCGGCAGTTGGCTTTCCCTGTCGATCACGATCCCTCGGATGACGGATTGGGCGGCCAATCCTGCCGGGCAGAGCAGCGTAAGTAAACAAAAAGTGTGTATATGCAGTATGATCCGTTTCATCTTTCTTCCCTTTCTATAGGGTTATACGGCATGTTCTTGGGTTGGTAAGGTTTTCCGTTATCGTCGGTGACGGTCACTTTCACCTGTGGCGAGGTCAAGGCGATGTATCCGATAGGATCGGCGGCATATCGTTCGTAAGCCTTTTGCAGGTTCTTGCGGCTGATCGGCTCGAAATCGTTTCCCCCGAAAAGGATCGGGTTCTTACCCCGGCTCAGTTTGATACCCGCGCAGATGAAAGTGTAATGTCCTTGGCTGTCTTGGGCTTTTAGGATCAGGCCCGGTAATCCGCATAATTTCCAAGGACCCTCGCTTTTCGGTATCTCCGGCGTGTACCAAGCCTCATAATGCCTGCCCTTGAAATGACATGTCGCTTTCCGGCAAGGATAGGACAGGATGGTCATCGTATCGGGCAGTAAGGTCCATTCCGGGCGCTCCTCCTTTTCCTCGCAGCGAAAGCGACTGGCGGCAAGGGCATCCAAGGTCGTGGTCTTTCCCGCCGGATAATTCTTGTAGACCTGTGCATTGGTCTTGGAGGAATATCGTTGCAGGTGTTCATTGATGACTTCTTGTGAGGCTCCGGCGGCTTTGTCGGCCTCTAGTACGGAATCGGTGAGGAATTTGGCGTAACTATAGTAAACGGAGCATTTATCCCCGACCTTCAGCATGAGGGTCTCTTCCTCTTTCTTGTCGGGTTGGAGCGTGTCCGGCATGGACGTGGTTTGGTATTGTACCGTGAAACGTGTCTCGTCGATGGGCTTGGCTCTTAGTACGTCGTTTAGGTTGAAGATGTTGATTGTCACTTGGGCGTTCGTCTCGTGTCCCGCCCCTGACAGACCTACGCAAAGCAGGCCGATTGTCGCTATGATTCGTTTCATGATCTGTTGGTTTTAGAAGTTATTTGTTGCGAATGTAAGAGAGGAACGTTCGCCGTAAGGAAGATTTTTATTACTGAAATATTACTCCGCTTATAAAAATGGCTACATGTACGTTGTAATCATGGAGTAGCTATCTATCTTTGCCGGAAAGGAATGAGACATGGGAAAGAGAATTCGATGGATATGGGTAATCTCGTTGTCGGCGGCTTTGGCGGCGATCGGGGTACAAGGCTATTGGCTGTTCAATCAGTTCCGGTACGAGATGTGTACTTATGCGGATGAGATCGCCGGTGAGGTATTTCATGCCGGGCAGGAGGAATTTCGTATACGGAAGGAAGAGGCGGAGTTGACGAAAGGTACTTATATCATAGAACGCCAGTCGAAATACCAGTCTGGTGATAGCGTGTTAAACGGGTTGAAAAACTCGTTCGGTTTCCAGCTTTATCCCAAGGATACGACAAAGATCCATAGTTTTCGGCTTCATCTGGACCCGAATATGCCGGAAGATAGCTTATTAGTTGGGGTAGATCGTTCGGTCGTGGAGTTCTTCGTGCCTTTCTCTGCGGAGCGTTTGGACTCCATCTTGTCTGTCGGTCTGCCCGGTCTGGATTATCGGGTACGTCCGTTCGTAGCGGGCGATACCTTGTCCGGGCAGTCATCGGCCTTATGGTTGCCGTTATCGAAAAACCTGCTTTCAACCTCTATCTCGATATGCTATTTGTTCGCCCCGATCGAGCGAAAGGCGGTGTGGGTGGATGTGGATCTTCCCATGAATCCGTTATTGGGCCGGATGGGATGGCAGCTTTTCCTAAGTATTTTCCTTATCTTGTTATTGCTGGCTTGTTTGAGTTTCCAGATCCGTACGATCTGGGAGCAAATGCGCTTGAACGAGTTGCGTGAGGGATTCGTACATACGATGATCCATGAGCTGAGGCGACCGGTACAAACCTTGAAGGTATTCGTCTCTTTCTTGAATGACCGGGAGATGCGGATGGATGAGGCCACGACGGAACGGGTCCTTCAAGACTCCATGTTCGAGTTGGATAATCTTTCCGCCTATCTGGGAAAATTGAAAGATATGGTCTGTGCGGACGAGCGGGAGACGCTTCTGAGACCTTCCGCTTTTAATCTCCGTGAGTTGGTGGAGAAGGTGGTACGCCTAACCAATATCCCTGCCGGGAAAAAAGTCTCTTTCTCGACGGCCTTTCCCCCGGATATGCCGGATCTGACGGCCGATCCGGTACATGTGGCGAATGTCTTGTCTAACTTGATAGAGAATGCGATCAAATATTCGGGAGAGGAAGTGGATATCGATATCGTAGTGCTTTGGAATCAGCAAAGGGTGGAATTGACCGTTTCGGATAATGGCTTCGGTATCGCTCCGGATGAGCGGCGAAAGGTGTTCGATAAATTTTACCGTTCGTCTCATCTGCCGGATAAGCAAATTCCGGGTATTGGGTTGGGATTGAGCTACGTTCGCCAAATAGTAGAGGCGCATCATGGCTCTGTATCCCTGCGAAGTGAATTAGGTGAAGGCACTCGAATTACTATAAATCTACCGACTACAGCCTTATGAAATCGACATTGAAAATACTTTTCGCTGACGATGACCTTAAGTATTCCCTCGTCTTGAAGCGATTCTTGGAACGGGAGGGGTATGAGGTGACTTATACCGGCAATGGTACCATGGCTTTGGAGCAATTCCCGGTCGTGAAACCGGATCTGGTCTTGCTGGATATCAACATGCCCGGCCTAAACGGTTTCGAGGTAGCGGAAAAGATCCGTGAGCAAGACCGCCATGTCTTGATCTTTTTCCTTTCCGACCGTTCCGATAAGAACGACCGTTTGAAAGGTTTTAGCTTGCGCGGAAACGATTACTTGGCGAAACCCTTCTATCCGGAAGAGCTGATCGCCCGTATCAAGGACCGTTTTGAGATCGGTGTCCATGAAAACGTGCAGGAGGAGAGCTTCCATTTCGGAAACACGACCTTCAACTATACCACGAATGAGATCCGTACGGGCAATAACAAGGTATTGATCACTTCCCGCCAAGCGGATCTTCTGCGAATCCTGGCGACAAACCTGAATCTGGCGGTGGATCGTGACCTTCTGTTGGAAACCGTCTGGGGAACTAGCTCATACGCCAACTCCCTGGCCTTGAATGTGCAGGTCACCTATCTCCGTAAAGCGCTTCATAACGATCCGTCTACCGGCATCGTATCCTTGCCGAAGAAAGGATATATGCTAAGAGGATAGAATTTATCCGGTAGAATTGGGTTTCTGATCCGTAAGCATTATCTTTGTCCCACAAAGTATTCACAGAAAGAAAATGAATCATATATGAACTTCAGCGAACAATGTTTCCGCATTTTTGAGCAAGCTACGGAGGCTTATCATGTAACTGACAATGTAGATGCTACAGTGCATAATCCCTATGCGGTAAAGAGCATCGAGTTTTATCTTTATCTTAAGAACTGGATCGATGCCGTACAATGGCATTTGGAGGACATTATCCGGAATCCGGAGATCGACCCGGTGGAAGCGCTGGCTATCAAACGCCGCATCGACAAGTCGAATCAAGATCGTACGGATTTGGTAGAGTTGATCGATAGTTTCTTTCTGGATAAATACAAGAACGTGAAAGTCTTGCCGGATGCTACGATCAATACGGAAAGCCCGGCTTGGGCGATCGATCGTCTCTCTATCCTTACGCTAAAGATCTATCATATGCGTGAGGAGGCAAACCGTCCGGATGCTACTGCCGAGCATAAGGCTCGTTGTGAGCAGAAACTGGCGGTGCTGATGGAGCAGAAGAAGGATTTGTCGATGGCTTTGGATCAATTGCTATCCGATATCCGTGACGGTAAGAAATACATGAAGGTCTACAAGCAAATGAAGATGTACAACGACCCGGCCTTGAATCCTGTGTTGTACGGTAAGAAATAATGGCAAATATATTAGTAATACGACTTTCGGCTATTGGGGATGTGGCGATGACCGTTCCCGTTATCTATTCCGCAGCCAAGGCGAATCCTACGGACTCGTTTACCGTGTTGACGCAAGCGTTCTTGATCCCGGTCTTTATCAACCGCCCGAAGAACGTGAACGTGATCGGTATCAATACGAAGACCACGGAGAAAACGTTGGCGGGATTGCTCCGTTTTGCCTCTGCCTTGGTGAAATACGATTTCGATATAGTGCTGGATTTGCACGACGTGTTGCGGACCATGATTATCCGTACGCTGTTCCGCTTGAACGGCAGACGGGTGTTTGTCGTGGATAAGGCCCGGAAAGATCGTGCCCGGTTGACCGACGCAAAGCATAAACGATTTAAACAACTTCGCCCGGTGATCGAACGTTACGCGGATGTGTTCCGCAACGCCGGGCTTAACTATACGGAATCGTTCACCTCGCTTTATGAGACCTCGACCCCTGATTTATCCGCCTTGGAACCCCTTGTGGGAACGAAGACGGGCAAATGGATCGGTATCGCCCCCTTCGCCAAGCACCGGGGAAAGATTTATCCGACCGGGGAGATGGAGCTGGTCATGGCCGAGCTTTCCGATCGAGAGGATTTTACCATCTTCCTGTTCGGTGGTCGTGGCTACGAGGAGGCGCTCTTGGATCAATGGGCTTTTGAGTATCCCCGGGTAAAAAGCGTGGCGGGCAAGTATTCCTTGGATCAGGAACTGGCCTTGATCAGCCGGTTGGATCTGTTGATTTGCATGGATTCCGCCAATATGCATTTCGCTTCCTTGGTCGGTACACGGGTAATTTCTGTTTGGGGCGCTACCCATCCCTATGCCGGATTTTACGGATATCATCAGGATCCGGAAGATTGTATCCAGCTGGATTTACCTTGTCGTCCTTGTTCCGTATTCGGCCAAAAGCCCTGCCTGCGGAAGGATTGGGCGTGTATGAAACAGCTCAATCCGGACCTAATCATAAACAAGGTATTAACCTCTTTAAATGGAACGATTTCGGATGCAGGAGGTCATTAACCCGGCGTATAGGCGATTCGAGGATTTTGTAAGGCGTGTACCTCGTATATTTTCAGAAGAGGGAAAAACGATTTATAAGGCGAGGAATGAGATCAAGGTTTTTGAGGTAGATGGTGTGGAACTGAATGTCAAGCGATATAGAGTCCCCCACTTGATAAACCGTGTTATTTATCGTTTTTTCCGTCAGCCTAAGGCCGTGCGAGCCTATGAGTACGCTCTGCGTTTAGTCGCCAAGGGTTTTGAGACTCCTGCCCCGATCGCTTATATCCTTTTTAGGAAGAAAGGGTTTTTGGAATATAGTTATTTTATCAGTCTGCAATCCAGCTATAAGACATTGTATAAAGTCGGACAGCGTCCGGTAGAGGAGAACGAGGATATTTTCCGTGCGTTAGGTACTTATATGGCAAAGTTGCATGAGGCGGAGGTTTATCATGCCGATTTCTCTCCCGGAAATGTATTGTACGATCGTACGGAGGAAGGGGTTAAGTTCTCCTTGATCGATATAAACCGGATGCACTTCGGGCCTGTCTCGCTAAAACGAGGATGCGCGAATTTCTCCCGCTTGTGGGGACGGGAAGCCGCTTTTCATTTAATGGCGGAGACCTATGCCGAGAGCCGGCATTTTGATGAAGCGGAATGCCTTCGTTGGATATTATATTATCGAAATCGTTTCTGGAAGAAATATGCGTTGAAGCATGAGATTGAATTTGAATTATAGACTTTTATGAAAATACAAATACTCCGGTTCTGCTTAGTTGTTAGTTGTCTTTTGACCTATGTATCTCCGGTTAAGGCGTTAGAATGGTGGGAAAAGGTAGAGTATCTGACTTACTCGCCCCGTTATTTCGGGCCAAATGCCTTTCCGATTCCCGAGTTGGTAGGAGGAAGCCTGTCCAGCCGTTGGGAAGTGGAGCTTCGGGGGGAATATCATAAGACGCGAGGCGATCAGACGAAAGATATCTTTGCCCGTTTGTACATTCCTGTCGTAAAGGGACGTGTAGGGGTGAATGTCAGTTGGGTATTCCAAGAATGGTATGAGATGTCGCCGGAAGTGCGGGATGAGCGTTATGCGGTAGAACTGAAATCCCCGATTGTTTGCCGGGGCGACGTGATCTTTAATTTTTATTTCCAAGCTCTCCGGAGCGAGAAGTGGATGGATATCGTGGTAAGCGCCAACCTGAAAACCGCCAGTGGCGGACGCTTGTGCGACGCTCGTTATACGGATGCGGCCTCTTATTGGTTCGACGCCAATCTGGGACGTACGTTGTGGAAGCGGAAAGATGTAAACGCTTCGATCCGTGTGCAAGCTTTAGCGGGTTTTTATTGTTGGATGACGAACGATGTCGTGAATCGTCAGAACGACGCTTTCTGTTATGGGGCAGGTGTGTTAGGAACCTATCGGGGGTTCTCGTTGGATTGTAATTATGCCGGTTTCCGGGGATATCGGGATAATGGGGATAAGCCGATGATCCTACGGACAAAGCTAAATTATGAGCTTAAGAAAAATATCCTGTCCTTCCAATATAAACATGGAATGAAGGACCATCTTTATGATAGCTATTCATTAGCTTATATCCGTTGTTTCTGAATCTGTAAATAATCTATGCTTTCTTGATCGACCTGAATAACGTGGCGAAGCCATCTGTATAAGCCTTTACGCTGAAATCTTGGATGATATGCTCACGTGAGGCCTTGGCGAACGCTTCCAATCGCTCCGGGTTATCGATAAGCGAGCGGATAGACGCCGCCATTTTTTGAGGAGAAGAAGGCGGCACTAACAATCCGGTGACTCCGTCTATGATTAAGTCTCTTGCTCCCGGTATGTTTGTTACGATACAAGGAACGGAACAAGCCATAGCCTCCCGCACGACTCTCGGGGAGGCATCCCGGTGCGAGGGAAGTATAAACAACTGGGACGTGACCAGAAAAGAGATGGCGTCGGAACGCTGTCCCAGAAAATGAATTTGTGCGCTTACCTTCGACTGTTGGGCTAATTGGAAATCATTTTCCCCATATTCTCCCACGATTGTAAGATGTACCCGTGGATCATCCAATAAGATAAACGCATGAATCAAATCGGTTAAGCCTTTGAACGGCCTGTTCTTCGTCGCTCCGATATAGATGCAACGAAAGGCGTCGTCCGGAATATCGTCTGCTTGTTTGGGCGTACGGACTGCCTCCTTGATCCAATCGATATCAAATGGCTTTGTGCTGGTTGTTAGTCTTTTTCGTGCGATGAATCGGGAGAGATATTCCTCGATATCTTTGGTCTCGCATACGACATGCTCCACGGCGGGATTTAATATGCCTAGATAATAGGTCGGATCGAACCGCTTCAATTTAGCCTGCGTGCCTCGGTATGCGATATTCTTCGCCCGTGTGCCTATGGAGGCGAATAAAGCGTTTGATAAACCGGAACTACTTGGTGAGTAGATAAGGTCGATCCGATAAGTCTTGATGATTTCGCGCAGGGCACGAATAACGTTCCAGTTGAACTTCGAGGTAATGACCGGCAGATCCAAGGGTGTACAATTCCCATAGATCTTTTTGTCGGTATACGATTGGGGGGAAGCGATATAGATGTTGAAGTCCTCAAGCTTGGACAATCCTTCCAGCATTTTGTAGGTCGCTATGTCGGCTTCTTTATAGACTAAAAGTATATTCATTGTGTATGGATAAAATGGATTTGCTAAGATCGTGAGATATTCTCGTATACTCGCATGAAATGAGCCGCTAATACGTCGGGCATGAATCGCCGTATATTCTCTCGTCCGCCGGAACGCATGGATTCGGCCAGCTTCGGCTCGTTCAATACGGACTCTATCAAGCCGCGCAGTTCTTGCTCATTTCTCGGATCGGTATATAGAGCGGACGATCCGCCCGCCTCTTCCAGACAAGAACCGGTAGCCGCTATCACCGGAATACCGGCAAGCTGGGCTTCTAATATCGGGATACCGAATCCTTCGAAAAACGAGGGATATACAAATAAGGTCGCCATCTGATAGAAAGCGGCTAATTCGTTAAAAGGTATATGGGTCAAGATACGGACGCGACCGGACAGGTTGTTTTCCCGGATATAGGTCTCTACCGTATCCGTATAAGGCGTATGCTTACCGATAGCGATCACGGAGATATCTTCTTTCAGGGCTTTCAGGGCTTTTACCAGAAGCAATAAATTCTTCCGTTCCTCGATGCTCCCTACATATAATATATAAGGCCCGTTTATCTGATATTTCTCGCGTACGGACGATTTCACGTCTTCTTGAACCGCTTGCCCGAATATCGGGTCACAACCTTGGTAAACAACCTCGATCTTGCTTTCCGGAATGTGGAAGAAGTCCCGGATGTCTCGCATCGTCTGCCTGCTGATCGCTATGATCTTGTCCGATCGTAAACAAGCTTGCTTGAATTTGTAGGTATAGATGGAACGATCGATCGGTTTATAAAGCTGCGGGTAACGCAAGAAGATCAAGTCATGTATCGTTACGACCGCTGGGATTCCGTTCTGTTTTAGATTCATAGGAATCTCATTACTCAAGCCATGGAACAGATCTACGTGCTCTTTTCGAAGCGTAGTCGTTAGACCGGAGGTACGCCATAAAGACGGAAATAGTTTATCGAACCTGCCTTCCGGATAATGGAATGAGACACTTGGACGCTCCTCGATCCGTTTCCGTAACGCCTCTTTGCCTTTGCCCGGCGTATAGAGTTGATAGATATGCTCCGGGAAAGAAGTGGACAAACTATTCACTACGAACCGGCTATAATTACCCAGTCCGGTAGCGTTATGCGTAATCCGTTTTGCGTCGAAAGCGATCTTCATAGGCTTGAATTCGATATATTGGGCAAATATACGATATAATTTTAATTACCTTTACCTCATTTCCTTCCGAAATCCGCCGGGATCTCCCCCCATACGGATGTTTCCCATTTGAGGATCTGGGTGGTATAGGTATGGGTGTTCAACCATTTCTCGGCCCGCTCGATGAGGTCGAAGATAGGTTCGTTGATCGGTTTACGTGCTAATAGGGTTTTGCATTTCTTTTTCTTGACCCAGCTGATGGCGTTGCGGCTATCCGAATAGATCGGCAGGTCGCTTCCCTTTTGCTGTAGCAAGGCGAGGCCGTGTACTAAGGCGAGGAATTCCCCGACATTGTTCGTGCCCTCCTTCAGCGGGCCGATATGGAAGATCTCTTGCCCGGTAGCGGTATAAACGCCTCTGTACTCCATATCCCCGGGATTACCGCTACAGGCGGCGTCTACGGCAAGACTCTCATTGATGGGGTTCCCGATCGGGGCTTCCGGCGCGAGACGGGCCACGGCTTTCGGGGAAGAGACGGTCTTTAGGTAATGGGTATAGCCGGCCTCGAAGGCTTTGGCGGCTTCCTCCCGGTTCTCGAAGGATTTATATTTGGCTCCCTCTTGTCCGTCTACCTGTGCCTTGCATTCCGCCCAGTTATCATAGATTCCCGGGTTCAAACCTTTCCATACGACATAAAACTTATTCTTGGCCATGGCTCTTACTCAAGATTTCTTGTGAGAATTGCGTATAGGTACCGAACGGCGCTCTTTTATCCTTGAAGAAACGGATCAAGGCATCCAGCCTTCTTTCCATGCCGCAACCGGAATGGTTGGTCATGATAAACGGTAACTTTAGCTCTTTCCGATCACTTAAGGAGGTGAACTCCCACGGATGGAAATAGGTCAGGAAATAACCGTCCTCTTTCCACGTCCAAAGCGCCAGCTTACGGTACAAGGTGGCCGGAAGGTTATGGTAAGCCAGCCAAAACAAGGGGAAACGGACGATCGGGGTCACCGAGGCGGGCAGTTGCAATACGCCCGCTTTCATGAAATAGGTACGGGGCTGCCCCAGATGGTTGTAACGGCCGGGAATGCAAGTCGGGTTCAAGGACGAGTTGTATAGATAACCGGCCTTATGGATCTCTTCTTCTTCGACGGGCATCATGCGGGCCATACGGAAACCGTTCACCGGTTGTCCGGTCAGTTCCTCCAACGCCTCTTTGGACTTGCGTAGATCGGCGGTCTCGAACGACGAGTGATAAAAACCATGCGAAGCGATCTCATGTCCACCCTTTTGGATGTCCAAGATCAAATCCTTTGCGTGAAGGGCGAAGTTCGCCGTGCAAAAGAAAGTCGCTTTTACCCGGTGACGGGCCAGACATGCCAGTATCTTCCGGGTTCCTTCTACGGAAGTACGCATTTGTTCCTCGAACGGCAATTCCACGCCGTGTTCCAATGGAGCGTCAAACTCCTCGATATCAAAACTAAGTAATATCATGTATGTCAATTAATCTCTATGAAATAAGATGGATAAGAAGTTCAACGCTTCCCGCCGCAGGACCTTGAATCCCATATCGGATACCGCCAGTCCTTCTTTGATGTTCGCGTTGATCGTCCGTAAGTTTATCTCTTTCCGGCGACTTGCCTTATAGATAAATTCCGTATCGAATAGGAAGCTATTGATACGGGTCGTCAGGAATATCGCCTGTCCCGCTTGGCTGAATCCCTTCATGCCCCCTTGCGTATCCTTGATCTTGATCCGCAAGACCCATGTATTGCATATGTGGGACAGTTTGGATAACATTTGCCGGAAAGGAGGTAGATTATCCTGATAACTTTTGCCGCGGGTAGCCACGACTACGTCCGCTCCTCCTAGCAACGCCTCGACCATCCTGCCGAATGAGTCGTTTGTATATGGAAAATCGTAGTCTGTATAAATAATGTAAGGAGAGGTACATCGCTTTACCGCCTCTCGCAAGGCATATCCTTTTCCCCGGTTGGGCTTATAGTCCACGACGCAGACATCCGGTATCAATTGCCGGAGGCGGTCGATCGTTTCCGGCTCGTATCCCCGTCTCGAACCATCACTGACAATAAAAAGGTGGAAACGTACCGGGCTGAATAATCGCTCCACTTCGCGGAAATGGGTGGCTACTCGTTCCTCCCAGCCCGAAGGCGGGTTGTAACAAGGTAATACCAAATCTATGTCTGCTCGTGCGTTCATTCCATTTATACCTTTACCGGATTATAACTCCTCGTACACATCTCAAATGTCAGCTTTAGCCAGATCAGCATACAAGGCAACGCTTTTAACGCATACGGGTATACATAATGCACTCGTATGTATTTCGGGAAAAGATCGGACGGAGACATGCTGGTCAATATAAAGGCGAAGACCATCAAGACAATATCCAATGTCGAACGTTTCCACGGTACAGCCGTATACCAAATAGCGACTCCGATAAACGCTATGATATAGGTACTGGACTCGCTACCCGTGCTGAACAGTACGACAAACATCAACACCGAGGCCAATAACGTTTTCCGGAAAGCCTCATATTTATATTGACTGATGCGTAGATAAGGCAGGCCGAATAATAGTAATCCCCCTATTATCAGATAAATGTCCGAGTAACTGACCGATCCCGATATCTTACGAACCATTCCCAAGAAGGAAATGTTCTGCATGAGCGCGAATAAGTTCTCCGAATTTTTTCCGGATAAGTCCTCGAACCAACCGGTATATTGGGACATTATATAATCCGGCCCGGACAATATCATCGGGGCTACGACCATGACGACCGCCCATCCTACGCAAGATAGGCTGAACTTCATCTTATGGCGAGAGAAAAAGAAGAACGCCAATCCCGTGATCCCATACAATTTAGTAAAGGTACCCAACATGATCACGAAAGCGGCCCATACGTCTTTCTCTTTCTCTATCAATACGTAAGCGAGGACAATGATAGCGGCGATACTGATATTGAATTGCGACATGAAAAGCGAGGTAAGCAACTCGTGGGCACAGAACCAATAGATAAAGATACGTTCCCGCTTGATCCCCGGCAGCATCTTGATCGCCCAGAATAAGAAAAGGCTCTGTGCCACCGACCAAGTAAGCAATCCCAACCATAACGGTGTAACGGCGAATGGAGCGATGACCAAGCTAAATACCGGCCCGTAGTGAAAAATATCGTTGTATTCTTCCGGATAGGCGGCATAGAGCGGCAATTCATTCAACGTATGCCAAAAGGATTGCCTGAAGATCGAGAAGTTATTATATTTCCCGGGGAAATACTTGGTAATCCATGCGATAACCCCCAGCAATGCCCATAGCCCCATTAAGGTACTATATTTGCTGAAAAATGGCTTATGGATGATTGTATTGAACTTATCTATAAATTTCATCATCGAATCTACATCTGTCTACGGGGCAAAATTACATAAAAACGGTGACTTTTATGCGAGTTAAATAAAAATACTATTTTTGCGTCCAAAACTGGTAAGAGATTATTTATGAATGAAATGTTGAGATACACGATCATTCGTGTAATTCTGTTTGTAATGGGAGGCTTTCTTGTTCTTGGATGTTCGGATGAAGATGATGTGGGTAATAGTGGAGGAACGAGTAAATATGGTTTGATACGGATGGCGGAGGAGGATTATGATTCGTCGAATACTTCTTACATCCTTCAGGATGAGGAACCGGACGAGGTTCTTTTCGATTCGTCAAAGCGAAAATTCAAGGTGAATGAGCCTTTGCAGGTGTCAGTTACCGGGCAGAAGGAGTTGATGCTTCGTTTCTATTCTCCTAGAGCTATCCATAATGTGATTGTCTGGGCTACGGTTGAGGGTTATGAGGATGAGGTACGGTTTGCGGAGTTTACTACGGTTTTACCTTTTCAGGAGTTTAAAATGAAGTTGCCTTTTCTAGAACGGGCGAAGGTTTATTATACACGTTCCGGCGAGGAGGTTACCATAGATGCCCATCCGGATATCGTGGCCGAGAATATAAGTTTGCGGGTTGAATGTGGAGATCCGGTCTATCAAGGAATGATAAACGTGAAACCTAAGTGGGATATTTGGTTTGGTAAATATTCCGGTTCGAACTGGGGCAACTTTAGGCCACATCTGGCTCGTGAGGCGGTTGCCCTTTCCTTGAATATGGCCGCGATGTTTTCTTCCTCGCTTTTTGATGAGGAACTGGAGAAGTGGCGTGGCAAGCTGATAAATAACGAGCAAATCGTGGATATAGATGTGTTGAAGAAACAGATCACGAATCATGGCGGGTTGTGTTATGGACGCGTGGTGAATGTTGTCGGTCTGGGTGGAGGAAATACCTTTGGGCTAGGTGAATATGTCTATCTGACCCATTATGCCGACGATGCCAATGGTTCTGACACGCCGTATCATGAGCTGGCACACTGCTTGGGGTATGGGCATAGTGGGAATATGACGTACTATCCGGCGGAAGGCGGTTTCCCTACAATTTGTATGAAGGTTTACTCACAGCTTTCCGTGAGCAAGAATTTACCGGTTTATTCCCGCCGTTTCTTGCATACCCGGAGGAATAAGAATCTGGTAGAGAATAAAAACGTGTATACTTCCTCGAAATACATTATCGATGATCCGGAATTGGATGCCATAGATGGCGGGCTTGGGCTTGCTCCGATGGAGACGGATAGGGCTGGTGATGAGGGTTCTCCTCTCTCATTTACACTTTCTGTCTTGGATATTCCCGGTGCCACTGTGGAAACTTTTCATCCGAAAGCGGTCCATCTTTATGGGAATACGCTATATGTAGCAAATGACGCTCCGGGACATTATAGTTTGGAGGTCTTTGATGTATCTTCCGGTAATGTGCGTCATGTGAAAAGTATGGTTGAGTGGATGAACGGAGATAAGAAAGAGACCTTTGCGGGGGAGCCAAACGGCGTGACTCGCTCGTATGGGAAAATATATGTCACGAATACGGGAAGCCGTACGGATGTGTTTGATGCGGAAACGTATGAGTTCATTACTTGTATCGGTACGGGTACTTGGGGTGAGGGTGGTTATCAGACCGTTCATGCGTTTGATGTGACGGCTAGTCAAGGGGCTGTCTTTATCCGGGATAAACGGAAACTGGTAGTTGTCTTGGAGCAAGATGTACAGCCCGGTTCCGCTGCTCGGGTACCTATATATAGCCGTAGCGTAAATTTACAAGAGGCAATGGGTACTTATGCGGTAGCGGCACGAAATGATGGCTTTTTATATGTGACGGCCCAGAATAAAAATATGATCTATTTATTCGATCCTGCGGACATTCGGGCAGGGGACACGGGCTTTGCGCCGTATCTGATGACATTGGGATTTGAAAAGTCTCCCCAGTCGATAGCGTTTGTAGGGGATCGTTTGTTTGTTACGCTTCGTGTCGATGATAAACGGTCGGAGCTATGGGAGATCAGCCCTAAGAACGGAAAATTATTGCAGGACTTTACAGATTCGATGGTCTATCCCGAGAAAATAGCCGGTGCTCGTCATACTTTATTGGTAGTGGATCGTGCGACCCAGACAGTAAAAGCCATTGGCCTATGATTTTTTTATTGATTCTTAGGAATAAAGAAGATGGAGTTCCCGGAAAAAGTTTACATTTGCGAAAACTATTATAATAACGTATGAAACGTGTTTTTTTGGTCGGATATATGGGAGCGGGCAAGACAACGGTGGGAAAAGAGCTTGCCAAGCTCGCCGGTCTTTCGTTCATAGATCTTGATTACTATATCGAAGGGCGTTATCATAAGGCCGTTTCGCAGATATTCGCCGAGAGAGGGGAGGAGGCTTTCCGAGAGATAGAACGGAATATGCTTCACGAGGTCGCTGAGTTTGAGGACGTGCTGATCTCCACGGGAGGAGGCGCTCCTTGCTTTTTCGATAACATGGAGTTTATGAACGCTTCTGGCACGACGGTTTACTTAAAGGTGTCAGTCGAGGAGCTGGCAAAGCGTCTGGAGTTGTGCAAACATACCCGTCCGGTGTTGAAAGGACGTTCCGGGGAGGAACTGAGGGCGTTTATCGCCGAGAGTCTGGAGAAAAGGAATCCGTTTTATACGAAGGCGTCCATAACGTTTGATGCCGAGAAGATGTTAACAGAATCTGATGTACATGACATATCGAACGCGTTAATGAAAATCCTATAGCATATGGAAGCGAACGACGGCCGGCAGGCACAGGGGGCCTATATCCCGCAGGAATTATTGAAAGAGATCAGCAAGGTGAATAACCGTTTGCTTATCGGTATTCCTCGTGAACGATGCGAGGCGGAAAAACGTTTGCCGTTGACTCCGGAGGCAGTGGATATGCTGACCGATTGCGGTCACCGGGTGCTGGTGGAAAGTGGCGCCGGATTAGGTATCAACTATTCCGATAATCATTTCTCGGAGGCGGGGGCGGAGATTGTCGATACGCCCGCGGAAGTTTTCCAAGCGGATCTGATCTTGAAGATATTGCCTCCGTTGCCGGTGGAAATCGCGCTTATGAGACCTCGCACGACCGTTTTCTCATTGGTGCAGTTTAATTTATTCGCTCAAGAGGCTTTCGAGTTGATGATGGCGAAACGGATTACCGCTATCTCTTATGAGTTGATGGCGGATGAATATAATCGTTTCCCGGTGCTGAATGTCACTTCCGAGATCGAGGGGGCGGCTTCCATAACGATCGCTTCCGAGCTGTTGAGCAATACCCAAGGAGGTAAAGGGATCTTATTAGGCGGTATCCCGGGCGTATCCCCTACGGAAGTGGTGATCATCGGGGCCGGAAACGCCGGGACCGTGGCCGCGCGTGCCGCATTGGCCTTGGGAGCATCCGTGAAAGTATTCGATGATGATATCAATAAATTGCGTATAATACAACAGGTCTTGGGGCAAGGGCTTTTTACTTCCACGTTCCATCCGAATGTGCTGCATAACGCGTTTCGTAGCGCTGACGTGGTGATCGGGGCGATGCGTTATATTAATACGAGACATCGCTATATTATCGCTACGGACTTGGTGCGTACGATGAAAAAGGGAGCTTTGGTGATCGATCTGAGGGTAAGCCAAGGCGGTTGCTTTGAGACGACATGCTGCTTGTCGAGGGAAGATCCCGCGGTGTTCGAGCAATATGGGGTATTACATTATTGTAAACTGAATATCAGCAACCGGGTGGCTCGTACTACCTCGATGGCTTATAGTAATATATTCGTGCCTTTATTATTGTCGTTGGGCGACGCCGGTTCCGTGCAAGGAATGATCAAATCGGATAAGGGCTTTAGGGCGGGAGTATATATGTATTACGGGAAGACAGTGAATAGTTATGTGTCTAATCATTTTAATCTATCATCTAATAATCTTGATCTATACCTCTCTGCTTTTTGATGCGGAAAAGTTTTGAACTCGCAAAGTTTATGCTTTACTTTGCGGACGATCTAAATACCAATAAGCGATAAAGCTAATAAAGTATATTATGGCAGAACAGACAAAAGTTAAGACGCTGGAGAAGGTTGTAATTCGTTTCTCGGGAGACTCGGGAGATGGCATGCAGTTAACCGGTACAATCTTTTCAAACCTGTCCGCGGTTTTCGGGAACGAGATTTCTACATTCCCAGACTATCCGGCAGAAGTACGTGCTCCACAAGGAACACTAAGTGGTGTATCTGGATTCCAAGTGCACTTGGGATCGCGCAAAATCTTCACACCCGGTGATAAGGCCGACGTATTGGTGGCCATGAATCCCGCCGCGCTAAAGGTGAACGTAAAACACCTAAAACCCAATGCGATTGTTTTAATCGACACGGACTCTTTCAAGAAAAGTGATTTGGATAAGGCCTTGTTTACGACCGATGATCCGTTTACTGAGCTGGGATTGACTGGCGTGCAGGTTGTTGCCGCTCCGATCTCTACGATGGTAAAAGACGGATTGGTTGAGTTTGGCTTGGACAATAAATCGGCTCTTCGCTGTAAGAATATGTTCGCCTTAGGACTTGTTTGCTGGTTGTTCGAGCGTCCGCTGGAGGAGGCTATGCACATGTTGCAGAATAAGTTCGCTAAGAAACCGGTTATCGCCCAAGCTAATATCAAGGCTTTGACGGACGGTTATAATTATGGTAATAACATCCATGCCTCGGTTTCTACGTATCGTATCGAGAGTAAGAAAGCCGAGCCCGGATTCTATACGGACGTGAATGGTAATAAGGCTACTTCCTATGGTTTGATAGCCGCTGCCGAGAAAGCTGGTTTGCAGTTGTTCTTGGGTAGTTACCCGATCACTCCGGCTACTGATATTTTACATGAATTATCTAAACGTAAGGATTTAGGCGTTATCACGGTTCAGGCCGAGGATGAGATCGCCGGTATCTGTACTTCTATCGGAGCTAGTTTCGCCGGTTGCTTGGCGGCTACGTCTACTTCCGGACCAGGTCTTGCCTTGAAGAGCGAGGCGATCGGTTTGGCTGTAATTGCCGAGTTGCCTTTGGTGATTATCGATGTTCAGCGTGGCGGTCCTTCTACGGGCTTGCCGACGAAGAGCGAGCAAACGGACTTGATGCAGGCTCTGTATGGCCGTAATGGTGAGAGCCCTGCCGTGGTAATAGCGGCCTCTACGCCGACTGATTGTTTTGATGCCGCATTTTGGGCGGGTAAGTTGGCCGTGGAGCATATGACTCCGGTTATCTTGTTGACCGATGCCTTTATCGCTAACGGTTCTTCCGCTTGGAGAATTCCGGAAATGGATAAATATCCGGAGATTAAGCCGAATTACGTAGCTAATTATCAAGACGAGAAAGTTTGGAAGGCGTATCGTCGTAACAAGGAAAGCTTGGTTCGTTACTGGGCGATTCCGGGAACGGAAGGTTTTGCTCATCGTCTGGGTGGTCTGGAGAAAGACTACGAGACGAGCGCTATCTCTACCGATCCGGCTAACCACCAGAAGATGGTGACGACCCGTCAGGCTAAGATCGATAAGATCGCCGACTATATCCCCGAACTGGAAGTGATCGGAGATGAGGACGCTGATTTATTGATCGTTGGTTGGGGTGGAACCTACGGACACCTTTACGAGACGATGGAGACGATGCAGGAGAATGGCAAGAAGGTGGCTTTCGCTCACTTCAAGTTTATCAACCCGCTGCCTAAGAATACGGCTGAGGTTCTTTCTAAGTATAAGAAAGTGGTGGTGGCTGAGCAAAATAACGGACAGTTCGCTAACTATTTACGTGGAAAGGTACCCGGATTTAACCCGTATCGCTTCAATCGTGTAAAGGGACAACCTTTTGTCGTTGCGAGATTAGTTGAGGAATTCACTAAAATATTGGAGGCTTAAAAGATGACAACAGAAGAAACTAAATTTCAACCGAAAGATTATAAAAGCGACCAGTACGTACGTTGGTGCCCGGGTTGTGGCGACCATGCGGTACTGAATTGCCTGCATAAGGCTATGGCCGAGGTAGGAGTGGCTCCTCACAATATGGCAGTTATCTCAGGTATCGGCTGTTCTTCCCGCTTACCTTATTATATGAATACGTATGGCTTCCATACGATCCATGGTCGTGGAGCGGCTATCGCTACCGGCGTAAAGACGGCTCGCCCGGACTTGAGCGTATGGTTGATTACGGGTGATGGCGACTGCTTGGCTATCGGCGGTAATCATTTTATCCACGCTGTCCGTCGTAATATCGATTTGAATATCGTTCTTTTCAACAATAAGATCTATGGTTTGACGAAGGGGCAGTATTCCCCGACATCCGACCGTGGTTTCGTATCCAAGAGCTCTCCGTATGGAACGGTGGAAGATCCGTTTGTGCCGGCTGAGTTGGCATTGGGTGCCCGTGGTAATTTCTTCGCCCGCTCGATCGATGTGGATTTGAAGAATACGACCGAGGTATTGACGGCTTCCGCTCGTCATAAAGGCGCTTCCGTTACGGAAGTGTTGGTAAACTGCGTGATCTTTAATGATGGTATCCATAAGGGGATCGTTGATAAGGCATACCGTGCGGATCGTACGATTTTCCTTCGCCATGGCGAGAAAATGGTTTACGGCGCTAACATGGATAAAGGCCTTGTGCTAGACGGCCTAAAACTGAAATCCGTAACGATCGGACAAGATGGTTATACGATGGATGACGTATTGGTACACGACGCCCATGAGAAGGATAACACCTTGCATATGATGCTTGCCATGATGAGCGGTGATATGCCAATCGCATTAGGCGTAATACGAGATGTGGAGGGACCGACCTATGATGAGGCTGTCCACCAGCAAATCGAGGAGGTACAAGCGAAGAATCCTACACGTAAATTACACGACCTTTTGATGAAAGGTGAGATTTGGGAGGTAAAGTAATATATTTCTGATCGGATATAAGAGAAGGCGCAAGATATTTATCCTGCGCCTTTCTTATATTTATACGCTGGATTTGTTTGTGTGGAAAAAAGTATATATCTTTGTTTCAGTCACAATAAAAGCGAATACCTATGATGACGACTTCGGAAATAGTTGAGATGCTAGCTAAAAGTATATGATTTGTAAACTCCATATTACAAATAGACTAAGGGTTTTGTTAATTGCATGGAAAAGAGTAATTATTACTGAAAAATTTCCTTAATAAGCTGTGTACGATAAAAAAAAATATTACTTTTGTACCGCGGTTAACAAGGTGGAGTCGCAGCAAGCTCCAAAAGGTCGGAAAGCCTCACCGTATCGAACTAGAGTAGAGAGAAAAGTTATATAAAGTCAATCATTTAAATTAAATTCAAGATGGCTAATTTAGATTTAAGCAAGTACGGAATTGTTGATGTGAAAGAAATCGTTCACAATCCGTCTTATGATGTTCTGTTCGCAGAAGAAACTAAACCGAGTTTGGAAGGCTTCGAGAAAGGCCAGGTAACTGAGCTAGGTGCTGTAAACGTGATGACTGGTATTTATACAGGTCGTTCTCCTAAAGATAAATTTTTCGTAAAGAATGAAGCCAGCGAAGATTCTGTATGGTGGACTTCTGATGAATATAAGAATGATAACAAGCCTTGTTCTGAGGCTGCTTGGGCAGACTTGAAGGCTAAAGCCGTAAAAGAATTGTCTGGCAAACGTTTGTTCGTTGTCGATACATTCTGTGGCGCTAACGAGGCTACTCGTTTGAAAGTACGTTTCATCATGGAGGTTGCTTGGCAAGCTCACTTCGTAACTAATATGTTCATCCGTCCGACAGCTGAGGAATTGGCTAACTACGGCGAACCTGATTTCGTTTCTTTCAACGCTGCTAAGGCTAAAGTTGACAACTACAAAGAATTAGGCTTGAACTCTGAGACCGCTACTGTTTTCAACTTGAAGACTAAAGAGCAAGTTATCTTGAATACTTGGTACGGTGGTGAGATGAAGAAGGGTATCTTCTCTATCATGAACTACTTGAACCCGTTGCGTGGTATCGCTTCTATGCACTGCTCCGCTAACACGGATAAAGAGGGCAAGAGCTCAGCTATCTTCTTCGGTTTGTCTGGTACTGGTAAGACTACTTTGTCTACGGACCCGAAACGTTTGTTGATCGGTGACGATGAGCACGGATGGGATAACGAAGGTGTATTCAACTACGAGGGTGGTTGCTACGCTAAGGTTATCAACTTGGATAAAGAGAGCGAGCCGGATATCTACAACGCTATCAAACGTGACGCTCTTCTTGAGAACGTAACAGTTGCCGCTGATGGTAAGATCGATTTCGCTGATAAGTCAGTTACAGAGAACACTCGTGTTTCTTATCCGATCTATCACATCGAGAACATCGTTAAGCCGGTTTCTAAAGGCCCGCACGCAAAACAAGTTATCTTCTTGTCTGCTGACGCATTCGGTGTATTGCCTCCAGTATCTATCTTGACTCCGGAGCAAACTCAATACTACTTCTTGTCTGGATTTACCGCTAAATTAGCAGGTACAGAGCGTGGTATCACGGAACCGACTCCTACATTCTCCGCTTGTTTCGGTGCTGCTTTCTTGTCATTGCACCCGACAAAATACGGCGAAGAGTTGGTTAAGAAGATGGAAATGACTGGCGCTAAGGCTTACTTGGTGAACACAGGTTGGAACGGTAGCGGCAAACGTATCTCTATCAAAGATACAAGAGGTATCATCGACGCTATCCTTGATGGTTCTATCAACGAGGCTCCGACAAAGAAGATCCCGTATTTCGACTTCGAGGTTCCGACTGCATTACCGGGCGTAGATCCGAAGATCTTAGATCCTCGCGATACCTATGCTGATCCTGCTCAATGGGATGAGAAAGCGAAGGATTTGGCTGCTCGCTTCCAGAAGAACTTCGCTAAGTTCACGGGCAACGAAGCTGGTAAGGCATTGGTTGCTGCTGGTCCTCAGTTATAATTGCTTAAAAAACCTTGATCAAAAAAGGTCAAGGTTTAAAAATATCTTTATAAAAAAGCGTGGAATTACTAATTCTGCGCTTTTTTTATGATAACTGCGTTAATTTTATTATAAATGTGAAGTAGTTTTAAAAAATATTCCTACCTTTAGACCGGATTATCTGTTATAAGAAGAGCTTAAAAAGGAGTAATGATAAAAAAACTGGCACTTATTATTGGCTTTATAATTTGTTTGTCATCTTGTGGCAAGGATTATGTCTATCGGATTGAAGGGGAACTTTCTAATCTGGAAGATCAAACCGTATATGCTGTATTTGAGAAGGATAATTATAAAGTGGTTGATACAGTGGCTTGTACGAAACCCGGGCAGTTCCAGATCGATCAACATGAAGCGGGTTTCCATTGTGTGACTATCTTCTTTGCGGATAAAGAGCATTGGGTTACGGCTTATCTGGAACCGGGAGAAACCGTGAAAATCACGGGCGACGCTAACTCTCCATTGCTATTGCAGGTAAAGGGGGGACGGACAAATGATAAGTTGACCGCTTTTAAGAAAAAAATCGCTCCTTTATTGACGGAATTGACAAATTTATCAAATTCTTTAAATAGCAAGGATTTGAACGATACGATCGAGGAGACGGATATCGCCGCTCGTTTGGCGAATGTTAATATGCAATTGAGCGAGGAAGCGATCCGGTACGTGAAAGAGAACCCGAATGAAGAGGCATCCGTTGTCTTGATTCAATCTTTTTTCTCAGATCCCGATGATACTCGTAAAATTGATGAGTTGTTGGCGTTATTGAATCCAAGGTTGAAAGACTTTTATCTGGTAAAGGAGCTGGAGCAATATAGCGCCCGTGCGAAACGTACGGCTTTGGGTGCGGAAGCCCCAGATTTCTCCGTAAGGAATATTTATGGGAATACGGTAAGTTTGGACTCTTTCCCGCAGAAATATTTATTGCTGACGTTTACCGCTCCTTGGTGTGATATGTGCCAGACAGAGGATCTATATCTGGATAAGGTAGCGATGAAATATCCGAAAGATCAGTTGGACATTCTTTTGGTTAGCTTGGACGATAATCCGGATAATGTCCGGGATGTACTGAAGAAGGATAGTATAGCGTGGAATCTGGTAACGGATTCGGCCGGACAAGCGGCTATGTTGATAGATCTGTATAACGTAAGCGTATTGCCACGCTGTTTCTTGATAGATGAGGATCATAAGATCTTGATGAAAACAGAGAATGGTATCGAGATCAAGCAAACACTGGAGAACTTGTTCGAAGACTGAGCGATTGAAAACAGGAGGTTCCGGTTTTAATTTGTAATTAGTAACTCAAAATTCTTAACTATGTTAGTAAAATCTTATGCCGCTGCCGTGCAGGGGATTTCCGCTACGGTCGTTACCGTAGAAGTGAACTGTTCCAAAGGTATCCAATTCTTTTTAGTCGGTCTTCCGGACGTGGCTGTTCGTGAGAGCCATGAACGCATTATCTCGGCTCTTCAAGTATGTGGTTATAAATTCCCCCGCAATCGTATCGTTATTAATATGGCCCCCGCAGATATCCGTAAGGAAGGGTCTTCTTATGATCTGCCTTTGGCGATCGGTATTCTGGCGGCGGCAGAGCAGATAGATTCATCCAACTTATCCAAATTCGTATTGATGGGCGAGCTTTCTATGGATGGGAGCCTCCAATCGATAAAAGGGGCATTGCCTATCGCTATCAAGGCTAGGGAAGAAGGCTTTAAGGGCTTTATCTTACCCAAGCAAAACGCTTGTGAGGCTGCGGTGGTGAACGATCTGGAAGTGTATGGAGCTTCGAATATCAAAGAGGTGCTGGAGTTTATGGAGGGGAAACCTACATTGCGACCTACGGTTATTGATACCCGTAAGGAGTTTTACGACCGCCAGCAATTGTTTGATTGCGATTTCTCCGATGTCCGGGGACAAGAGAACGTGAAGCGTGCGATGGAGGTGGCCGCCGCCGGCGGGCATAATCTGATCATGGTAGGCCCTCCCGGAAGTGGCAAGTCCATGTTGGCGAAGCGTCTCCCCACGATCTTGCCCCCTTTTACCTTGCATGAGTCCTTGGAAACAACTAAAATCCATTCCGTAGCCGGTAAGATAGGAGGTGGCACCTCCTTGATGGTACAACGTCCTTTTCGCTCTCCCCATCATACGATCTCTAATGTCGCTATGGTAGGAGGTGGCACTTTCCCGCAGCCGGGAGAGATCAGCTTGGCTCATAATGGTGTCCTTTTTTTGGATGAGTTGCCGGAATTTAACAGGAGTGTCTTGGAAGTCATGCGGCAGCCATTGGAAGATCGAGTGATCAATATCTCCCGTGCCCGTTTCACGGTGGAATATCCGGCCGGCTTTATGCTTGTGGCCTCCATGAATCCTTGTCCCTGCGGCTACTACAACCATCCGGACCGTCCTTGCCTCTGTTCTCCCGGAGCCGTCCAGAAATATATGAACCGCATTTCCGGCCCTTTATTGGACCGTATCGATATCCAGATAGAGATTGTCCCTGTCCCTTTCGAGAAGATTTCCGAGCAACAGCCCTCAGAGCCTAGTATCGCTATCCGTGAGCGGGTCATAAAAGCCCGTGCGATCCAGGAAAGGCGTTTTGCCGCTTATGAGGGTGTTTATTGTAATGCCCAGATGAACTCCAAGCTACTCCATCAGTACGCCGTTCCCGACGCTTCCGGCCTCTCCATCCTCAAAACCGCCATGCAACGTCTCTGCCTCTCCGCCCGTGCCTATGACCGTATCCTGAAAGTCTCCCGCACGATAGCCGACTTGGATAATTCGGAACATATCGAAGTCCGGCATTTGGCGGAGGCGATACAGTATAGGAGTTTGGATAGGGAGAATTGGGGAATGTGAGTATCGACTAACTATTTCTATACTCCTGTGGGCTCATGCCCACATACCGCTTGAAATACTTTCCAAAAAAAGACATATTCGTGAAATTTAGCGTATAGGCTATGTCGTGGATGGAAAGGTTCGTTGATTTCAGTTGAGCTTTAGCGTCCATGATTACCATGGAGGTTATGATCTCTATGCAAGTTTTTCCGGTAGTTTGTTTGATAATGCTGCTTAGATGCGCTTGTGTGATGCCAAGCCGCTTGGCATACCATGCAACGGATCGTTGCATGGTATAGTTTTGCATGACTAATTGAGTGAAGTTCTTGCTGATAATTTCGGCTTTAGAGAGATTGGACGTGTCTGTTGTCTTATCTTTATACATGATGCTGACTCCCATTAATATTCCGGAAAACAGGTGGTTGATGAGACTCCTGTTTAATTGCGAGACACAAAACTGATATGTCTTGATCAACAATTCGAAATAATCTCTCAATAATGATTGGGCTTCTTCTTTTAGTTTGAAAACAGGACTATCTTTTATGGCATAGTGCATATCCATGACCGATTTATTGATATTCGCTTGATTGATGAAATCAGACGAGAATCCCATGAAATAAATTTGCAGATCTCTATCCATTCTATGAATCTGGAAAATCGTACCCGGCAGAATCGTAATAAAACTCCCGGCCTCTACTTTAAATTGCGTCAGATTTATAGATGCTTCCACTTCTCCCCTTAGGCATAACACGAATATTCCCGCCTTTAGTCGACAAGGATAATTAGCGTATAAATTCAGCAATCCAATGTCTTTCTCCGAGAGTTTTCCTATTACCCAATCTTGTGGCAGGTCTATTTTAGGGATGTCATTTTCCATATTCTTACGTAATTTTGATGGCAAATATACGTTTTTTTGAGGATATTTTTATTTGGACTCAATCTAATAAATAGAATAATGAAGAATAAAAACAGGACAGAAGATAATCGTAAGACGCTCTGTTCTTGTTGTTGTATAAAATGGAATCTAAAAAAAAGAATAGGTAATAATAAAAATTGACCTTGTGAGATTCCTAACGAAGTCGTTCTTTTGTACACTTTTTATTAGGTAAATTAAAAAAACAGAAATCAATAAATTTTTGCATGAGAAAATTGAGGACTTTATTAGTAAAAATGGTCTGTGCCTTGGCGGGAGGCCTAATGTTGAGCGCTTGCTCCTCCGAGGAGGGAGGCTCGCAGGCTATGGGCGGAAAAGGTGCGGTAATACTAGACCTTGCCGCCGAGACGGTCTTTGATACGAAGACAAAAGCTGTCGATGAGAGTACATACCTGACGGATCGTCCCCTTGCGGATTACAAGGTGAAAATCTTGGATGCGCAAGGCCATGTGGTATCGGGCTGTGAGTGGAAATACTCGGAAAGGCCTACAGGTTTGATCGAGTTGAGCAACGGCTCTTACACGGTAGTAGCTTCTGATGGGGAAGAGTTTAACGTGAATGCCTCCACCCGTAACGGTATCTATATGTATGGCTCTAGCCGATTCGACGTGAATAGCGATAAGGTAGCGGCTGTAAATGTGGCTTGTAAGCCGGCCTGCGGAAAGCTGGTCGTGAAATTTGGCGATACGATGGCTACTTATTTCTCTGATTACGCCGTTCATTTCTCTACCCAAGCGGCAGGTGAGAACGGTCCGATCATCTGGCCGAAGGGAGATACGGATCCTCTTTACGTGAAGCTGGCCGAGGCCGGGGAGAACGTGACGGCGACTTTCCAGTTTACCAAGAAGGCAGATGGAACGAAGGCCGAGGTCAATACCTTGACCCGCGAGATGAAGTGGGGCAGCATGTGGACAATCACTGTCAATCCGAAAGTAGAGGATACCACCGGCAAGGTAGGCATCACGATTACTTTCGATGATTCCACGAACGATAAGCCTATCGATATCGAGATCCCTTCCGATTGGCTCTAATAGTTATTAGGATGTAAAACCAGTAGAACGAATTTAATGATGAATATAAAATATACGATAATGGCAGGTTGCCTTCTAGTAATGGGGCTGGCTTCCTGCGAGATGAAGAACGAGATCCTCGGGAAAGAGGATGGCTCCTCCGAGATGGGCTTGCTGAATCTTGGGGTAGCTGTAGACGCGAAGAACAACGACGTGCAGACCAAGGCCGATGCTAACCCCGGAACTCCAGAGTCTATCCCATCGGTGAGCGCCACGGGATATATCGTGGAGATCAGTAACAGCACGGGCGTTTACAAAACCCTTACTTACGATCCTACGAATGCCTCCGTGGAACTTCCGGTAGACAGCTACACGATGTATGCCCATAAGCCGGGCGGTCCGACAGAGACAGATCCTTACTATGGTGGAAGCACCTCTTTCGCCGTGAAGAAAGGTGAGGCTACCGATGTCACCGTTACTTGTAAGATGGAAAATACGAAGATACAGCTTGTTTATTCCACGGAAATGCAGACTTCCTTTACTAGCTGGTCGATCACGGTGAAGGCCGGTACGCGGAGCAAGGTGCTTACCTACTCTGGAACGGAGGCTTTCGCGCAACCCTCCGCTTTCTATTGGATGCTAGATGAGGGCGTAAAGGAGATAACAGTCTCTTTCGTGGGAAAGAATAAGGATAATAAGGATATACGCGAGAGCCGTGTGATCACGAAGCCCGCCTCGGCCGAGAGCTCCGACTGGCTGGGTGGCGACGCGTTGGCCATCACGATGAAGCCGGGCACTTATGATCCGGAAAATCCGAATGGTTTGCAGGGTATCGAGATCTCTGCTGAGGTGACGTGGAATGGGCTGACGGATTCCGTAGATGTGCCGGTGGTGGACGATGGCGGCGATGAGCCGGAGGGTCCGGTGGATCCGAGTGATCCTTCCGCTATAAAAGTTTCAATACCTCTAACTACTTATACGCTACCGGATGATACGGATAAAAAAGCGGAGGCAATAGCCACTATTACGAGTGAGAGCGGACTGAAAAGTATGAAAGTGGTTATAGAAGCAGGTAATTCAGGCTTTGACTCGGTAATCAGTGATCCACAATTAATAGAGAAAGGTTGTGATTTTAGCAAGGGAGTAGAGTTTGTCGGTGCGACTGATAGCAGTCCGGTAATGACATTAATAAAGATGATCGCTCCTAATCTGAAAGCTCCTGCTGCTGGCGCTACTTCTTACCAATTCCCCTTAGGCGAATTCTTTCAAGCGGTAAGTATTTATCAAACGACAACTTCTGCTAATGGCCATGTCTTTAAGATCCGTCTAGAAGATAATGATGGAAATGTTAATGACGAGACCGTTTTATCTATCATAGTAAAGTAAAAGGAGGAATAGAAGTATGAGACAAACATATCAATTTATATTATTGCTTTTAACCGGTATTTTCTTCTATTCTTGTCAAGGTGATGAATTGAGCACACAGGGAAGCGAAGGCTACTTGCGTGTGACCTTGGAGCAAAGCGCGGAGGTGAACACGAAGGCTGACGCTACGTACAATTCCAAGCAGATGCGTGTGGTGATAAAGAACGCCGCCGGTGTGACCAAGTATGAGACGAACGACCATACGGAGTTGTCCGGCAAAGAGATTTCCTTGAAACAGGGAGAATATACCATCGAGGCCGTTTCCAACGGATGGGACGGCAATGCCGGAGCGGATCGTGCCTATTACACGGGCAAGACGACGGTGACGATCGAGAAAGGCAAGACAGCGACAGCCAATTTGGTTTGCTCCTTGGCGAACGTGAAGGTGACGGTGGCTTTCGAGCAGGCTTTCTTGGACAAACTGGGCAACGGTTCTATCAAGGTGCAGGTGAAGAGCGCTACCGCTTCGATCACTCCGGTGGATTTCGCCCCGAAAGGTACGAGTGTGGCCTATTTCCCGGTTTCCGACTTAACGGTGGCCTATACGGTCACTACCGCTGCCGGAAAAACGAACTCCAAGGAGCAAAAAATCTCGGAGGTCAGTGCGAAAGATCATTATATCTTGAACTTTAAGAATCAGGCTACCGGCACAGGAAATGTAACCGTAACGATAGATCCTACGATGAACCAGTACACATACGACTTCACGATCGATCCGAACGCAAAGAGCGGCGCTACCTTGTCCGCGAACCCGTGGAGCCAGCTCGCTTATCTGACGGCTACTGACATAACGCTTGATTCCGGTGAGCTTTCATCCTTGAAGTTCCAGTATCGTCCAAAGAATACGGATACTTGGATGGATGTGGCGACCACGGTTAATACGGCGGCCTCTTCCGCCTCGGCTACCTTGACGGGATTGACTTCCACCACGGCTTACGAATATCGGTTGACAGACGGAGAGATTAGTGTCGCTACGGGAGAATTTACTACAGCGGCGGAGATTGCTTTACAAAATGGATCCCTGGATGGCTGGGATGGTAGCTCACCTAATGCTGCCACGGATTCCAAATTTTGGGATACAAGTAACGAGGGCGCGAAGATGGGTGGTTTGACCCCGACACAAGCCGTCACGGATTTTGTTCATACGCAAGGAGGTAAGGCTGCTAAACTGGAGTCTGGTAAGGTGGATTTGATGGGGGGAATATTTGCCGCAGCCAGTTTGTACACGGGATCATTTGGTTCAACAAATATATGGACTCAGACTGCGACCGTCAATTTTGGTCAATCCTTTACCGCTCGGCCTATTGCGCTGAAAGGTTTTTATAAATATACGTCTAATGTGATAAATCTAGTAAAGAATGTTCCAGCAGGCGTAACTATTGTAAAAGATCAGACACTCGACCAGTGCGCTATTTATATCGCTTTGGCGAAAAAGACCTATACGATTGATAATGGCAATCAAAGTACTTTCATCGATTTTAAGAATGATGAAAACATCATCGCCTACGGCGAGCTCCCTTCCGGGGCGGCTACGGAGGGCGATGGCTACGTGGAGTTCAACATCCCGTTGAAATATAAGAACCTGACGGATCAGCCCACCCATATCATCGTGGTTTGCTCATCCAGTAAATACGGCGATTACATGACCGGAGGTGCGGGAAGCACCCTATATGTAGACGATCTTTCCCTCATTTATGACGGAACGCCTACTATCTGGGAATAATTCCCTATATTCGCGAAACCCGTTTCGACCCCTCGAAATCCATTTCCTAAGACCGGTAAATGCCTTTCGGGGGCTCGAGATGCTTTCCCGGGACAAGAAAATACATTTCGAGGTCTCGAGATCCACCTCCTGAAGCGGGAAAACGGCTCTCGACTCCTCAAAATCCATTTTTGGAAACCGGAATGGGCTTTTCGACCCTTCGAACGGGTACAAACGAATAATAACCTTCAAAAAAAATCGAATTATGGGTACATTCACATTGATTCCTCCGATGTCGTTAGGTAACTTGAACAAGGCCGAGAAGCTAAGTCTGTTGAAACGCTACATGAAACTGATGCCGAGCGGCTCCGATTCCGAATCGCCGGACGAGATATCGTTGCTAGCCGATAGCGGAGTGCCCGCGCTAAACATTTCCGCCGGACAGGTGACACGTATGAATGGCATTATCGATGAGCTGACCGAACTGACGATGCAAGCCTCCTCCTCGGAGGAGACCCCGGAAATGCAGCAAGTGGAGGCCGATCGGGATACGGCGGGTAACTACATAGTCCGCCGCGTGCTCGATTACGCCAAGCTGCCCCTTGCCGCCGAGCGTACCGCCGCCCAACGGATGGAACCCGCCTTGCGCGGTTACCGCGACTTCGCCAACCTGCCCACAGCGCAGGAGACGGAGGTGATCAATGGCCTGCTTATCGACCTAGCGAAGCCCGAGTTCGCCGACTCGGTAGTCACTCTGCAACTGGCACCTTACATCGCCGAGCTACGACGGCTCAACGATCGCTATGCCGAGCTGGCCGCCCTACGCGACAAATCGAGATCGGTACGCACAGAGAATGTGACCTCCAAGGAGCTGTCCTCCGAGGCGCAAGACCTGCTGGACGATATGTGCGCACTGGCCAATGCCTCCAGCCTGTTGCAACCCTCGGAAGAGGCGCGCGTATTTGTTCGTGACGCGACTCATCTTTTCGCCCAGGTACGAACCGCCTACAAGCAACGTTCCAAGGGCACGCCCTCTGGACCCGCCGAACCCGGCACGCCGGAGCCCGGTGGGGGAGGGGATTCCGAATCTCCCGATGAAATATGACTAGAATAGGAAAAATGAGAATAAATAAACTAATCTGTCTGGCCCTCCTCTGCGCCCTTTGCGTAGGGGAGACTTGGGCCCAACGTGGCAAGAGAGCCATGAATCGTATCGACCGAGAAGTGCAAGAGACCGTCTTCATCCCGAAAGGTACGTGGATGGCGGGAGGAACTGTTTCCTACTCCGAGCACGATGAGGGGAATCTGAACTTCCTCGTCTTGAAGAACGTGGAGGGAAAAGGCTACAACTTCGGTGTCAGTCCCTACGTGGGTTACTTCTTCCGCAACAACATCTCCGCGGGCATGCGTTTCGCCTATCACCGCGACTACCTCGACTTGAAGAACTTCGAGTTGAATCTCGGCGAGGATTTCAACATCAGCCTCGACAACCTCTATTATCTGGAGCATAAGTACGAGGTATCCGGTTTCTTGCGCACCTATATGCCTATCGGACGCAGCAAGATATTCGGCCTGTTCAACGAGGCGCGCCTCACCTATGGATACGGTACGGGCAAGAATTCCACCGGTACGGGTGCCACCTACGACGGCTCCTACCAAACGGCGCAGAACCTGCAGATCGGTATCGCTCCCGGGATGACGGCTTTTATCACCGACTGGTCGGCCGTAGAGGTATCGGTTGGCGTGATGGGTTTCGATTTCAAGTGGATCGACCAAAAGACGAACCAGATAGAGGAGGGGCATCAGCGTGTCTCCTCCGGCAATTTCAAGATCAACCTCTTCTCGATCAACATAGGCATGACCTTCTATCTTTAATGGAGAAAATATAATTTAATGAAGATTCAACGATTGATGTTTAAAGAGAATTTACGTGCGGCCGGTCTGGTAACTTTGTTGGGACTGGCCTCGTGCGCTATTGATAACGATATTCCTTACCCACTGGTGGAGGGAACGATCAGTGAGATCGTGACTGAGGGCCTGCGTGCCTCGGAAGACGGGACGGTAGCCTCCGGTGTGGATATAGATCGCTCGGCTCGCACCGTGACACTCTATGTGAACGACTCCGTGGATGTGTCACGGCTGAGACTGACGCGCCTCATCCTCGATCCGCGCGACGCGACGATCGAGCTGGACTCCGCACGATGCGACGATAAGGAGAAATTCCCTTTTCATGATTTTGCCTCGCTTGATAGCCTCTCGTTGTCGGCCAATACGCGGCTCGACCTCTCCACGCCGCTTGAGCTGAACGTCCGTACCTACCAAGATAATCCATGGACACTTACCGTACGCCAGATCGTGGATCGTACGGTAGACGTAGACGGCATGGTGGATCATTTGGTAGATCCTGTCAGCCGTGTCGCCGTGATCTACGTGAGTGCGGATCAGGATCTTTCCAACATCAAAATTCGTACGCTTAACCTTGGTGGGGCCTATGGACGTGTCACGCCCGATCCTACTACCGTGCGCGACTTTACCTATCCGCAGACTTTTTATGCGGCTCGTGCCGGCGAGGAGGTATGGCAGGAATGGAAAGTGGTGATAGAGCAAAGCGAGGGCGGTGCCTCTACCTCGTCGAGCGTCTTCCCCATGGTGACGAAAGCCACGCTTACCGGCTCTGTGCAAAGCGGCAAGACCCCGGTGGTGGAATATAAGGAACAGACGGCTTCTGCGTGGAGCACGGCGGCAGACGTGAAGACCTCGGGTGCCTCTTTCAGCGCTACGATCGGCGGGCTGCGGGGCGGTACAGCCTATGATTATCGCATCAGCGTAGACAATGCGCAAACGGGCAGCGGCTCGTTTACCACTGCCGGTGAGATCGCTTTGACAAATGGCGGTTTCGAGGATTGGTCGCAAGACGGCAAGCAATGGAATCCGTGGCCTTCGGGTGGAACCTCCTTCTGGGGAACCGGCAACCCGGGTGCGGCGGCTTTCATCGGTAATCTGACGACGCCTACGACCGAGAGCGTGTCAGGGAAAGCTGCCTTGCTGGAATCCAAGGACGCCGTGATCAAGCTGGGGGCCGGGAATATCTTCACGGGCGATTTCGCGTTGGACGGCACGAATGGCGTGCTGCAATTGGGCCGTCCGTTCACCTCATTCCCTACCTCCCTCAAGTTCCAATATAAATATACCTCTACCACGATCAATCGTATCGGGCAGGATGTGGGCAGTCTGGAAAACCTTCGGGGCCGTCCGGACTCTTGCCAGATATATATCGCCCTCTCGGATAAGCCGGAACCTTACGAGATCCGTACCAAGCCCTCTGTCCGGCAGGTCTTCGACAAGAACGACCGTAATATCATCGCCTATGGCGAGTTCATCAGCGGACAGTCTACCACGAGCTATAAGCAGGTTGAGATACCCTTGGAATATCGTGCGACGAATCGTACGCCCAAATATATCGTCATCGTGGCGGCGGCTAGCAAGTACGGTGATTACTTCATCGGGGGGGAAGGCAGTACCCTTTGGATAGACGAGATGGAATTGGTTTATGAATAAAAAGCATTGATATAGGATATGAGAAAGATGATACGACAGATAATGACCTTGGCCACCCTTTGCTGGATGGTGGCGGGTTGCGCCGATGAGGTTATCGACCGTAATGGTGGCAAGGGGGAGGGACGTTTGCTCCTCACGGGGATCGAGGTGGAATCTGCTGTCAGCGACGTACAGACGAAGGCTTCGCTGGCGGAAGGCGTGATTCCCACCGTCTCAGATTTTACGATAACGATCGTCTGTGCCGCTACGGGTGAGACCGTGAAGACCCTGCCGCCGGGCGTGGAGGCGGGCTGTTTCCTGCCTGTGGGCGAGTACCGGGTAAAAGCGGCTTATGGCGGGGAGGCGGGCATGTCCGCTGTCCCTTATTTCTATGGCGAGAGTGATAAGGTAACGATCGTGGAGGGCGAGGTGAAATCGGTTTCCCTTACGGCTTTTTTGGCGAGTGCTGTTATTCGTCCTCAGATGGCGGATCAATTGGTGGAACAATATAATTTCTATACCTTGACTGTCTCTGAGACTGGCGGCTCGGGAGTTACGCCTTCACAGACATTGACAAACGGTGAGGACTTCTTCGTCTCAGGGGGTAAGGGTAAGACCTATAACTTGATCCTTGCCGGCCAGAATAAATTAGGCGAGACGGTTACGCATACATGGAGTTATAGTGATTTAGTGAGACGTACACGCTATATCGTTCAATGCGATCCGGATCTTCCAGCCTTCACCCTTCCCGCGCAAAGCGATGGCGATGTATGGAGCAAGTTCATCTACATCACGCCTATGACAGCCGATAACATGACTGCTCATAAGGCTGACATGGCCGATAAGGTGATCGCCAATGTTGTGTACGAGGCTTCTGCCGATAATGGAGAGACTTGGATCCCCTCGGACAAGACCTCTGATGGCCGCTATGTAATCAAAGGTTTGGAGCCATCCAAAAACTATACGATCCGCTCCCGCTTCGGAGGCGTATTAAGCAGCAATACTCAAACGGTGACGACGGAGAGCGCACAAGTGATAGCGAATGGGGATATGGAAGCGTGGAGTAGCACGAAATTGCATAGTGGTAATGGAACTTGGGATGCGGATATGTATTGCGATTATTGTACAAACTGGAATACCCGTAATGAAAAGACAACGAATGGGGCTGAGAATGCTAACTCAGGAGGTGTTTTCGGTTCGAATAAAGGATCAGGTTATGGTGTAAGATGGCGCTGGTGTTCGGGAACTTGGTCTACAACAGATAAAAAAGATGGCGAAAAAGCGGCAGAGATTTCAACATTGGCTTTTTATAATAGTAATGTAAGTGGTAGCTGGAAGCGAGCAAGTGTTTATTCTTATACTCGTGATAATGGAACGGCGTATGTTGGGTATTTATTTACGGGGACATTTGATAAAAATAGTGATTCCTATTCGTTAGGAATTGCGCATACCGCACGTCCAAAGAGTATTTCTTTTGATTACAAATATGCTCCTCTACCTTCTACTGATCAGTGTATCGCTTATGCGAAAATATATGATAGCAATAATGTGGAAATAGCGACTACTCAGGAATTTAATTCTATGACTCAAGATGTTTATAAGAAAGAAACGTTAAATTTTACCTATACACAGTCAACTACAAAGGCTGCTTATATTGGAATCTTTTTCCAATCTGGCACAAATACAGATATTGGTAATATGCGGCAAGTTGAAGGAGGATACTCCACTAGTCCTTACAATCAAGATCGTGTAGTCGGCAGCGTTTTCAAAATAGATAATGTAACATTGAATTATGATTATGAATAAGCGAATCCTATACCTATTATCTGTCCTATGCTTTTTCTCGTTCTCCGCTTGCACGAGCGAGGAGGAAACGGTACTCACTGAAGAGCAGGGCGAAATTTGGCTATCCGTAGTCGATACCTCGAAAATCGAGATTGTTACCCGTGCCTTGTCCGGCTTTGATGTAAAGGATTTCAACGTGAGCCTTTCCCGTGGCGAGACGGTGGTTTTCTCCTCCCGTAAATATGGCGATATCGCCGGTGCTCCAATCACTTGTAGCGCTGGCTCCGGCTATCTCCTTACGGCAGAGAGTTGCACGGAGAGTGAGGCAGAGCGTACCAATAGCGGTTGGGGGCAGGCTCGTCTGGCAAAAGATACCTCGTTTACTGTCAAACCCGTGGAGCCAACGGAAGTAACGCTGAAATGTGTCTTGGCAAACTCCTCGGTAAATGTCGAGTTCAGCGATTTTATCAAGAAAAACCTCTCGGATTACGCTATCACCCTGTACGCCGTCGATGTGTCTAGCCGTAGCTTTACCTTCAACAAGAACAACTATAGCTACAAGACCGCCTATTTCAACGTAGGTGCGGTGGGGAGGGCCTTGCAATATACCATCAATCTCACCTTGCCCGGCGAGAAGGAACCTCATACCTATTCGAACGTTTTGACTTTGGAGCCTTCGCATAGCTATCATCTTACGGTGAAACTGGATGATGAATCCAAGTCAAAAATCTCGATCGGAATTATGGTGGATGGTACGCTAGTCGATGAAAAGACTTCCACGGAGATTATCAATCCTTATGACTAATCGGAATGTTTGGGCATTGAAGGATGGGTGCAATCTTTCAATGCTTAAATGTATATTCTCAATTTAAATTTAAATAAATGAGATTAAAGTCCCTTTCTCGGAAGTCGTAATAGCCGCCGTGTAAATCTTATCTTCGATCTTTATTATAATAATCTTCTTTTTGTCGAAGAAATTACCTTTTTCGATGATGTCAAGAGCTTCCGCCTTATGTCCAATAGCGGTAAGCTCTTTTTTTATACCTTGTTTTTATGTCTTCTTCCCATATATTTATTATTAGAGGTAAAGTTCCTAGCCTCATTAAGAGGAAACTCACTCACAAAGGAAATTATTCTTTTTCGTCTAACCAAATTATTCCGTACCTTTGCCCCTCAAAAAGAGAACACAAGGTATGGAAAAACATTTTAAGAGAACGCTGATTACTACGGCGTTGCCGTATGCGAACGGACCGGTGCATATCGGACACTTGGCCGGGGTGTATGTGCCTGCTGATATTTATGCCCGTTACCTTCGTTTGAAGGGAGAGGAAGTGTTGATGATTGGTGGTTCGGACGAGCATGGGGTACCCATCACGTTGAGAGCGAAGAAGGAGGGGATCACGCCGCAGGATGTGGTGGATCGTTACCACGGTATTATCAAGAAATCGTTCGAGGAGTTCGGTATCACGTTTGATATCTATTCACGTACTACTTCCGCTACGCATCATCAGATGGCCTCGGATTTTTTCCGTACATTGTATGATAAAGGCGAATTCATCGAGAAAACAAGCGAGCAATACTACGATGAGGAGGCGAAGCAATTCTTGGCCGACCGTTATATCACGGGTACTTGTCCGCATTGTGGAAACGAGAAGGCGTATGGCGATCAGTGCGAGGCTTGCGGTACTTCCCTTAGCCCGACGGATTTGATCGATCCGAAATCCGCTATCAGTGGCAGCAAGCCGGTGATGCGTGAGACGAAGCATTGGTATCTGCCTTTGGATAAGTGGGAGCCGTTCTTGCGTAAATGGATCTTGGAGGATCATAAGGAATGGAAGCCGAACGTCTACGGGCAGTGTAAGAGTTGGCTGGATATGGGTCTGCAACCCCGTGCGGTGAGTCGCGATTTGGATTGGGGTATCCCTGTTCCCGTAGAAGGGGCGGAAGGAAAGGTGCTGTATGTATGGTTCGACGCTCCGATCGGTTATATCTCTAATACGAAGGAGTTGCTGCCGGATAGCTGGGAGACTTGGTGGAAGGATCTGGAGACTAAAATGGTCCATTTCATCGGTAAAGATAATATCGTGTTCCATTGTATCGTGTTCCCTTCCATGCTGAAAGCGGAAGGTTCTTATAACTTGCCGGAGAATGTCCCCGCTAACGAGTTCTTGAACTTGGAGGGCGACAAGATCTCTACTTCCCGCAACTGGGCGGTTTGGTTGAACGAGTATCTGGTGGATATGCCGGGCAAGCAAGACGTGTTGCGCTATGTCTTGACGGCCAACGCGCCGGAGACAAAGGATAATGATTTCACATGGAAAGATTTTCAGGCTCGTAATAATAATGAGTTGGTCGCTATCTTAGGGAACTTCGTGAACCGTGCGTTAGTCCTTACGGATAAGTATTTCGAGGGTAAGGTGCCGGTGGCTGGCGAGTTGACAGATTATGATCGCCAGACCTTGAAGGATTTCGCGGATGTGAAAGAGAACGTGGAACGCCTGTTGGATACCTACCACTTCCGTGACGCTCAGAAAGAGGCGATGAACCTAGCCCGTATCGGAAATAAGTATCTCGCTGATATGGAGCCTTGGAAGTTGGCGAAGACGGATATGCCTCGTGTCGCTACGATCATGAACATCGCTTTGCAGATTACGGCTAATCTGGCGATCGCTTTTGAGCCGTTCTTGCCGTTTAGCATGGAGAAACTGAATAAGATGCTGAATGTAGAGCCGTTGGGATGGAATCGCCTAGGTGCTACGGATCTATTGGAGGCCGGTCATCAATTGGGCAAGGCAGAGTTGTTGTTCGAGAAGATAGAGGATAGCGTGATCGAGGCCCAAGTGCAGAAATTATTGGATACGAAGAAAGCGAATGAGGAAGCGAATTATAAGGCGAAACCGATCCGTGAGAATATTGAGTTCGATGATTTCATGAAACTGGATATCCGTGTGGGTACGGTTCTGGAATGTGTGAAGGTTCCGAAAGCGGATAAGCTGCTTCAGTTCCGTATCGACGATGGCCTGGAGAAACGCACGATCGTGTCGGGTATCGCCCAGCATTATAAACCCGAGGAATTGGTAGGCAAGCAAGTTTGCTTCATCGCTAACTTAGCTCCCCGTAAGCTGAAAGGCATTGTTTCCGAGGGTATGATTCTCTCCGCCGAGAATTTCGATGGAAAGCTGGCCGTTATCACCCCGGAGAAAGAGGTGAAACCGGGTAGTGAGGTGAAATAATAAGGTAGACGCAATAATGAGGGGGCTATTCCGTTTTAACGATGGGATAGCCCTATTTTTGAGTGGATAAGATGCTTGAGAAACAGATACAGATGGTAGATCTGCGGAAGCAGTATGAACGTTTGCGTAGTGAGATCGATCCCGCCATGCAAACGGTGATAAATGCTTGCGCCTTTATCAATGGCCCTCAGGTGAAGGGATTTTGTAACCATTTATCAGATTATTTAGGTATTCCTTATGCGATCCCGTGCGGCAACGGTACGGATGCTTTGCAAATCTCCTTGATGGCATTCGACTTACATCCGGGCGATGAGGTGATCGTTCCTGCTTTTACGTATATCGCCGCGGCTGAGGTCGCTTTGGCTCTTGGCCTAGTGCCGGTATTAGTGGATGTAGATCCCGGTACATTCAATATAGACCCGGAAAAGATAGAAGATGCCTTGTCTGAAAAGACGAGAGCTATTATTGCGGTTCATCTTTTTGGCCAGTGTTGTGATATGGAATCGATCTTGAGTATCGCTGGCCGCCATAATTTATATGTGATCGAGGATAATGCCCAATCCATCGGTGCTAATTATACCTTCTCGAATGGAACGGTGAAGAAAGCCGGTACGATCGCCTCTATAGGAACGACCTCCTTCTTCCCTTCGAAACCGTTGGCTTGTTATGGTGATGGTGGGGCGATGTTTACTTCCGACGCACGATTGGCCGAACGACTGCGAATGATCGCCAATCATGGGCAAAAGGTAAAATATCATCATGCTTTGGTGGGCTGCAACTCCCGTTTGGATACCTTGCAGGCCGCTGTCTTAGATGTTAAGCTTCGGTATTTGGATGAATTTGCCGCCGCTCGTTGTAAAGTGGCTGCTAGATACGATGCTGCCTTTTCCGGATTGGATGCTGTACGCAAACCACTAAAATCAGCCTTTTCATCGCATGTTTATCATCAATATACGGTACAGCTAGCTGTAGAAAAGAGGGATCAAGTACAAGCTGCGTTAAAAGAACGAGGCATTCCTTCTATGATTTATTATCCATTGCCTTTGCAGGAGCAAGAGGTGATGAGGGGTCGATGCCGGATTTCCGGGGATTTGAATGTCGCTTCTCGCTTGAGCCGATCCGTATTATCCTTGCCGATTCATACGGAGATGACAGAAGAGGAGCAGGCCTATATTATAGAATCTATAAAGAGTGTTTTATGAATAAGAAGATACGTTTCGCCGTGATCGGCTGTGGTCATATAGGTAAGCGTCATGCCGAGATGATTACCCGGGATGAAGGGGCGGAGTTGGTCGCTTTGTGTGATATCCGTCCGAAAGAGGAGCTGGGGATCGAGGCTTATGCGGTCCCTTTCGCCCGGAATATAGATGAACTATTCCGTTTGGGATTGGATATAGATGTGGTGAATATTTGTACACCCAACGGTTTACATGCCGAGATGGCGATCCAAGCGATAGAAAGCGGACATCATGTGGTCATAGAAAAGCCTATGGCCTTGACCTTGGCGGATGCCGAGAAAGTGGTTTATACCTCGCTGAGGTTCCGTAAGCAGGTATTTTGCGTGATGCAAAACCGATATTCCCCGCCTTCGGTCTGGATCAAGGAGATGGTTGAGTCCGGAAAATTAGGCCAGATTTATATGGTGCAGCTGAATTGCTACTGGAACCGTGACGAACGCTACTATAAACCCGGAGGATGGCATGGCGACGCTGCCTTGGATGGTGGTACCTTATTCACCCAATTCTCCCATTTCATCGACATTATGTACTGGTTATTCGGGGATGTCTGTAATATCCAGACCCGTTTCGCCGACTTCAACCACGAGAAACTGACCGCCTTTGAGGATTCCGGTTTCGTGAATTTTAATTTCGTGAACGGTGGAATGGGTAGTTTGAGCTACTCTACGGCGGTATGGGACAAGAATCTGGAAAGCAGCATGCTGATCGTGGCTGAGAATGGCAGCGTGAAAATCGGCGGTCAATATATGAATGAGGTAGAATATTGCCATATCAAGGGGTATGAAATGCCGGAATTGGCCCCTACCAACCCCGGCAATGATTATGGCCCTTACAAAGGCTCCGCCCAAAACCACAACTTCGTGATCCGTAACGTGGTCAATGTCCTTTCCGGCGCCCCCGGCGAGATCATAACGACCAACGTCTTGGAAGGTATGAAGGTGGTGGATATTATACGGAGGATTTATGCGGGGAAGGCGTGAGAATCCATTCCCAGATAGGGACTACCTCGATCGTTCTCTCTTGGACTTGGATGGTTCGTTTCTCATCTCGGGTGATAATCATCATACGTTTAAGATGTAGAAACGCATCCGCTTGCTTTTGTTTTATATTGGAAACAATACGGTGGATTTACGTATTGAAAGCATAAATCCACCGCGAATAGAGATTGAGATTTTAGATCTCGTCAGGGCTTTCGCTGTCTTGGCTACCCCCGCTTTGCGGTTCGGAGAGTTCCTTTTTCTCGAAATTAGTGAGTTTCTTAGCTATTCTCAAGGCCTTTCCGGGACTAAAGACAACTTTAGGTTCTTTGATCAAGCTGGTGGTAAATTCCTCGGTGGTAGGGGTTCCCGTAGAGCCTACCCCAAAACGGAAATTGCCCAATTCGCCTACATTCACCCTGCGCCCTTGCGCGAGATTTCGTTTCAACACGATATTGATACGGTCGAGTACCGCCTTGACTTGTGCGGAACCTACTCCACTTCCATCTGCCACTTCCTCGAGGAAAGTCTCGAACTCTACAAGATATCCATAGATCACTTGCGCATACTGTTTCTTGGGTGTTTCTGTCTTGTCGTTACCCAAGTTCTTTCTCTCGATCAATCTGTACTTTACTGCCATAATTTCTAAATTTTAAAAGATGATTAAATGAATTACCTTGTTTTCGAAAACATGACAAAGGTATCGCAAGCCGTATGAGGCAAATCGGTCTGTGTCGGTTTATGTCTGTCAATGTCCGTGTATGTGCCTATTAGTCTACGAGTACCTGTTTCGCTTCCTTTAGTTCGCAAGACTAGTAAAATGTAAAAATGTACAATAAGCTATATTAGAATGGGTCTGTTTTGTATATTTCTGATTATTAGTTTATTATATCTAGTAGGTGCGAGACTTTTTAATTAGTATCAATAGAAATCCGGATTTCTATTGATACTAATTGGTGTTTTCTATTGATACTAATTCATATTTCCATACGTACTATTTGTTATTTTATACATAAAGTATGAAAAGCTTCCGGGTTTTGCCCGTTACCCAAGAGTAAATGTTTATCTTTGTGGCACTTTTACCGTAAATATCAAATGGCAGAACAATCACTAAAAGATAAGACAGCGAAAGGGCTCTTCTGGGGAGGGGTGAGCAATGGGGTGCAGCAGATACTCGCATTGCTGTTTGGTATCTTTTTGTCTCGCATATTATCGCCGGGAGATTATGGGATGGTCGGGATGCTAACTATTTTTACGGGTTTTGCGAATGCTCTTCAAGAAAGCGGCTTCTCGGCGGCCTTGACAAATAAGTTGGATATTAAGCATGAGGATTATAACTCGGTATTTTGGTTTAATATAGTAGTAGGGATTGGCCTTTATGTGATTTTGTTTTTCTCGGCGCCTTTGATTGCCGTTTTTTTTGACCAGCCGGATTTGTTGTGGGTATCCCGTATCGTATTTTTAAGTTTTTTGTTTGGTTGTTTTGGAACAGCTCAAGCCGCTTATTTGTTTAAAAACTTGATGGTCAAGGAAAGGGCAAAGATTGATATCTATGCGTTGTTATTATCCAACACGGCTGCACTGATCATGGCGTTGAATGGTATGGCTTATTGGGGGATTGCTATTCAAGGAGTACTTTATATCGGTTTAGGCACTTTTCTTAGGTGGTATTATTCACCTTGGAGGCCAACTTTCTCTTTTAACCTTCAGCCTTTGAGGGAGATGTTCCCGTTTAGTGCAAGGTTGTTATTGACAAATCTGTTTAGCCAGATGTCTACGAATATATTCTCTATTCTATTGGGTAAGTTCTATACGGTTCAGCAAGTCGGTTATTATTCCCAAGGCTATAAATGGATGAATATGGGGGGGAGTTTTATCACGGGAATGATATCAGGAGTAGCCCAGCCGGTATTTGCTCAAGTCTCTTACGAGAAGGAGAGGCAAGTACAGGTTTTAAGAAAGATGATCCGTTTTACGGCTTTTATATCTTTTCCATTGATGTTTGGCATGGCGTTGGTCGCAAATGAATTGATCCTGATCACGGTTACGGAAAAGTGGGCGCCTTGTGTTCCTATTTTGCAATTACTGTGCGTTTGGGGAGCTTTTTCCCCGATATGCGAGCTTTATAAAAATATCGTGATCAGTCATGGGAAATCTAATATTTATTTGTATGCTAACGTAATATTTGGCGTACTCCAGATATTGTTGCTGATAATGATGTTGCCTTATGGAATTTTATGGATGGTTGCGGCTTATGTGCTCGCTTACCTTTGCTGGCTGCTTGTGTGGCATTGTTTTGCGAGCCATTTGATAGGTGTTAGATTATATCATGTAATAAGAGACATATTGCCTTATTTTCTTATCACTCTCTCAGTTTTGAGCTGCGCTTGGTGGGTCTCTTTCTTCTCGGGGAATATTTATATACGGTTTGCTTTGAAGATTATTGTGTCTGCGATTTTATACATTGGAATTATGTGGGGTGTGAAGTCTGTAATTTTTAAAGAATGCATAGGGTTCTTATGGAAAAGATGAGTTTGAAACGAGTTTCTGTCGTATTATGTACCTATAATGGTGAGAAATATATCCGTGAACAGCTGGAATCTATCGTATCTCAGACTTATCCTATCCATGAATTATTGATACAGGATGATTGTAGCACAGATGCGACACCTTTAATAATCGAGGAATATAAGGAAAAATATCCTTTTATTAGATTTTATCGAAACAAGAATAATCTGGGCTTCAATCGAAATTTTTGGAAGGCTTTCGAAAAAGTAACAGGTGATTATATTGCGATTTCGGATCAAGATGATATTTGGGTAGATACCAAGATAGAGGTCTTGGTTGGTTGTATAGGAAATTATCTGATGGTTTATGCGGATTCTGTGAGTTTCTTCGATAAGATTCCCTCTTATGTTGCGGCGAGGAAAGAAGAGTTTGTTCTTACGGGATTACGATTCATTTCTTTGCAGTATGGTGTATTGGGGCATGATTGCCTCATGCGGAAAGAGCTGATCCAAATAACACCTAAAGAGGTGCGGGAGAAATTTGTATATGATTTTGCGTTGGCTTTAGTAGCGAGATCTAAACGCAGTCTTTTACATAAGGTCGAGAATTTAACATATTTTAGACGCCATCCTCATGCTAGCTCTAATTTGTTGCAAAATGTGAAAGGAGGGTTTAGAGGCTATCTGGATGGGTTTTTATCGTTGGGTAAAAGAAACCGTTTGGAGATATCTGATCGATACCGGCTAATGCTTCCTTATTTAAGTATGGAGGAGCCTTTAGTTTATCAATATGCGTTGTATCTTTCGTCGGGTAGGATTCTAGGCATTTTTAGAGCGGGGTGGATCACTTATGTCTGCCGGTCTGAGTTAAGAGGGAATACAAAAAGTATTATGAATAAAGTGCGAGCTTATTTTCTTCCATTATTTTTGTATGGCAAATGGAAATATATCAGGAGCTTGTGGGGTGAAAAAACTATATTAGATAAGTAAGATTAGTATGGATCGGATATTTTTATGCTCATTTGGTAATTCCAGTTATTTGTCTTCTTTATCTCGTTTGAGAGCTCAGGCTGAGGAGACTGGTTGGTTTTATCGTGTCGAATGTAATACGGAAAAAAATCTATCTGCCTTTTTCCGGCAAGAGGCTGCGGATCTATTAAAACAGGAAGTGCGAGGGTTTGGATATTGGATTTGGAAACCCCAGATTTTACTTCAATGCTTACAACAAATGGAATATGGTGATATTTTGCTTTACACAGATGCTGGTTGTCATATAAATGAGGTGGGGAAGAATATGTTTCTAGCATATATAAAAGAGGTAAAAAAACATCCTTCGGGATTTTTGGTATTTGGCGCTCGCAAAGGTTCATTAGAGAGACAATATACAAAAGGTGATATTTTCTCATACTTTGGTATACAAGAAGATGATGATATTTATAATAGCGGACAAATACATGCTACCACTTTTTTTCTAAGAAAAGATGATCATACTCAAAAGGTTGTAGAATGTTGGAAAAAAGTGATGATGGAAAATAGAAATTTGATAGATGACTCCCCTTCATCCACTCCTAATGCTTTGGATTTTAAGGAGAATAGGCATGATCAAAGTGTTTTTTCAATTTTGATGAAATTGAATAAGGCACAGATATATCCAATAACTCATATATGGTCATACACTTGGTTCTTTATGGGATATTATCCGATTTGGGCTAAAAGAGATCGAGGGGAAACTTTGAGAAAATATTATCCATTGAAACAATATTGGAAGGATTTTCTTTTTTTTGTTCGAAATAGAGTGGAACGTTTATAATAAGAGTTTATGAATAGTATGAGTAAGATGAAAGTTTTAGTCTTAGTTCCGATCGGGGGGTTGGCGAATCGATTTTATGCAATATCATCAGCTATATCATTTTGTCAAATGTATGGGATCCGGCTTCATGTCATTTGGTTTAAAGATTGGGGGATGGGGGCTGACTTTCATTCTTTATTAGACTTAGCTCCGATTTTATCAAATATAAAAGTTGTGGATGCGCATTGGCAAGATTATATTTATGATCGGCCTAGGAAGAGAAATTTTTGGCTCCCTTATTTATATCAAAAAGTTGCTTTCCCGGAAAGATTTTATGAAAAAGATATTTATAACCGGTTTTCGGTGGAGAGCTTGTTAAATTCGTTTCAAAAGCATGATTCTGTTTATTTGGTCCAATTTCGTTCTTTCTATAAAAATGAAATAACGTTTAAATGCTTATCTCCGATAAAACCTATTCAACAGCAGATAGATGAACGAACGAAGTTTTTTGAGGACAAACATGTGATAGGTATGCATATTAGGAGAGGAGATCATACGACTCCTACATTAGGAAGTCCTTTGTCTTTATTTATTTCAAAAATTGAGGAGGAGGTTACTCTTGATCCGAATACTTATTTTTATGTAGCTTCAGACTCGTTCTCGGAAAAGAAAAAACTAAAAGATCTGTTTGGCGAAAGGATTATTACTAGATTTGATGAAGTTAGGCGAGATAACGAAAGTGGTATTGTCGACGCTTTAGTTGAATTGTACACTCTGGCTCATACCTCAAAGATCTATGGTTCTTTAGCAAGTTCTTATTCTTCTTTGGCATCGGAGTTATTGATGAGAGATCTTGAGATTTTGTCGATTGAAGCGTAAAGTATTATTGTTTAAATCTTATTATAATGAAGAAGCGAGCTGTAATATTTCATCCGGCTATTGCGCCATATCGGATCGATTTTTTTAACTCTTTGAGTGAGACTTTTGATGCTAGTTTTTATTTTGAATTTGAGGATCCGTTGGAGCAGTCTTTTGATAAGGAGAAGATGAGGCGGCGCTTGGCTTTTATGCCGATGTTTTTGCGACCTGGTTTTTGTGGTGTGAAAAACTTAAGATTGGATGTGTGGAAAGTGCTGAGTATTAGTAGCTTTGATGTTGTATTGATTTCGGAATATAATCTATTAGGATTATTGGTGCTGTTGCATAAATGGCTGTTTCGAAAACGGGTGAAGATCTATACAATTTGTGATGATAATGTAGATATGGCAAAGTCGGTTGGGATAATTAAGAAATTTACTAGATTTATACTGCTCAATTTTATTGATGGGACTATTTTGGCAGACAAAAAAGCCTTTGATTGGTATCGGGAGCATTTATTTTATAAGGCTAGATATTTTTATTTCCCTATTATCCAGTCGGAAGAAAATTTCAGAAAGAACTTAGAGAGGGCTTTGCCTCGTTCTCGCCAGATTTTAAAAGAAAGTTTTCTGCAAGATAAAAAAGCAATTCTATTTGTAGGTCGTTTAGTTAAGGTGAAAAATATTTCTTTATTGTTAGACTGCTATGCGCAAATCTGCTTAAAAATGAAGAATGTGGTCCTAATAGTTGTAGGGGAGGGGGACTTAGAAGATGAATTAAGGAGGCAAGCTGATGAGCTACATATTAGCGACTCTGTTTTTTTTGTTGGGAAAAAAGAAGGAGAAGAATTAATGGCTTTTTATAATTTAGGAGCTATCTTTGTGTTACCAAGTACCTATGAGCCATTTGGCGCAGTTGTGAACGAGGCTTTGCTTGCGGGATGTTATACGTTATGTTCTTCATGTGCCGGAGCATCTTGTCTCATACAAGAAGATGAAAATGGAAATTGTTTTAGTGTTAACAATCCTGAGGATTTGATTACAAGGTTACAGTATGCTCTTTCTATAGTAGAACCGTTGACTGAAGAACTGACGTTAAAAGAGAATAGAATGGCATTAAGTTATGAGGAGCAATATAGTCGATTTGTATATGAATTTTTAGAAGATAAATAATATGTTAGCAGAATATGTTTCGGTTATGTTAAATCGATTTAAGTATCTAAAACATGCCTTGATGAGGTCTCCAAGATATACTTTGACAAAGAAAGTTCGGGAGTTCCTTTTGGAGAATGAGAATATTATGGAAAAAAGTGAACAACAAGGAATAAGCTCTTATCTAAAATCTCATTTGATAGATATTTTCAATTATGACTTTGTGCCAAAATATAGTCTTAGATATGTAAGAGTGCTGAGGGATAGAGAAAATGGGCTTAGCTATGTATATACTCTTGAGAGGCGTCGTCTATATTTTAAAAGGGGCATGAGCGATAAAGAAATTACTAAAGTCTATAATTTCCTTTGTATGGAGCAGGCCGATGGCTCACCGCATAATTATAGCTTTTCAGAATTAGATCTTAACGAATCATCTGTTGTCGTGGATATAGGGGCGGCAGAAGGTATTTTTTCGTTGAAGATAATTGATCTTGTGCATGAGGTCTATCTGTTTGAGTGTGATGCTGATTGGCGAGAGGCATTAGAGGCCACTTTTTATCCATGGAGAAATAAAGTACATATCATCAATAAATATGTGTCTAGTATAAATGACGCTAAAAATATATCTCTTGATGTCTTTTTTCACGATCGAGTGAAACCTTCCTTGGTAAAGATGGATGTTGAGGGTATGGAAATGGATGTGCTAAATGGTGCGCGACAATTGCTTCAGCAAAAGTCTATTCTTGAATTGTTAATTTGTACGTATCATAATAAAGATGATCAAAAAGAGTTGAGTGACAGAATGAAAGGATATGCCTATACTATATCTTATTCATGTGGATATATGACTATGTATTGGGATTGGCTAAAAGAAAACCCTAAACAAAAGTATGATTTTAGACGTGGTGTAATGTATGCAAGAGTGTGAAGCAGTATCTATCGTGATGTGTACTTATAATGGAGAGAAGTTCTTGATTGAGCAAATAGATTCCATTATAAATCAAACATATCCTATATATGAACTTATTATACAGGATGATCATTCTATTGACAACACATGGGACATCTTGAAAAGTTATCAGCAACGGTATCATTTTGTGAAAATATTCCAGAATAAGCGATCTATTGGCGTGAATGAGAATTTTTTCTCGGCGATAAAACGTGCGACAGGAGATTATATAGCGTTATCCGATCAAGATGATATTTGGGAGCCATATAAGATTGAACGGCAAATCGGAATGATTGGAAATAAGATGTTATCCTCGGGTTTCTCCAAACCCTTTGCTAATGGTGAAGGAATCAAAATTCATTTTGACCAACGTATCCCTAACTTTAATTTGGAAAGGGTTGTTTATGTGAGTTCTTTAGCTGGACATACGATGCTATTTAAGAAAGAATTTATAGCGATGATACCGGATATAAATATCTGGTCTCCTCATTTTATGTATGACCATCTTTTTCAGATCATAGCGGCTGCTTATGATAGCATATCGTTCTGTGATTGTGTTTTAGTTCATCAGCGACGGCATATCTCGGCGGCCACTTATGGAGAGCCTTCCAATTATAGTAAGACATTACTGAATATATTAAGGATGGTCAAGCAAACATATTTTCAATATCGTAGTCTACGCCCCTTCATTCGGTCTTATTTTTCTCAAGTTTATGAATTATTATCGTCTCTTCCTAAAGAAGCGATAGCGAAAGATGATGCCTGCTTGATGGCTTTATATCAGTCTGGCCGGTCTTTTATGTCATTTTTGAGATTAGAATGTATTTGTGTGAGGTTGAGAAATAAAATTGTTTATTCCAAAGAACATAACATGGTGTTCTCATTCTTGCGTGCTCTTTACTTTCCGGTCTCTTGTAGTGAGTATTTTCGTTATATGTTAAATAATGATTGATGTATGGAATTAGGTTTATTTATCGATAGAGTTTATTGGTCGTTGGTGAAGAAAACGAATATTAAAAACAATAAAAAAACATATGATGGTTGGCTGAGTAAGGGTTATAATAATACTCCAAATGTGACTTTTATCATACAGTCTCATAATAAAAGTCGCCAAGTAATACATATTGTGAAGAAGCTGAGAGAGTGGCCCTCCTCTGAGATCATTGTTATAGACGACGGTTCCGACTTTAAACATATGAACGCTTTATCTTTGTTTATGCAGCGGGCTAATGAATTTGTGATCAGAGCAAATGATTTGTACGAAAATGTTATGTATGATAAAGCCATTCGTTTCGCAAATGGGAAATATATTGCGCTTTTGCAAGATGATGATGACTTTGACGATCTTCATTGGGTAGAAGAAGCGTTATCCTATTTCTCGAAATATCCACGACTTGCTATTTTGGGAGGGAATAATGGTTCTGATTTTGTGATAGATGAGGAGAATAAATTCGGTTTAGGTGCTGTTGTGGAGCGAAAGGATAAAGAATCTTTTTTATTTGTTTCTCATGTGGACAGGGCGCCGATGTGGTTGGATAAGAACTTGTTCATGGAAAAATTGATGCACATTGACTTTTCGTTTGCTCCATTCCAATTTGATGATTGCGAACTTTGTTTGAGGGCTTGGTTGAAAGGCCTTCAAGTTGGATGGTATGATGCTCGTTTTAAATCATTATCCGCAGGAGGAATGCGTATATGGAATAGTTCTTTTACAGGAGAGCAATGCCGAAGAAACGCAGCTAAACTATACCTTATGTATAAAGATAAGAAGGAGTTATTGGATCAGTTGTTACTTGAGGCGAGAAAGACGAATCTAGTTCCTTGATAGAACGGCTTCTGCTTTTTTATGTGAATGGTAATATGTAAAGAACTTGATTCTCTGGATATAAATATTAACTTTGCCTAAAAATCATATGAATACCGAGTCTCAAAACATAGAGCTTGGGGAGAGTTGGAGTGACGAGTATTCTTATGCGACTAAAAAGAGCTTTATGAAAACCAGCCAAACGCTGCGTTAGGTGGAATAAGGCATAATCTAGCTCGCTTGCAAGAACTGGAAATCTTAAAATGGATCGGTGGGCGTAAATTAGAACATTGGGAGATAGAATGAAAGAAAACCAACATACCGAATTTAAGGAGTCATGGCATGACGAATATACCCGTTATATATCAGCTTTCTGTAATACGGAGGGTGGTGTATTATATATCGGTATCGATGATAAAGGAGAAGTTGTAGGGATAGAGCAGCCAAAGAAGTTGATTGAGAAACTGCCGAACTTTATCGCTCAGAAAACGGGTATTATGCCTCTTATCCATTTGAGGGAGAAGGCCGGTAAAGAATATTTGGAAATAGAAGTCCAACCTTCTGCCATGCCGATTTCCGTGCATGGACGGTATTATACCCGGAGTGGAAGCGTTACTTCCGAGCTACAAGGGAATCAGCTAAATATGTTTTTGGCTGCGAAAATGGGTTTGACATGGGAAAGTGTGATCGAGGAGGATTTTTCATTGGAGGACATAGATGCCGATACGGTAGAACGTTTTAAGCTATTGGCTAAAGACCGGGTTCCTTCCATCGAGCAGGAAACGGATCTGCTGGCTTTGATGGAGCGGTTGAATTTGGTTGTAGGAGGCCGTTTCAAGAGAGCCGCTGTAGTCTTGTTTGGAAAGAATGTGCAGAGATATGTGTTACAAGCTCGTATTAAAATAGGAAAGTTCCTTACCGATACGGAGGTACTGACAACCGATATTATCGAGGGGAATCTGATTCAGCAGGTGGATCGGGCTTTGGATATATTGCGAACGAAATATTTATTAAGTTATATATCGTATGAGGGGATTCATAGGCGTGAGAAACTGGTTTATCCCTACGAGGCTCTGCGGGAAGCCTTATTGAATTCGATTATCCATCGAGAATATTTTGTTTCTTCCGAAATTCAGGTACGTGTTTACGAGGACAAGCTGGTGATAGGGAATGAAGCTCGTTTGCACGATATTACGGTTGAGGACTTGTCTCGTCCTCACCCCTCTAGACCTCATAATAAGTTGATAGCGGATGTTTTTTACAAAGCTGGCTTTATTGAGAGTTGGGGACGGGGAACACAACGTATTATTGACAACTGCTTGGCAGAAGGATTATCCGCTCCTGTATATGAGCATAAGATGGGTTTTTTATACTTGACTTTTTCTCATGAGCGGATAAATGAGCGGATAAATGAGCGGATAAATGAGCGGATAAATGAGCGGATAAATGAATTGTCGGATATGGAACGGGAGGTATATCAGATCTTGCGAGAGGAGCCTACTATCCGTCAAATAGATTTAGCAAATCGTTTGGATTTGACAGAGCAGTATATCCGGAAGCTTATAAAAAAGTTGAAAGAGCATGGTTGGATTGAACGCATTGGAGCTAGGAAAAATGGTTATTGGAAAATAATAGAGAAGTCATGAAGATATTGATATTAAATACCTCTGAATTAACCGGTGGAGCGGCAGTCGCTGCGAACCGACTAGCGAAAGCATTGGGTAAATCTGGTGTAGAGGTTTCTATGTTAGTACGGGATCGGAAAACAGACCATGTAAAAGTTTTCTCGGTAAATAATTCATGGATTTCATATAAGCTTAACTTCTTTCGTTTTATATGGGAACGATTGATAGTTTTTATCTGTAACTTCTTTAGCAAGAAGAACCTTTTTCAAGTTTCCATAGCCAATACAGGCACGGATTTATCGAAGCACCTATTAGTGCAACAGGCGGATGTGATTCATCTGCATTGGGTGAATCAAGGATTTTTGTCTCTTTCTGATATCAAGAAATTAGTAAATACCGGAAAACCCATTGTGTGGACTATGCATGATTTGTGGCCTGCTACGGCTATTTGTCATTATCCGGGAGGATGTGAGAAGTATATATCGAATTGTTATCAGTGCCCGATGCTGAAACGAAATCCGTTTTTTGATTTAGCGGCTTCTGTTTTTAAGGAGAAAGGGAAAATTGGGTTATCTAAGATTACATTTGTCGGTTGTAGCCGATGGATAATGGAAGAGGCCAAAAAATGCAATTGGTTGAGAACTGCCTGTTTTACCTCGATTCCTAACCCGATTGACGTGACAGCCTTTAAGCGTATGGAAAAGCGGGTGGCCCGTAAACGATTCGGCCTGCCGGAAGATAAGTTCCTTCTTCTTTTTGCCGCCGCTAAGCTTTCAGATACCCGGAAGGGAGCGATTTTTTTGATCGAGGCTTGCGAAAAACTAAAAGAGAAATACCAAGATCGCATAGAAATCGTGTTGATGGGAAATAGCTCGGAAGAATTGATTAGCCAGTTTCCTTTTAAGGTAAATACGCTGGGATATATATCGGATCAAGACTCTATGATTTCCGCTTATGCCTGTGCCGATATGTTCGTTATTCCTTCGTTGGAGGATAACTTACCCAATACGATTATGGAGTCGATGGCATGCGGTACGCCTTGTGTGGGATTTGAGACAGGAGGGATTCCGGAGATGATAGATCATTTGAAGAATGGGTATGTAGCTAAATATAAGGATACAAATGATTTGGCTGTAGGGATTAAGTGGATAATTGACAACCAAGAGACTTTCCGATTTAGTGAGGCTTGCGTCCGCAAGGTGCATGATTGTTATAGGGAATCGGTTATTGCCGAAAAATATATAGCTTTGTATCAGAGCCTGTGTAATAAGAGAAAATAGCGTGAAAGAAGATCAGCATATCGAAGTAAGAATGAATGCTTGTTGGTAAGTGATTGAAAGCAAATGAAAATTGCTACATTTGTGGAAAAATGGAATAAATGGACGATCAGCATAAGCCTGAATGGATTAAGGTGGACGAGTGGGATTTTGTAGAATATGTGGATAGCTTGTTACGTAGTCAAGAGGCTGTCGATTTAGAGTTTAAGACCGCTCGTGCCGGATTCCCAAATAGTGTGTGGGAAACGTATTCTTCATTTGCGAATACAGATGGAGGAACTATCGTTCTGGGAATAAAGGAGAAAAATGGGGCACTATTTGTGGAGGGACTTCTTCCAGAGCAAATTGTGTCTTATCGGCAAATCATTTGTAACCAATTGAATAATCCGGATTGCGTTAATGTTAATTTACTTACTGACAAGAATATTCAAGTGGTAGACTATAGAGGAAAATCTCTTTTGCTGATTTATGTTCCGAGAGCATCTCGTTCACAACGTCCTGTATATTTAACAAGAAATCCCTTGAATGGACATACTTATAAACGAAATAATGAGGGAGATTATAAATGTACGGATACGGAAGTTCGCAGAATGATTGCCGATGCGGATGAGGAACATCCGAGAGATTCTCGTATTTTATGTAATTATTCAATGGAAGATATTGATTTGGACTCACTTAAACAATATCGACTGCTACTTTCTAGTCGTCAGCCAGATCACCCTTGGTTGACACTTGATGATATGGCTTTTTTGAGAAAATTGGGAGGATATCGACAAGATAGGCAAACAGGTCAAGAAGGGTTTACTTTAGCGGGTATATTAATGTTTGGAAGGACAGAAAGTATAACGGATAATGAATGTGCTCCATCTTATTTTCCGGATTATCAGGAAAAAATGTCGGTAGATGAGAATGTTAGATGGACAGATCGCATTTGTATGGATGGAACTTGGGAAGCGAATCTTTTTCAATTTTATCGGCGTGTGTATCCTAAATTATCATCTGTACTGCCTAAGCCATTCCGTTTGGAGAATGGTGTGAGATTGGAAGATACTACCACACATGTCGCTTTACGTGAGGCATTTGTAAATACATTGGTGCATTGTGATTATATGGAGGAAGGAAATATAACGATAGAACAATGGAAAGATCGTTATGTATTTAAAAATCCCGGAACACTGCTAGTGAGTAAGGCCCAGTATTATGCCGGAGGTGAAAGTATATGCCGTAATAAGAGCTTGCAAAAGATGTTTATGCTGATTGGCTTCTCTGAGAAAGCAGGAAGTGGGGTGAATAAGATTTTTATGGGTTGGAAAAATGCGAATTGGAGACCTCCATTTGTGGAGGAGCAAAGTCACCCGGATCGGGTGGTGTTGAATTTACCGATGGAAAGTTTGTATCCAGAGGAAGTCTTAGAAGAACTTAAGCGTCTGTTTGGACGGGAAATTGAAAGAATTCCATATGATCAATTCACGGTTTTGGCTCTTTGTTACTCTGAAAAACAAGTATCTAATGAAAGACTTCAATATATTTTGAACCAACATAGCTCAAATATTACAAAGCTACTAAAAAGTATGTGCAATGCTGGTTTTTTGGAGTCTATAGGAAATGGCCGGGGAACTAGGTACCGTTTGCTGTTTTTGGAGAAGGATGAAAGCAAGCCTCAAAAGGATGAAAGCAAACTGAAGAAGGATGAAAGCAAGCCTCAAAAAGATGAAAGCAAACTGGAGAAGGATGAAAGTAAGAAATATATGCGTTATGAGGATTTGTCGAGGTTAATACTATCTGTTTGTGAGGATTATGTAGCTCTGGAAATAATAGCGGAAGCTGTTCATAGAGAGGCTTCTTATTTAATTAATCGGGTTATACCAAGAATGTTAGAGGATGGGCTACTAGAGAGATTATATCCGTCTTCTCCTAAGCATCCTTTACAAAAATATCGTGTGAGACAAGTCGGAAATTTATAAGAGATAATGGAAATGAATCAGCAACCTACATTTTCGATCATAACGATCACCTATAATGCGGAGCGATGGTTGGAGCGTACGATATTGAGCGTACTTAGCCAGTCGTATCCGAATATCGAGTATATATTGATTGACGGAGCGTCGAAGGATAAGACCGTAGAGATCATCAAGCAATATGAGTCCGGTATCGCTTCTTGGATAAGCGAGCCTGATAAAGGCTTGTATGATGCTATGAATAAGGGATTGAAGCGGGCTACAGGGGATTATGTGTGGTTCCTGAATGCGGGGGATACACTTTATACCGCAGATACCGTGCAAAGAATTGTGGCGTCTTTGAAAAAGAAAGTATCTTTGCCAGACGTGATTTACGGAGAAACCCGGATCGTTGATGCGGAGGGTAGATCATTAGGGATGCGCAGATTGAAAGCACCGGAGAAACTGACTTGGAAAAGTTTTCGGATGGGAATGTTGGTTTGTCACCAGTCGTTTATATCAAAACGGGAGATCGCTCCGTTATATAATACGGAATACCGTTTGACGGCGGATTATGATTGGTGTATCCAATGTCTGAGACGATCGAAAAGAATACATAATACACGTTTGATCCTGTCTAATTTTTTGGAGGAAGGGTTAAGTAGTGTGAACCGGAAAGCTTCCTTAAAGGAGCGATATGAGGTCATGTGTAAGTATTATGGCAAGGTGTCGACGATTCTGTTGCATGGTTGGTTCGCCGTGAGATTCTATTTTGCCAAATGGTTTAAAGGTAGAGTATAAACAATAAATTATAGATAAGTTTTATGCGGAGTATAATGAGTAAATGGGGAAAACATATCGCAGCGATAGCCGTATTCTTGGTATTGACGGTGATTTATTTTTCTCCGGCCGTATTTGAGGGTAAGGTCGTCCGGCAAGGGGATACGGAAAAGGCTATCGGTATGGGGAATAGCCAGATGGATGAATATGAGAAGACGGCCCAACCGGGAGAATTCAGCGCATGGTCTGATGCTATGTTTGGCGGAATGCCTTATGTGTCGGGATATGGCAATCCGGCTCCACGATTTCCCGGATATCTTTTAGTGGAGAAGCCTTTAAAAGCGCTGGGGTATATGGATGCGGGGATGGTGTTTACCGGATTCGTTTGTTTCTATATCTTGATGTGTGTCATGGGCGTAAATTGGTGGTTGGCGATCGCTGGTGCTATCGCTTTCGCTTTAGCGTCTTATAATCTGATCATTATAGAGGCCGGCCATGTCACGAAAGCGTATGTAATCGCTTATATGCCATTAACGTTGGCGGGTATGGCCCTGTTGTTCAAGCGTAAGTATTTATGGGGGGCGGTCGTGTTCTTGTTGGGTGTCGCTTTCTCTATCGCGAATACGCACCTGCAAATCACTTATTATTTATTATTACTTTGCTTCTTCGTTTATTTGGGATATTTGTTCAATAAACTGAAGGAAAAAGCTTATAAAGAACTGGGTACGGTAACCGCTATTATGGCTGGATGCGTGATATTGGCGGTGTTGCCGAATGCCCAGAATATGTATGCTCAATGGGATTTGGGACAGAACTCTATCCGTGGGGCTACGGAATTAACGACAACGACCCCTTCGGGCGAGAAGATCTCTTCCGGCTTGGACAAGGATTATGCGTTCGCTTGGAGCTATGGAAAAGGGGAGTTGTTGACCTTGTTGGTTCCGAATGCCTATGGTGGAAGTTCGGGTGGAATGCTAGGCCCGGATTCTGAGTTATATAAGGAATTAAGGGCGAAAGGCGCTCAAGTCGGAAAAGAGGTACAGGCTCCTACCTATTGGGGAGAGAAGACATTTACTTCCGGGCCGGTTTATTTCGGGGCATTGGTCTGCTTCTTGTTTGTTCTGGGAATGTTCGTGATCCGGAATCCGATGAAATGGTGGTTATTCGGAGGTTCTGTCTTTTTGATATTGCTGGCATTGGGACGTAATTTTGATAACTTCAATGACTTTATGTTCCATTACTTGCCGATGTATAATAAGTTCCGTACCGTAGAGATGGCATTGGTTATTCCGGGTATGGTATTTCCTATTATCGCTATATGGGGATTGAAAGAGGTGTTATCCGAGACCGTGAGCGATGCCTTGTTGAAGAGAGGATTGATCGCTGCTTTGGCTATCACGGGGGGGCTTTCTTTAATCCTTTGGTTGATGCCGAGTATGCTGTTGGATTTCCGTTCTTCTTTCGACGCTCAATATCAGTTGCCGGATTGGTATTACAACGCCTTGTTAATGGATCGTGCTTCCTTGGCTTCGGCGGATGCGTTGCGCTCTTTGGTCTTTATCTTATTAGGGGCGGCTTTGTTGTTCTGGTTCTATACCTCGAAAGATCGGAAAAAGGTGGCGACATTCGTAGGGATCGGTGTTGCGGTCTTGATGTTGGTTGACTTATGGACGGTGGATAAACGGTATTTGAACGATAGTAACTTTATCCGCCAGAAACCTACAGAGGTATATAAAGAGACGGTAGCCGATCAAGAAATCATGAAGGATAAGGACCTTTCTTATCGTGTCTTGAATTTGAATAATCCTTTCTTGGAGACAACGACCTCGTACTATCACCATTCCGTCGGTGGTTATTACGCCGCGAAGCTGAGACGGTACCAAGAACTGATCGACCACCGTCTGCAAGGAGAGCTTAACTCGGTTATCGGGGCTTTCCAGAAAGCGCAGACCGCGGAGGATTTGATGGAGGCGTTCGCTGCTTGCCCGTCCTTGAATATGCTAAATACACGTTATATTATCTATAATCCGGAGCAACCGCCTTTGAGGAATCCGTTTGCTTTCGGCAACGCTTGGTTTGTGGATAAAGTGGAGGTCGTGGAGAATGCGGATGCGGAAATAGCGGCGTTGAATACGATTAATCCGTTAACGACGGCGGTTGTCGATAAACGTTTCGCTGACGAGGTGAAAGGTTTCACGCCTCAATTGGACTCTACCGCTACGATAACATTGGATAGTTATCGCCCTAATAAGTTAGTTTATACGACGAAGACGAATTCTGAGCAATTAGCGGTATTCTCTGAGATCTATTATCAACCGGGATGGGAGGCTACGATTGATGGGAAGCCCGCTTCTCATTTCCGGGCGGATTGGATATTAAGGGCTATGTTAGTTCCTGCGGGAGAGCATCAGATCGTATTTGAGTTTAGACCGCAAGGTTATATTACGGCGGCTTATATTACTTCTTTTAGTTCGTTGATTATCCTGTTGTTATTGATTGGTGCGGTAGGATATTCGATTTGGAAAGCTAGAAAGCAAAAAGAGATATAAATTCCGGTTGGTTGTAGATACGGGGCACGCCCCGTATCTACAACTAGATGAAACCGCTATTGATAAAATCGAGCAGTTTTCTCGTTAGGGTTTCCCACGAGAGGGCTGCTTTTTCTTTGGATATGTTCGCAGGGATGGTGGCTTGCTGTGAGGGGGTGAAAAGTTCCTCGATACCTTGGGCGAGGGCCGTTGCGGATATCTCAGGCACTACGATGCCTGTACCCGGCTTTTCGATGCTGTTCTTGAAATCGCCTACGGGAGTACTTAACATAGGTAAATCGTAATTGTAGGCTACGGATACGACACCGCTTTGAGTGGCGGAGCGATAGGGGAGTACCAAGGCATCCGCCGCTGAGAAATAAATGGGGATTTCCTCGTCGCTGATATATTCACAGTGGACGAATATACGTTCTTTTGCCGGAGATGCATCGATCAGAGCCTGATACTTCTCGAAACTACCGTAACATTCGCCGGCTATAATGAGATGGTAATCCTCGTTAAGCTGTCCCATCGCTTCTATCAGCAGATCTAATCCTTTATAATCCCGTATCAGTCCAAAGAATAGAAGATTCTTTTTGGACGGATGGATTCCTAATTTCCGGCACGCCTCGTTCTTGTTGATCTTACTCCCGAAATGATTGTAAAGCGGGTGTGGGTTCTGGATATATTTAGCGCCCGGGTAAAGTTTCCGCAAATCATACCGCACGTTATCGCTCATCACGATAAAGCCATGGCATTGCTTGAAAAGTAACGAAGCTAAAGGCTTGTCGAAGAAACGCGGCTCATGGGGAATCGCATTGTGGATAAGGGTGATTACCTTACAATGCTTTTTCATCCGATTCGCTACGTGGGCGTATCCGGGAACGAAAAAGGACATCCAGTAAGAGATAATCAGTACGTCCGGCGCATAGGAACGAATGGCGTTTACGGTACTGAAATAACTAACCGGGTTGACGCTATCTAATACTCGCACGCTCTCGATTTCGATCGCACGGTCTCCCGCTTCTACGTATTGAGTCTTGCCGGGAAATAAGATATCCGGATAAAGACGTTTGAAGTTGAAAGCCTTTACTTCATGACCTTCCTTTACTAATTCCGTATAAAGCATCCCGCTGAATTGGGCGATACCGCCACGATAGGGATAAATAGGGGAGAGAATAGCGAAACGCATGGTAATTGAAAATTAAGAATTGAAAATTGAAAATTAAGAATCGAGAACTACAGGAGCTGCCCTCCCTTCATTATCAATTCTCAACTTTCAATCTTCAATTAATTAGTATCTGTAATGATCAGCCTTGTACGGTCCTTCTACCGGTACGCCGATATAATCAGCTTGCTTTTGTGATAATGTAGATAATTTCACGCCGATACGTTCCAAGTGTAGGCGGGCAACTTCCTCATCCAAACGTTTCGGCAAACGATATACGCCTACCTCATAGGCCATTTGCCATAAATCCATCTGGGCAAGAACTTGGTTCGTAAATGAGTTGCTCATTACGAATGACGGGTGTCCCGTAGCGCAACCTAAGTTTACCAAGCGTCCCTCTGCCAATAAGAAGATGGAGTTTCCGTTCGGGAACGTATATTTGTCCACTTGAGGCTTGATATTCGTGTGCTTGATATTCGGATAGTTGACAAGCTTATCCACCTGTATCTCGTTGTCGAAGTGACCGATGTTACATACGATCGATTGGTCTTTCATCTGTGTCATATGCTCGATCGTGATGATATCGCAGTTTCCGGTGGTCGTAACGAAGATGTTACCCTCTTTCACGGCCTCTTCCATGGTCGTAACCTCGAAACCTTCCATAGCGGCTTGCAGGGCGCAGATCGGATCGATCTCGGTCACGAGTACACGGGCCCCGTAAGAGCGCATGGAGTGAGAGCAGCCTTTACCTACGTCACCATATCCGGCAACGACTACCACCTTGCCGGCGATCATAACGTCCGTAGCCCGCTTGATGCCGTCCGCCAAAGACTCACGGCAACCGTATAGGTTATCGAACTTGGATTTCGTCACGGAGTCATTAACATTGATAGCCGGAACCAGCAACTCACCTTTCTCCATCATCTGATACAGACGGTGAACGCCGGTGGTCGTCTCTTCCGACACACCTTTCATCTCGGCTACCGTACGGTGCCAACGGCTGTTATCTTCTTGAAGGATACGATTTAATGTATCTAGAATTACCTGTTCCTCATGATTACCGCCTTTGCGGTTGATGGTCTCCGCATCGTTCTCTGCACGATATCCCATGTGAATCAGCAAGGAAGCGTCTCCGCCATCGTCAACAATCATGTGAGGGCCTTTACCTTCCGGGAAACGAAGCGCCATGTCCGTACACCACCAATACTCCTCCAGCGTCTCGCCTTTCCAAGCGAATACCGGTACGCCATCAGCCGCGATAGCAGCTGCCGCATGGTCCTGTGTGGAGAAGATGTTACAGCTAGCCCAGCGAACGTCCGCTCCCAACGCAACTAATGTTTCGATTAACACCGCCGTCTGAATAGTCATATGCAGTGAGCCGGTGATACGTGCGCCTTTCAAGGGTTTCTGATCGGCGTATTTCTGGCGTAGCGCCATTAATCCCGGCATTTCGTGTTCGGCGATCTCGATCTCTTTGCGACCGAATTCAGCCAAACTCATATCTGCCACTTTATAAGGCAGATTAGTTGGAAATAATTGTGACATAAATTAATACTATAAATGGTTGAGACGCGAAGGTACGAAAAAGCGTTGATAGTAGGTGTTCTTTATCTATGAATTTCCATCTAGGGCAGAGGCTTGCCGAGGGGTAGGTGGGTTCGTTACTGCAACGGCGTTGCAGTATTGGACTCTCTGTAGTTTTGCGATTTAATGAATACTGAAGGCTCCATCTACCAATAGCGCGTGGCCATCGACGAAGCTCGCTTGCGGGCTGCATAGCCAAAGTACGGCGTTGGCGATCTCTTCCGGTTTACCGAGCCGCCCTGCGGGAATGTCGCGCACCAGCTCCTTCTCCAAGGAAGGGTCACGCCGCATTAAGTCTTCCGCCATCGGCGTACGGATAACGCCCGGACATACGGCATTGATGCGGATGTTCTTTGCCGCATAGTCGATAGCGGCGGTACGTGTCAGTCCGATAACGGCATGCTTACAGGCTATGTAGGCCGCTTGCCCCGGAAATCCCGTGACTCCGCCTTGCGATGAGGTGTTGACGATGGCGCCGCCGCCTTGTTTCAGCATTTGCAGGATCTCATAACGCATGCAGTTCCAGACACCTTTCAAATCCACAGCCACGGTACGGTCGAATTCATCGTCGGTGATTTCCGCCATTGGGCGTTGCGGTGTTTGTATGCCTGCGTTGTTAAGAGCCGCGTCCAGTCTTCCGTAGGTAGCTACGATCCAGTCGATCATCTCTTTTACGGCTTGCGTGTTTGATACGTCGCACCGATACGCTACGGCCTTATGTCCCTCGGCTACTAATTTCTCTACCTGTTCTCTCGGCTCACGGATGTCTGCCAATACGGTTATGTATCCAGCCTTGGCGAAGGCTTCAGCGCAAGCGAGTCCGATACCCATCGCTGAACCGGTTACTAAAGCTACTTTCTCTTCCATTGTCTTTGTCATGATCATTTGATTTACATTTTGTTATTATTTATGTCGCGAAGATAAGGAGGGAGTGGTATGGAGGCTTTGTTATGTGGTTCAAATAGCTTTGTTGTGTGGCCCATTATAAATATTATATATCCTCGGTTGGCGGTACGCCATACGCTATCTTATAGATTTTCGAGAAATGGGAAAGGTTCTTGAAGCCTACCTCGAAACAAATCTCCGAGACCTTACGCCCCCCTTTACGTATCAGCCCGTGTGCGGCTTCAAGGCGGCGTTGGATGAGCCATTCCCGGGGCGAGAGAGCGCTACATTTCTTGAAATCACGTTTAAATGTGGAGAGACTGCGTCCCGTATAGTTGGCGATTTCTTCCATGGAAATATCGTTCATATAATTCCGCTCCATGAATTCCAGTATGTCTATCTTCCATGGATCGGTAAAATCGAAGATAGAGGCATATAGATTCTTGTCGGTATTGAGCAACACATAAACGCCCTCGACCATTTTTAGTTGCAGCAATTCGTCTGTCGGTTGGATCTTGGAATTGAAATAAGGGGTCATCGACTCAAACAAGCTTACGATATCGGGACGGTTGGACGGTAGCTTGTAAAGGCTTACCTGATCTCGCTTGGCATCTTTAGGGAGAGTATTTCGATCTAATTTGCTGTAAAAGTCGCGTAGGAACTTCATGGTGAACATCAAGAAGATCGCCTTGAACTGCTCGCCATTCCATGCTTGTTTCGTCATCTGCACGCTGAAGTCCTTGCGGATGAAAGCGCATTCTCCTTTATGTAACCGGGTGATTTGGCCTTTCTCGTCGATTACCATCTCTCCGGAATATACATACACCAACACATGCGAATGATTCCGGTGCAGGCAGCTCTTTCCGCCATCGAAATACATCGCTAAAAATAAATCCGAGTAACGCAGTGTGTTGATTCCGTCCATCGTTCTTTAGGAAAATGGGCGACACGGGAAGATCGTGCCGCCCATTATGAAGATTTTAAAGTAACTGTCAACTGTTAGCTGTCCACTAAATCGTCAGGCCGGCGTGATACCTTGCTCTTGCAATAGTTTCAGCCCGAGGTCTTTCAACTTGAACTTCTGTATCTTTCCGCTTCCGGTCATCGGGAAGGTATCGACGAAGAAGATGTATTTCGGGATCTTATGCCGGGCGATCTTTCCGCGGCAGAAGTCTTTCACCTCTTCCTCCGTAGCCGTCACACCATCGTGAAGGATGATAAAGGCACCCACTTCCTCTCCATATTTCTTGGAAGGAACAGCGGCTACTTGCACGTCTTTCACGCCGGGGAAATGATAGAGGAACTCCTCCAGCTCACGTGGATAGATATTCTCGCCTCCACGGATAATCATATCCTTGATACGGCCGGTGATACGGAAGTTTCCATTCTCATCACGAACGCCCAAGTCGCCGGAATGCAGGAAGCCATCCTTGTCGATCGCTTCATTGGTAGCGGCTTCGTTTTTATAGTAACCTTTCATGTTATTATAACCGCGGTTACACATCTCGCCTTGTACGCCAACAGGACATTCCTCGCCGGTCTCCGGATCGATAACCCGTACCTCGGTAAATTCGAACTCATGGCCTACGGTATTATAACGCACCTCGGCCGGATCTTCGATACGGGAGTGGGTCATACCCGGTGAGGTCTCTGTCAATCCATACACGCTGGTTACACGCATATGCATCTTCTCGTCCACGGTTTTCATGAGTTCAACCGGGCAAAGAGAACCTGCCATAATACCGGTACGTAACGACGTGAGGTCGAACATCTCGAACATCGGGTGGTTCAGCTCGGCAATGAACATGGTAGGCACGCCGTACACGGCCGTGCAACGCTCTTTATGTATAGAAGCTAATACCAATAGCGGATCGAATTTCTCGACCATCACTTGCGTACATCCATGCGTCAATACGTTCATGGAAGCTAATACCACGCCAAAGCAATGAAAGAGAGGTACACAGCAACAAAGCTTATCGTCGGCGGTGAATTTCATATGCTCACCCGTCAAGAAACCGTTGTTGGCGATGTTGTAGTGAGTCAACATGACCCCTTTCGGGAAGCCGGTCGTACCGGAAGTATATTGCATATTGACAACGTCGTGGCAATTTACTCTCGCTTTGGCAGCCTCTAAGGTCTCATCCTTTATATTTTGTCCGAGGAGCAACATCTCGGGCGTATTGTACATACCCCTGTATTTCTCCTGTCCGATATATACTACATTTCTCAAGCGTGGGAAACGCTCGCTTTTCAAATACCCCCGTTGAGAGGTCTTCAATTCCGGCAACATGGCATAGACCATGTCCACGTAACTTCCATCAAACACGCCGTCAGTGATACACATCGTATGGATATCGGCGTTCTCTACTAGGTATTCCAGCTCGCTTTGTTTATAGTTCGTATTGATCGTGACCAATACGGCACCGATCTTCGCGCCTGCATATAGGAATGTCAACCAATCCGGTACGTTCGTCGCCCATACGCCGACATGTGTGCCATGGGTGATACCGATCGCCAACATACCTTTCGCCATGTCGTCCACACGCTTGTTGAATTCGCTCCAAGTGAAACGTAAGTCACGGTCTGAATAAACGATATACTCCTTATCCGGTGTATTCTCGGCCCAATGTTCCAGCCATTGGCCAAGGGTTCTGTTATGTAATTCCATAAAACGCCGGATTTAATAAGGTGTATAGACAACTCCTAAGATTCGAGCCCTGTTGTCGGCTGCCGCATGTACATGATGCGCCACGATAGAATCATAATAGATGCTATCGCCTTCCTCTAGGATATAGGTGTTCTTTCCGTAATTGATCTCTACGACGCCACTCAATACGTAGATAAACTCTTCTCCCTCATGCGTGGACAGGATGAAATCCTCGCCTTCCTCGGAGGGAGCGATCTCGATCAAGAAGGGTTCCATATGGCGGCCGGACTTATCTTGCGAGAGCGAGTGGTAATCCATATGCTTGTGCCCTTGTGTCGCATTGTTCGTGAACCCGATACCATCGGCCTCGCTATCCTTTTTGCGGCATACGACCGGGCCTAGCTCCGCTTGGTCATCCAAGAATGTACCCAAACGTACCCCTAATACCCGTGCTATTTTGATAAGAGGGGCCAAAGATGGAAAATCCAAGTTACCCTCGATACGTTCTATCTGTTCGATACCTAACCCGGAGCGTTCGGCTACTTCCTCGATAGAGAGCTGTTTCGATTCCCGGATATTTTTAATTTTCGCGCCTATAATTTTGTTGTTTCCCATGTGTATGATTTGTTATTTATAGTCCTATAATGTTTGATAAATTGATACTAAACGGCGCAAATTTACATTAATATTTTATTATATCTAGGATTAAGGCAAATAAAAAGGGCAATTCCCGATTGGGATTGCCCTTTTTAATATTCTCGCATAAGCTTTTTCTTACTTTCTGATACCAAGTTCTTTGATGATAGCGCGGTATCTCTCGATGTCAGTCTTGATCAGATAGTCCAATAAACGACGACGTTTACCTACCAACATCTTCAATGATCTTTCCGTAGCGTAATCTTTGTGATTCACTTTCAAGTGCTCTGTCAAGTGAGAGATACGGAATGTGAACAATGCGATTTGGCTCTCAGCAGAACCTGTGTTAGTTGCTGATTTGCCATACTTTTCAAATAATTCTTTTTTCTTCGCTGAATCTAAATACATGATTCTTTTTACTTTAATAAATTAATACTATGTTATCTAAGCGGTCGCAAAGGTAGGCATTCCTTTTTGATTTGCAATAGATTCTACTATCTTTTTTGTGTTTTGAAGCATGAATGTCATATATATATCGTAAAAATATCGTATTTTTGCAGCCAATAAATTAGTCTTCAATGCAAAAGATCAGAAACATTGCGATTATCGCGCACGTAGACCACGGCAAAACGACGCTCGTGGATAAGATGTTATTAGCCGGTAAGCTTTTCCGTGAAGGACAGGCAGAACCGGATCAGTTCATGGATAACAATGATCTGGAACGGGAACGAGGTATCACGATTCTTGCCAAGAACGTGTCTATCAATTATAAGGGATATAAGATCAATATTATTGACACTCCGGGCCACGCCGACTTTGGTGGCGAGGTGGAGCGTGTCTTGAATATGGCGGATGGTTGTTTGCTATTGGTAGACGCCTTTGAGGGGCCTATGCCGCAGACTCGTTTTGTTTTGCAAAAAGCGATTCAATTGGGTTTGAAGCCGATCGTGGTAATTAATAAGGTGGATAAGCCGAATTGCCGCCCGTCGGAAGTGCAGGAAATGGTATTCGACTTGATGTTTAGTCTGGATGCTACCGAGGAGCAGCTTGACTTCCCTACTATTTATGGTTCCGCCAAGCAGGGCTGGATGTCCGAGGATTGGAAGGAGCCGAAAGAGGATATCACGGCTGTGCTTGATGCGATCATCAAGTATATCCCCGAACCAAAGATGTTGGAGGGTACTCCGCAGATGTTGATTACTTCTTTGGATTATTCTAAGTATGTAGGTCGTATCGCCGTAGGACGTGTACACCGTGGCGAGTTGAAAGAGGGCCAAGATGTCATGCTTTGTAAGCGTGATGGTAGTATGGTGAAATCGAGGATCAAGGAAGTGGATGTATTTGAGGGCTTGGGACGTACGAAAGTTGATTCCGTGCAGTCCGGGGATATTTGCGCTATTATCGGTATCGATGGTTTCGAGATCGGTGAGACAATCGCCGACGTGAACGAGCCGGAGCCATTGCCAACGATCGCTATCGACGAGCCTACGATGTCTATGCTTTTCACGATCAACAATTCTCCGTTCTTTGGTAAGGATGGTAAGTTTGTTACTTCCCGTCATATTTTTGACCGTTTGCAGAAAGAATTGGATAAGAACTTGGCTTTACGCGTAGTTCCTACTGATTCCGCTGATTCTTGGTTGGTATATGGTCGTGGTGTGCTTCACTTGTCTGTATTGATCGAGACGATGCGTCGTGAGGGATACGAGTTGCAGGTAGGTCAGCCTCAAGTTATCATCAAGGAGATCGATGGTGAGAAATGTGAGCCGGTAGAGCAATTGACGGTGAATCTTCCGGAGGAATGCTCTAGCCGTATTATCGATATGGTAACGAAGCGTAAGGGCGAGATGACCATGATGGAAAGCAAGAATGGTCGTATGCACTTAGAGTTCACGATTCCTTCCCGTGGTATTATCGGTTTGAACAACGCCGTATTGACCGCCTCTGCCGGTGAGGCTATCATGGCACACCGTTTCTTGGAATATCAACCGTGGAAGGGTGATATTGAACGACGTATGAATGGTTCGATTATCGCTATGGAGACAGGTCAGGCTTTCGCTTATGCCCTGAATAACTTGCAATCCCGCGGGCGTTTCTTCATCGCCCCGGGCGAGGAGGTTTACGCTGGACAGGTGGTCGGAGAGCATACCAAAGACAATGACTTGGTGGTAAATGTCACCAAATCCAAGAAGTTGACGAATATGCGTGCCTCTGGTTCGGACGACAAAGTTTCCTTGGCTCCTCCTGTCGTATTCAGCCTAGAGGATGCGCTTGAGTACATCAAGGGCGATGAGTACGTAGAGATCACCCCGAATAATATGCGTATGCGTAAGATCATTTTGGATGAGACAGAGCGTAAGCGCCAAGGTAGATAAATTCTTCTATTGAATAAATATAAAAACGGCGACCTTTTAAAAAGGCCGCCGTTTTTACTTGTTATAGGATTTTAGAGATCCTTCAATGGGTTTGCGCAACTTCATTCTTTATTTTCCGGATCTTTCTTCTCTTCATCCGAAGTCGTGAATTTTATTACAAGCGATTCATCTTTAGGAGTCTCATACCAATCTCCGTGCGCTTTGCGGTAATCCTGATCAAAATTATAGGCATCGTCAATACTCTTATTCTCTATACACCAATGGAAAGGTTTATTTTCCGAATAAGGGATATCCAACACATATGGGTATAGATCCGTATTCTTTACGTTTTTACTTACCGGTCCCTTCCCGTTATCAATGTAAGGCATGATCAGTTGAGTTGAGCTATATGTTAATGTCTTTGTAATCCCACTTTCCGGTTCCTTGTCGAATTTTCTCACATTGACATATCCATTGACATCGGAGAAAAAGGGAGTTAGTCCATTGGCGTCCTTAAATCCAAATTGGTTGTGGAATGTACAGCCTTTAGCCAGTAACTGGGCATAAACATCTGCGGTACTCTTATCGGTATATGCTGTGATGCTATAATATATGACAGCGTCATTGAAATCGAAATCGCCTTGGTTTGGATAATTATCTTCGAACAAGAGGAATCCTTTCTTGTTCGTTTGCGATTCTATGACGGGAGGGGTTACCGGCTCTGCCGGCTCGATGGCAACGGGATTACTTTCGATTAGACAAAGCATATCGTTGTAGTCTCCATCATAGGCCCTATAGTTTGGGCAGCGATTTTCCATTCCCAGTACATTTCCTTCAAAATCACCTTCTTGAATGTGGTGAATGAAGCCGTTTGCTACGTTTTTCTCTATTTTGAAAGAGGAATTACCATATTTTAAGGTATGGCCTACGTAATTATGGGAGAATGTCCCATTATCTGGTACTTTATTGTTATCCGGCCCATTTAATGCCGGAGTGGAGAACTGTGGACGGTCTGTGCCTCGATATACGAAGCCGACGTTGAGCCCCTTGTCGAATCTTCCTAGGGGGATTCGGGTATATTCTCCTGTCTTAGCCTTTGGCTGTTCCTCTTTGGAGTAAAAGATATAATTCTCGCCTTGGTTGATCATATTGAAGTCAATGACTTGGATGGTGCCATTAGTCTTTCCATAGAAGGTGCAGTCGTCTAAAGTGAGATTCTCCATCTTCTCGAAGGGATATGTATAGAACCAAATTTTACCATACATATTGTCTTTGGACATTCCTCCATCGCTTATATAGGTCAGCCAAATATCCGCTTTCTCAAAGCTACTGGTAAAAACGGTTTCCGTGATTTTTAGATCAGAGCATCTATATAAATCCTCGCTTTTTACATTGTATGCCTTTTCTGGAAAGTATTTGTTATTGATCAAATGAAGGACTTCATCACTGATCGCACTTGTAGCCCGTAAACTACTTTTGGTATCGCTGCCGATCGTGATGTCCTTTACATCACTCTCGATAAGTTCCCCATCTCCTCTTAGGATATAGAGTTTCTTTACGTGTGTAGGTACTTCCAGGGCCATATGGATCGGAGTTTTACCACTTAAATAAGACTCCTTGACTAAAGCGCCCTCTTCATAAGGATATTCGTAATAAATAGAATATACGGTCCCTTCATGCTGAGAAGATATGTTAACCTGTATGTTCTCGAAATTCTCGAACTGGGCTATGTAATCTTCTTCTTCTTTGGTAGGTTCTTTCGGATCTACCGTGGGGTCTTCTCCTTGAAAAATGTCATGTTTAACGCATGATCCCATTAGAAAGAGCAGACAAAATACCCACACCATTTGTTTCCAGATTTGTGATCTCATAATTTCTTTACCCTATTTGATTAATATTTACAACAACTTTATTAGATTTTGCAAATCTACGAATTTATTTCATGAAAAATCATTGATAATCAATATTTATTTCAAGCTGTTACGCTTTTATCAAATGTAGGATTGGATGGTGGGATATAAAAAAAGACCCCATCCAAAAGGATGAGGTCTTTTTCTTATTTAGAAAGAATATTTTCTAATTATTTTACTAAAGCTGCGAAGTCAGAGTTAGTCGCGTATTTAGCGAACTCTAAGTCGATAGCAGCTTCCTTAGCCATGTTCTTATCAGCGGCGATAGCAGCCTTCAAGTTGTTGATAACACCGTTAGCGTCGTTCGTACGAGCGGCAACAACAGCCTTCAAATAAGAAGTTACAGCGTCAGGATTAGCGACACCGTTCAAAGTCTGAGAAGCCTTGCTGTAATCCTTAACCAAGATCTGAGCCAAAGCAGCGTTGTTAGTCTTAACAGAACCGAAAGAGTTAACAGCCTTAGCATATTCGCCTTGCTCTAAGTAAAGAACGCCAAGAGCCTCGCTCAATTCGTTTACGCCGGCAGCGTTACCGAACAATTGTTGAGCCTTAGCTTGGTCACCCTTAGTTAACGCGATCAAACCTAAGTTCATGTTAGCGGAAGCGTTATTCTTAATAGAGTTAGACTTGTTGAACATTTGCTCAGCCTTAGCCAAATCACCAGCCTTGAATGCCATCATACCGATGTTGTTCCAAGTACGGTAGCAGTTAGGATACAATTCAGAAGCTTTTGTATAGATAGCCATCTTCTCACCGTCGTTGTTAGTCAATGTAGCGGCGTAAAGGATTTCCTCGATATTCAACTCAGAAGGATTGCTCTTAGCCAAAGCGCTGATCTCGTCGTCAGACTTACCGATGATCTCGATGTTAGCAGTCAAACGAGAACGACGTAATTGCGGAAGGATAGTCTCAGCCAAGTCAGAGTAAACAGCGGAGATATTCTTGATTTCTTTCTCTCTTGTCTCAGGATCTTGGTACATAGAGATCACACGCAATACTAAGTCTTTATCTTGCAAGTTAGAAGCAGAAACTAATTCCTTGAAACCTTCCCAGTCTTGAGCTGTGTAACGAGCGTCAACCGGAGCGTCAACCTTCATCTTCTTCAATTCCTTGTTCAAATATTTCGTAGTGTTTCCTTCACGATTCTCAGCCAACGTGTTGTTCAATTTGAAACCACCATCAGGAGAAGCGTAAGCGCTGATCTCGATAGCTACATTCTGGTTCGGAGCCTCGTCAGCGTTCTTAACAAGATCTTTCCATTCTTTGATAGCGTCAGAATTCAATTCTTTAGCGCGAAGGTTAGCTTGTTGGATCAAGAACATGATGTTAGCGTCATGAGCCTCTTTGATAATACGTTGGAATTTATCAGCTGCGATAGCTGCTGTAGCGGTAGCTGCGTCTGCCAATTCGGAAGTAGCGATAACGCCTTCACCGATCTTTACGTCCGGCAATTTAACAGTCTTGTTTTTGATCTTTGCGTCGAAAGTCAAATACAATTCTGATTTTTTCATCTCGGGTTTGTAAGTGAAAGAAGACTTCATAGTTACGTTAGCGCCTTCTTTTTGAGGGATTACTTGGTTGTTACCTTTTACTTTCTCACCTTGGTAAGTGTAAGAAGTGCCCCAAGCTTCGCCACCCTGGTAACGCAATACCGGAGTTACAGTTACAACAGCTTTCTTGTTGAACCATTTAGCGGGGAAAGTCGCGTTGATCGTTACAGGAACTTTGCCTCCGATAGCCTCTAGCGGCTGCGGCTCTGCTTTAATGTACTGTTCTGCCAACGGTTTCAACTTGTTTGAACAAGAAGAAAGAGTTAAAATGGCTGCCAATACGAAGAATGGCAATAAAAACTTTTTGTTCATAATCTTGATGTAAGTTTAAAATGTTACTATGTTAATATATTCACTTCCAAATTATCCCTTAGCCATTATCGTGCAAAACTAAAGTATTTTTTTGTTATGGATAGCAAAGAAGCGATAAAATCTTTTTAATTAATACTTATTAATGAATCCTAGGCTTGTTTTATACATAAAATATGGGTAGAATTATTGAAAAAATATGGCTGTGTACCTCTTGCCATTCTTTTCAATGGATGGTTTCCCAGAAGTCTTATTGTATATTTTTTGATTAAAATATAATCTTTTGTGTATAATGCTCCTCGCCATAGTGCACGGTTAGAAAGTAGACTCCAGATGTTAATTTTAGGAAATGGAGTGTAGCTTGCCTGTCCGTGATCTCTCCGTTTTCCGACACTTTTCCTTGTGCCGAGTGCAATGTATAAGTCGCTTTCTCTATTCCATCCGGCAAAACAAGGTGTACCATGCCTTTCTCCGGACCGAGATGAATGAGTACCTGCTCGTTCGCCTCGAGCTTTTCGTTGCTGACGGGGTTACCGTATTGAATGACGGGATCGATAAACAAGGAGGTGCTAAAACCTGCTTGCGTATATTCGGTAGCTTGTCTCCAGCCGTTTTTATCATGAACCCAAGCCGTATTCCGGGTCGTTTTGCCTTTGGGCAAATTGTAAGCGGAGAAATACGTGTTCTCCGGGACGCTCTTGAGCTTATAGCCGATGTAGAACTTTCCGCTAACGTTTACGGGCTTGGAGAAATGGATATAACTTTCCTGTGACCGATTTAGGGATTTAGCGGTCTCAATAAACGTATCGTCCAATATCGATTTATTGCTGTAGGTGGGTTGGAATGTTTCCGTATATAATAATGTAGAGGGCTTAGAGTCACCGCTGTAAACGGTAACTTCCACTTCCATTTGTTTGTAATTCGCTCCGGCAGGCGGTGTTACGAAATAAGCTCCGTATAAGGTACCCGCTTTGGCTACTTGGTAAGCTTCCGCGTATTCAGTGATATTGGCGGGGTTGTTCCCGAACAAATACGCTTTTTCAGACCCGGGATAGAGCGTACATTCGGCGTTTTCTTGATTACCGGAGTCATAGATGTTGCTCAACCGGAAACAAGGGGTTGATTTATACGGATCAAGTCCCTCGCAAACCTTGGTCTCGTCATCGGACGGGTTTAGCCAATATTTGAGCTGTCTCTCGGGGGTATCGATCGCGTCCCAGGGTTTCTTCAAAGAGAAGAAGTAATCATTCTTCGGACTATTCTCACTGGACTGCCCGCCGGATAACGCTCCGATAATCTCTCCGTCGGCATTGAATAAAGGAGATCCGGAGGAACCGCTGGCCGTATAACCTACTTCCCAAGTCTTGACATGTAAATGAGCGTTCTCGTAAAAAATCATGTTTGGATCTGTCAAGGTAAAGGGAGCCAGATCCTCATCGGATATACTGATTCGCTTTACCGAGTATTGGGGATGTTGGATGCACGTATAGGGGGCAGGTCCTACCTCTTGTGCGTTCCAGCCCGCGTAATAAGGCCTGTAATAAACCGGAGGTGTGGCGGTAAGTTCCAACAAGGCCATGTCTGCCATTTCATTAACCGCCTTGAAGTAAGTGGATGCGGTAGACATCTCTTCCGTTCCCCTTAGGATCGGGTCGCAGAAAGGGCTGTTGAAGTTGAAAAAGCAGACGATACTTCCGGCTATTTTCTCATAATCGGGGTTTTTCATCGTGAATTGCTTGTTTAGGCAATGGGAGGCGGTGAGTAGATAAGGCTTTCCGTCATTGTCCGTATTATTTATCAGTGTGCCCGTGCACCCTACACTTCCGTCTATGATCAGGAGAACGACGCTTTGCCCCCATTGGGCGTAATCGTTTGTCCCATCTTGATAGCAAGCTAACGGTGGAATTTTACCGATCAGTGAGGTGTTGTCTCCCGGTTCTAACCCCCGCAAGCTCCGGTAGCCATGGTTGACTTCCCCGACGGTCAGTCTTCCTTGAAAAGAGGCGTTGGCCGGTTCTTGATATTCTATGATCAGGCGATCCCCTTGGATAGGAGAGACCGGCAATAGGTTTAACTCCGAGTTGTTTAGGTGATTGAACGAGCCTAATATCTGTGTCTGGTCCTCATTATATAGGAAGAGCTGGGCGCCTTCGGGCAGTTCATATTCCGTGAAGAGCACGTTGATGGAAAGGGCCCCGGGCGAGTAGATCCCGAGTCTCCATACACGTGTCCCATCCGGCCCGGTGAAAGTTACGCCCGAGTTGTACCGATTGTAATCCGTTATGAATTTATAGGCAAAACGGAAACCGCTTCTTAGGTCGCTCTCATTCAGCGAGTTGATACGCAATTCCTCTTGGACGTCGAACGGAGGCATTTCTTTAAACATCTGTCCGTTTGTACTTCGCATGAGCGATAGCGGAAGCGGGCGGCCTCCGTGGCTAACCTGCGCTTTCAGATTTCCTTGAAAACCTAGCATCGTTAGCAGGAATACAATGTATAAAGAGGTCAACTTTTTCATATCGGGCAAATATAGCTATATTTCTTTACCCCATGATCTATATATCAAGTTTTTTCGCTAAGTTTGCCAATCGAAAAGTACGGACAAACTTAAATAAAACCAATATATAATTAAATTCTAAAGATATGGCAACACCTCCGTTTCACTACGAGCCGATGTTCCAAAAGGGACCGGACACAACAGAGTATTATTTGCTTACAAAAGATTATGTTTCCGTTTCTGAGTTTGAAGGAAAACCGATCTTGAAAGTCGCTAAAGAAGGTTTGACCGCTATGGCTAACGCCGCTTTCCGCGACGTATCATTCATGCTTCGCCGTTCTCACAACGAGCAGGTCGCTAAGATCCTAAGCGATCCGGAAGCTACGGACAACGATAAGTACGTGGCCTTGACATTCCTTCGCAACGCCGAGGTAGCGGCTAAAGGCGTACTTCCTTTCTGCCAAGATACCGGTACGGCTATTATCCACGGCGAGAAGGGCCAGCAGGTCTGGACCGGTTACTGCGATGAGGAAGCGCTTTCTTTAGGTGTTTACAAGACCTACACGGAAGAGAACCTTCGTTACTCCCAGAACGCTCCGCTGAATATGTACGACGAGGTAAATACGAAATGTAACTTGCCGGCCCAGATCGATATCGAGGCTACGGAAGGCATGGAGTATGAGTTCCTTTGCGTGACAAAGGGAGGTGGTTCCGCCAATAAGACTTATTTATACCAAGAGACAAAAGCGATCTTGAATCCGGGTACATTGGTTCCCTTCCTCGTAGAGAAGATCAAGACGTTGGGTACGGCCGCTTGTCCTCCGTATCATATCGCGATCGTGATTGGCGGTACTTCCGCTGAGAAGAATTTATTGACGGTGAAGTTGGCTTCTACTCGTTTCTACGATAGCTTGCCTACGACCGGTAGCGAGGGTGGCCGTGCTTTCCGCGACGTGGAGTTGGAGAAAGAGGTATTGGCCGCCGCTCAGAATATTGGCTTGGGCGCTCAATTCGGCGGTAAATATTTGGCTCACGATGTCCGTATCATCCGTTTGCCTCGCCACGGCGCTTCTTGCCCGGTAGGTTTGGGTGTAAGCTGCTCCGCGGACCGTAATATTAAATGTAAGATCAATAAGGAAGGTATCTGGATCGAGAAGTTGGATAGCCATCCCGGCGAATTGATTCCGGAGGAACTTCGTCAAGCGGGTGAGGGCGACGCTGTCAAGATCAACTTGAACCAACCGATGGCAGATATCTTGAAGGAATTGGATAAATATCCGGTATCTACTCGTTTGTCATTGAACGGAACGATCATCGTGGGCCGTGATATCGCTCACGCTAAGTTGAAGGAGCGTCTGGATCGTGGCGAGGATCTTCCCCAATACATCAAGGATCATCCTATTTATTACGCGGGCCCGGCTAAGACTCCGGCAGGTATGGCTTGTGGCTCGATGGGCCCGACGACGGCGGGTCGTATGGACTCATACGTTGACTTGTTCCAGAGCCATGGCGGTAGCATGATCATGTTGGCGAAGGGTAACCGTAGCCAGCAAGTTACGGACGCTTGTAAGAATCACGGCGGTTTCTACCTAGGATCTATCGGTGGCCCTGCGGCTATCTTGGCTCAGAACAATATCAAGAGCATCGAGTGCGTGGAATATCCGGAATTGGGTATGGAAGCGATCTGGAAGATCGAGGTAGAGAACTTCCCCGCGTTTATCTTGGTAGATAACAAGGGTAATGACTTCTTCAAGCAGATCAAGCCTCGTTGCTGATTCTTTGATCGGTAAAGATAAATGAAAAGCGGTATCCGGCGGCAAGCTGGATACCGCTTTTTTTTTAAAAAAAAAGTCGTACGTGTTTTTTTAATAGGTTAATCCCACGATCCACAACGGTAGTTTCTTGCCAGAGGCGAACTCCATATTGTCAGCCAAGATGAAGGAATCGGGGAGATCCGCTATTCTTATGATACGGGTGCTCGTTTGTGCCAGTAATCGTTCTTGTTTAATAAATAGGCTATCCATACGCTGATTGATTGAATGAGAAATATACGATTTGTTTAAGATAGATAGCAAAAAGTACCCAGATCTGTTAAGAGTAGAAAGCAAAACCTGTAAGTATCCGGTCGTAGCGTACTTTGCGTATTGGTTTTCAAAAGTTTGTATAAATATCAATGAAACTATTACACTTTAATTTTTTACCTTTGTTGCGTTTAAGTGATAAAACAGATTTCCAATGCCTCGTATATACATCCTCTTGATGTCGGTCTTGATCTCGGCTTTTTATGCTTGCGATCATCGGGGGAAGCCTTATCCCGCTACCCTGTTGCAGATCGAATCCCTTGCGGATACAAATCCGGAGGAAGCCCCCCCCTTTGTTGGATCGATTGCGGGATAGCCTTTCGTCCTTTGATGAGGAACAGCGTATGTATTATGACTTGCTCGACTTGAAGGTCAATGATAAGATGTATGTCCGGCATACTTCCGATTCCCTGATCAAGCGAATCACCGCTTTTTATGAGGTATATGGCGATCGGGATAAATTACTGGAGTCTTATTACTATATGGGACGTGTCTACCGGGATCTGAACGATGCTCCGGAAGCGTTGAAGTATTTCCAAAAGGCATTGGATGTGGCGGGAGATACGAGAAAGTACCGATTATTGTCCAATGTCTATTCGCAGATGGGGATGCTTTATGATTATCAGAATGTATATGAAGAGGCGATCCGTATGTATGAGAAAGCGGCTGAGTATAAATTACTGAAAGGAGATAGTACTAGTTTGTCTCTTGTGCTGAGAGATATTGCCCGGGTATATGATATGGTCGATAAGAATGACAGTGCGCTTCTCTATTTTCAAAAAGCGGCAATTATAGCGAATGAAACAGGAAATAGACATCGATATTCCGGTATATTGACTGAGCAGGGTGATCTTTACCGGGAATTGGGAATGTATGATAAGGCATTGGAATGTTTGTTTGAATCATTAAAAGATTCCGTAGGCCGGAATATGTACCCCACTTATTCTACATTGGGACATATTTATTTAGAGGTGGGAAGATTGGACTCTGCCGACTACTATTTAAGGAGATGCTTGGATAGTCCTGATTTATATGTTAGAGACGCTATTTATGAGTACTTGTCGTTTTTGTATGAGCGTCGGTTGAATTATCGGGAGGCTATTCGCTATGTCCGTCTTGGCCAGCAAGTGCAAGATTCCATCCGCAAGATAACCGATTCGGAGGAAATCCGTAAAATGACCTCTTTATATAATTATCAAAAGCGGGAAACTGAGAATTTACGGCTAAAGGGCGAGAATGACCGGATGCAGATTCGTATTTACCGGATATTATCCTTGTTCGGATTGGGGCTTTCGATAACCTTATTGTTTATATATAGACTGAAACGGCAGAAAGAGCGGTTGGCTAGGCAGTTTGAGGCGCTTCAGCGGGAAAAGCAAGAACAATATGAGAGAAGTTTTCAATATGTAGAAGCGAATAACGTGAAATTGAATGAATTGGGAACCTTACTATCTAAAGACCATGAAGATACAAATTCATTGCTTCATGTGCGAAAAGAACTTTTGCAAGTGACCAATGAACAAATACAGTTGCGGCGTACCGAGCGTGATTTGTTAGAGTCGGATTTAAGGCATTCGGATATCTATATGAAATTCCATTCCACGAATGAGGCAGATCAGATAATCAGGGAAGAAGATTGGAATGCTTTACGGAAGGAGTTAGATAAGACATACAATAATTTTACGAATCGTCTATATCAGTTATATTCGGGAATGTCATTGATAGAACTCCGGATTTGTTACTTGATAAAGATATCAGTCAAGGTAACTGATATGGCAAAAATCTTGGGTCGCTCCAAACCCTCCGTATCCTCATCCCGTAAACGGCTTTATAAAAAAATAAAGGGAGAGGATGGAACCCCGAATGAACTGGATGAATTAATCGCTGGTCTTTAGCCTTATACAACTCTGCGAACAAAAAGCGAACAAAAAGCGAACAAAAAGCGAACAGTGTTTTAGCCCCGAATCCAACCTTATCGGATACTTTTGCAGTCAAAAAATGAATGGGATGAAAAGATTTTTATTTTTGACTTTATTGAGTTGTGTATGCTTATGGACACATACGGTGGCTGGAAGAGAGCATAAGAATGAGCGTGATGAGGAAGAGGAGCGCTCTATTTCTCCTAATCCGGTAGAAGTGAAGATTGTAAATGATGGAATCATGTTCTATTTTATGAAGCCATTAGACAATGTGTTTATACAAATTGTTGATGATAGTGGGATGCTCGTATATGAAGAGTCTGTACCTCTTTCTACTTCTCAGAGCTATTGTATTTCCATGCAAGGTCTTTTATTTAAACCTTATTTAATAAGAGTAGAAGGAGACAACATCTATGAAGAGTTTTTTATTCTTTTCTAAAATTGAATGTGAGGATGATTTGTAATATTTAATTTCTTTGATTATTCAATGTTTAATTTATAAATAGTTTTTTGTATGAAAAAGATTCTAATTTTATCATGTTTGTTTTTGTTTTTTGTGTCTTCTTGTTCTAACCAAGAAGAGGTTATCGTAGGAGATGGTCTTGACTATGATAACATGAGTGAAGAAGATTTGAGGAAATGTGCGGAAGCTAATGGTGCAATTACGTGGAATCAGTTTATTGAACTTATGGGTGAATTTATGGAATCAGAACAATCCCCATTAATTGAGACTAAGGCTACGAGTGAGACTTTTAGTGTGACAGGATATGATAACACATTCTTAGTGGAAGAAAATAAAAAAGTTCTTATCAACAAATCACCTACAAATATTCCTACTGGTTATTACTTTTGTGATATCTATATTGTTAGAAAAATGGTGACCCTTCCGGACGGAACCCTGGGAGTAACTAAAGAGTCTCCAAAATGTGGATTTGATCCGAACTCAATTGGTGGGGGACTGCGAGGTTGTGCGGTAGATGGTCAAACAGGTAATAGATTCTATATGAAAACGGCTGCATATCAAGTTAAATATGATATGCTGGGGCGTCAGTGGAATCGATGGGATCCCAGTTTGAATGCTTTGGTTTGGAATTACGCTTATATTTATTAAACGTTACTGTTTGTGCAGGCTAAACGATGATCATGGCCTGGATATAAGGTTTATGGTCGTTTGTTTAGTCTGTACTAGGTTTGCTATCCGGTAATTTTAGTAATAACATAAAAATTAGTGATGAGGATGTTGAGAATTTCTTTGTTTTGTATTGTTATATACTGATTGATATGTCTCTCACTCATGGATTGATTTACAATGTCTGTATATTTGCCTCCTTTTTCAAGGTAACCAATGGAACTTGATAAATAGAAATGTTTTGTTTGTAAATACTCGATATCTAATGATATTTGATAAGTCGTTAACTTATGGGGGTATAAATCTATATTTGCACCTTTGACTCCTTTTGTTTGTAATTTCGAAAAAGCTAAGCCGTTTTCTAATTTAAATACTTGTGCGTTCAGATTAGAGATACATGATAATAGATTAACATACAAGAGCAAACAGTTTCTCCTAGGGAAAACTAAAGTTTCGTAAGCACAAAACTAAGGTTTCCTCATGAGGAAACAAATGTTTCCATAGCGGAAAACTTTTGTTTTATACTAAGAAAAACTATAAATATCAATTAATCAGTTTTTTAGATGATATATGAAGCATGATCAAATAGATAGCTTGCCGGCTAAGCAATGTCTCCGTCTTCTGCCGCTTCTTGAAAAAGATAGGACTAATAATGCGGTTGGCGAGTAGGGGACGATGGTGTTTTGTGATTGAAAAGTAGTAAATGGTGGTAGATACGAGCCAATAGTGGTAGATGCTATTTATCTACCACCACTCGATAAATAACTTATGACCAATTGCTTATAGCTATAGTTGTAGGTGTGGTAGATGATTTGATAAAAAAATCCCGGATAGCGTTTAATCTACCCGGGATTATATATAATGTATAAGACCTTATCTTAGTCTCTGTACTCCCTGCGAGGTCCGCGATCACCACGATCTTGACGAGGACCACGGTCTCCACGGTCTGGACGAGGTCCACGCTCACCTCTTTCTGGTCTTGGTGGACGTTCCTCGTAACCTTCCGGTTTCGGAAGCAATACCTTGCGGGAAAGTTTGAACTTGCCTGTCTTCGGATCGATATCAACCAACTTGACAGAAACCGTATCGCCTTCCTTCAAGCCGGCTTGCTCAACGGTCTCCAGACGTTTCCAGTCGATCTCGGAAATGTGAAGCAAACCATCCTTGCCCGGCATGAACTCAACGAACGCACCATAAGGCATGATAGAGGAAATCTTTCCTTCATAAACCTCTCCGATCTCAGGAACAGCCACGATACCTTTGATCGCCTTGACAGCCGCGTCGATCGTAGCCTTATTCGTGCCGGAGATCTCGATCTTTCCTACGCCGTCTACCTCATCGATAGATACCGTAGCTCCCGTCTTCTCTTGGATACCTTGGATGATCTTACCGCCCGGGCCGATTACCGCACCGATGAATTCTTTACCGATAATCATCGTCTCGATACGAGGTGCATGAGGTTTCAAATCCTCGCGAGCTTCCGGTTGAGCCTCCAATATCTTGCCCAAGATATGCATACGACCCTCTTTCGCTTGAGCCAAAGCATTCTCAAGGATCTCGTAAGACAAACCGTCTACCTTGATATCCATCTGGGTAGCCGTGATACCGTCTTTCGTACCCGTTACCTTGAAGTCCATATCACCCAAGTGATCCTCGTCGCCTAAGATATCAGACAAGATGGCGTAGTTCGTACCCTTGTTCTCGGAGATCAATCCCATAGCGATACCGGATACCGGTTTCTTCATCGGAACACCTGCGTCTCTCAACGCCAAGGTACCGGCGCAAACCGTAGCCATAGAAGAAGAACCGTTAGACTCCAAGATATCGGAGATTACACGTACTACATACGGATAGTTGTCCGGGATCATACGTTTCAGCGCACGGTGAGCCAAGTTACCGTGTCCGATCTCACGACGGCCTACACCACGTGTTGCTTTGGCCTCGCCTGTGGAGAACGGGGGGAAGTTATAATGTAAAAGGAAACGCTCGTATCCATGGTTCAATACGTCGTCTATCATTTTCTCATCAGACTTCGTACCTAAAGTTACCGTAGATAAAGACTGAGTCTCTCCACGTGTAAAGATAGCGGAACCGTGAGGACCCGGCAGGCAATCTGTCTCGATCCAGATCGGACGGATCTCGGTAGTCTTACGACCGTCCAAACGCTTGCCCTCATCAAGGATGGCACGGCGCATAGCCTCTTTCTCTACATCGTGATAGTAGCGACCGATCATTTCCAGTTTCTCGTCCGTCAACTCCTCCTCGGAGAATTGAGCCTTGTATTCCTCTACGATTTTCTCGAATGCCTCGCTGCGTTCGTGCTTGCCGCTACCGGATGTGGCTACGGCGTAAGCCTTGGCGTAACATTTGTCGTGTACGTCCTTGCGCAACTCGTCATCGTTTACCTCGTGGCAATATTCGCGTTTTACCAATTTGCCGCAAGCCTCGGATAATTCCAATTGAGCCTTGCATTGTACCTTGATAGCCTCGTGAGCGACCTTGATAGCCTCAAGCATCTCAGATTCCTGAACCTCGTTCATCTCACCCTCAACCATCATGATGTTGTCTATGGTAGCGGCAACCATGATGTCGATATCAGCTTTCTCCAATTCCGCGGAAGTTGGGTTGACGATGTATTTTCCATCCGTACGAGCTACGCGAACCTCAGAGATCGGTCCGTTAAAAGGAATATCAGAAACTGCCAAAGCGGCGGAAGCGGCCAAACCTGCTAATGCGTCCGGCAAATCTTCGCCATCCGCGGAGAACAATATAATATTTACATATACCTCAGCGTGGTAGTTGTCCGGGAAAAGAGGACGCAACGCACGGTCTACTAAACGAGATGTGAGGATTTCATAATCAGAAGCTTTTCCTTCTCTTTTTGTAAAACCTCCGGGGAAACGTCCAAAAGCGGAGTATTTCTCTTTGTATTCTACTTGCAACGGCATGAAGTCAACACCCGGGTTCGCATCTTTAGCGGCACAAACAGTGGCGAGCAACACGGTGTTGTTCATACGAACGGTAACCGCTCCGTCCGCCTGTTTGGCCAATTTCCCGGTTTCGATGGTAATGGTTCTTCCATCACCTAACTCGATCGTCTTGTTAATTGGATTAAGCATAATCTTTTTTCTTATTTTTCTATCTGTCAAAAATTGGTGCAAATGTAATGAAAGTTTACCTGTAATTGCATGAAAATGAAAAGAAATAACAGTCTTGAAATACTTTTTTTGAAAAAAGCCTTGAAGAAATACGGAATAATAGTGCCACAATTGTAAAATAATGTATATTTGCACCGGATTAGTAATATAGACAAACTGGAATAATGAAACAAATATCTACGAATTTACTAGCTGTGCTGTGTGTTATGTTGCTTTTGTTCACGGCTTGTAAGAAGAATTCTGATTTTACGGTGGAAGGTGTAGTGTCCGGCGCTGATGGCCAGATGATGTATCTGGAGAATGTAGGTGTGTCGACGGTAGAGTTGATGGACTCCGTAAAACTGACGGCGGCCGGTAAATTCAGCTTTACGAAGCCTCGTCCGGCATTCCCGGATTTTTATCGCTTGCGTCTGAATAACCAATTGATCAACTTCTCGGTAGATTCTACGGAGACGATCTCGTTCGTGGCCGATGCCGGGACTTTCGCTACTTCTTATAGCGTGGAGGGCTCAGAGAATTGCAAGGCGATCAAGAATATTACCTTGGCTCAATTAGACGCGAACCAAGCGATCCATCGTTTACGGAAAGAGTCTGAGTCCGGTCTGTTGGCGGATTCCGTATATTCCCGTCAGGTGCTCGAGGCCGCCGAGGCTTATAAGGACGTGGCTCGTAAGTATATTTATTCCGCCCCGATGTCCGCTGCCGCTTACTTTGCCTTGTTCCAGCAAATCGACGGCTTGCTGTTCTTCGATTTGTATGACAAGAACGACTCGAAGGCTTATGGTGCCGTAGCCACCAGCTTCGATCACTATTATCCGGAAAGCCCTCGTGCTAAGCATCTGTATAACTTGGCTCTTCAATCGATAAAGGTGATTCGTAGCCAGCGCCCGATGGACTTGGATAAGGTGGAGAAGAAAGAGGTTAGTTTCTTGGATATCGAGTTGCCGGATGTACATGGGGAAAACACGAAATTGTCTTCTGTCGCTACAGGTAAGGTGGTGTTGATCAACTTCACGGCCTATATGTCCGAATGGTCTCCTGCCTTGAATATGGAATTTGGCGATTTATATACGAGGTACCACGATAAGGGCTTGGAGATTTACCAGATCTCTTTGGATAATGATGTCCACTTCTGGAAGAACGCCGCTTCTAATTTACCTTGGACTTGCGTGCGTGATCCACAGTCTGTTTACTCTCAGACCGCGGCGTTGTATAACGTGAAACAGCTTCCGGCGATCTTTATCTTGGATCGCAAGGGAAACTTGGTTAAACGGGTGGACGACGTGAAGAAACTTGAGGCTGACATCAAGTCCGTATTGTAAAATGTTCATGATTTAATCATCAGATTTATATGTTATAAAGCACTTTCGTAAACTTGTTCATCTTAGAAAGATAACCTAACTTTGCGGAGTCTTGAAATGATAAAAAAGGGGAGTTCCGGCCATATGACTTGGTCGGGATTCTTTTTTATTATGCGATAATCAATCAATATTAATATAAAGAATAAGGAGGATTTAATATGGCTGTTAGTTATATGACAAAGGACGGCTACGATAAGATTTTAGCTGAAATCAACTATTTGGAGACCGTGAAGCGCCCTGAAATATCAGCCCAGATCGCTGAGGCGAGGGATAAGGGTGACTTATCTGAGAACGCTGAGTACGATGCCGCCAAAGAGGCTCAAGGTATCATGGAGGCTAAGCTTGCGCAGTTAAAAGGTTTGATCTCAAACGCCCGTCTGATCGATGAGAGTCGTGTGAAAACAGATGAGGTTCAGATTTTGAACAAGGTGAAAATTAAGAATACGAAGAATAACGCTGTCATGACCTACACGTTGGTATCGGATTCGGAGGCTAACCTAAAAGAAGGAAAGATCTCCGTAAGCACGCCGATCGCCCAAGGTTTGATGGGAAAGAAGGTAGGGGATGTCGTTGAGATCCGTGTACCTTCCGGCTTGATGACGTTTGAGATTATGGATATTTCAATTTAAAAACAGAAAGACGTATGGCAACTATTTTCAGTAGAATCGTGGCGGGTGAGATCCCTAGCCACAAGGTTGCGGAAGACGATGAGTTTTTTGCTTTCCTCGATATCAATCCGGTAGCCTTGGGGCATACCTTGGTAATTCCCAAGAAGGAGGTCGATTATATCTTTGATATCGATGATCCGATGCTGGGACGGATGGTAGCTTTCGCTAAACGGGTAGCTCGTGCCCAAGAGACCGCTATCGAGTGTAAGCGTGTAGGGTTGGCTGTCATGGGCTTGGAAGTGCCCCATGCGCATATCCATTTGATTCCTATCACGAAGGAGTCCGATATGTATTTCGGCGGGAAGAAATTGGCTGTAAGCCAAGAAGAATTGGCCGAGATCGCCGCTAAGATTAGAAAAGAATTCAAATAATTGAATATAATTTTTTAATTATAAAAAATTGGTTATATTTGTACCCGCTGTTTTATGCGTGACAATATCATGCAAAGGGGACAGCAAATCATTAATATGATTCATTAGTGGTTTTTACTCATAAATTTGTTAACCTTAGAAGAAAGGCCCCTCTGTGACAGAGCGGCCTTCTTTTTTTAAACACACAATAAACATTATAAACTACTAAATCTATATCTTCATTTTACGCCTTCGGATAAGGTTAAGGGAGCCAAACGGCATTCCTGTTCCAATCGTGTACACCGTTCCAATAATTATGCCAGTCATATAGCATACCGGATTGATGGATATATACACCACATAATATAAAGGAGATAAGCCATAAGGCTAATAATATCCATCTTGCTTGCGTCGGTAAGGGGCGTACCTTGAATAATTGGCTGCAAATAGCGTATATCAAGGAGAATATGGGGATACCGATGAATAAGATTGTCCCTATGCATCCCATGATTGCCATTGACAACGGTGCTCCGTTTATCAAGTCCGCTCCGAACGGAGAGAGGTTATAGATGAGTCCGGCCCCACCCATGAGCAACGCGAATGTTACGACTACCAGAATGAATACGACTAGTACTAGCGGTGGCAACAGGAAGATTCCGGCCAATATGATGAAAAACTTCAGGATGAACCCGATGACCAGAACGAAAACATCCGCCAGCTTTTGGAAGAAGTTCCTCGGCTTATCCGAGCTGATAAAGTCGTTCACGTTATTGCTGACTTTCTCGAATCCATCTGTCACGGTCTTTCCGATATTCTCCACCGTCACGCTTTGTCCGCGCATCTCGAGTTTCTCGGTCGCCGTACGTGCCATCGGTACGATGATCCACAACAAAAAGTAAAGCGGAACCGTGATTCCATAGAAGAACATCAGAAGGAAAAGCACGATACGTACGGCAGTCGGGTCCCAATCCATGTAGGCGGCGAAACCTCCGGCGACACCTCCCAGAATACGGTTATCCGGGTCACGCATCAAGCGTTTCTTGGTCGTCTGGGTATGAGTCTCCTGTTGTTGTGTCCGGTAATTATCCTCGTGGTCGGTGCTTTTCTCTTCCTCCTCGAAAATCTCTTCCGGCTTACCCATCCGTTTGATCACTTCCTCTACCTGCTCGATCGTGATGACCTCGTAGCCTAAGCGGACACGCTCGTTAAGAAGTTCCGAGATACGCATCTCGAAATCATCCATGATCTCATCCGAACCCTCTTCTTTGCGGAAGTGGATGCGCAGGTTAGACAGATATTTGTCTAATAATTGGTATGCGTCTTCGTCAATGTGGAAAACTGTGCCTCCCAGATTAACAGTAAGTGTCTTCTTCATCACTCTTTCGTTTTAATTGTTTCTGATGTGGTTTATTGTATCATTTAGTTCCTGCCATGAAGCCTCCAGCTCGCCGAGGAATAGTTCTCCTTTCTCGGTCAGTTGGTAATACTTGCGTGGCGGTCCTTGCGTAGATTCTATCCACTGATAACTTAATAGCTCGCTATTTTTTAGTCGGGTTAAAAGAGGATATAAAGTGCCTTCCACAACGATCAACTTCGCTTCTTGTAACTTCTGAATGATATCAGAGGTGTAAGCGGGTTCCTTTTTGAGAAGCAGGAGGATGCAATATTCCAGCGTCCCTTTCCTCATTTGTGATTTTACGTTCTCTGCATTCATCTCTTTTAATTTTATGCTACAAATGTATGTATTACATATGTACTATGCAATACATGCTACTATGAATTATTATTATTTAACCGAATACTTGCACAAAAAGAGCAATTATGTGTAAAAAAAGGACTGATGTCGTGTCTTTTAGAAGAGAAAAGCGTACTTTTGCGGTATCAATTCAAAATAAGGAATTATGATTTATTATCATTTCGCCGAGTTAATACACCGTCAGGCAGAGAAATATGGGAACCGTACAGCGTTGAAACATAGAGATAACGCTACGGGGAAATGGTTGAAGATTTCTTGGAGGGAGTTTTCCGATAAAGTTATGCTTACGGCCAAGGCGATGGCTGAGTTCGGGATAAAGGTACAAGAGAATATCGGGGTTTATTCCCAGAATATGCCTCAGTGTTTATATACGGACTTCGGTGCGTATGGTAACCGGGTGGTTTCCATCCCGATGTATGCGACGAATTCTCCGGGACAAATCGAGTACATCATCAATGACGCTAAGATCCGCACGTTGTTCGTGGGTGAGCAATTGCAGTATAATAACGCTTTCAAGGTACAGAAGGACTCTAAGTATCTGGAGCGTCTGGTTGTCTTTGATCCGGCGGTCAAGATGAATCCGGAAGATAAGACGTCCATTTATTTTGATGATTTCTTGCGCTTGGGGGATAACGCGCATGCGGAGAGCACGGTGAAAATACGTATGACGGAAGCCGTTCCGGAGGATCTGGCTACCATTATATATACGTCCGGTACGACAGGTGAGTCGAAAGGCGTAATGCTTCCTCATTCTTGCTATCTGGAGGCGATGCGGATACATGATGTACGTCTGCCTCTGGTAACCGACAAGGATCTATCCATGAGTTTCTTGCCAATGACTCATATCTTCGAGAAGGCTTGGTGTTATTATTGTCTCCATAAAGGGGTTACGATCGCTATCAACCAAGACCCGAAAATGATCCAGAAGACATTGCCGGAGGTTCATCCTACCTTGATGTGCAATGTGCCTCGTTTCTGGGAGAAGGTGTATGCGGGCGTGCATGAGAAGATCAACTCCGCCTCTCCGGCCATGAAGAAGATTTTCTTGGATGCGATCGAGACTGGGCGAAGGTATAATCTGGAGTATAAGAATAAAGGTATTCCGGCCCCGTGTAGTCTGAAGTTGAAGTTCCAATTTTACAATAAAACGGTTTTTACCTTATTGAAGAAGGTATTGGGTATTGAGCGTGGACGGTTTTTCCCGGTGGCGGGCGCTCCGTTATCGGATACGATTAATGAGTTCTTGCAGTCCGTGAATATCCCGATCGCTTATGGTTATGGACTTAGCGAGACGACGGCTACGGTTTGTTTCTACCCGGAGATCGGATTCCAGTTTGGTTCTATTGGTGAGGTAATGCCGGGAGTTCAAGTGAAAATAGATCCGGGGAATAACGAGATCTTGGTGAAAGGCAAGACCGTGATGTCCGGGTATTATAATAAACCGGAGGAAACGAGGAAGGCTTTCACCGAGGATGGTTTCTTCCGTACCGGCGACGCTGGTCGTTTGGAGGGTAATACGTTATTCTTTACGGAACGAATCAAGGATTTGTATAAGACTTCAAACGGAAAATATATCGCCCCGCAAGCGATCGAGATGGTGATGAGCGGTGATAATTATATCGAGCAAATCGCTGTTATCGGCGATCAACGTAAGTTCGTGAGCGCCTTGATCGTGCCGGCTTATCCATTGTTGGAGAAGTATGCCGGGGAAAAAGGCATCTCGTTCGAGAGCCGGGAGGAGTTGGTGAAGAACAAGGATATCATTCGTTTCATCGAGGCTAGGGTAGAGGAGCACCAGAAGAACTTGGCTTCTTACGAGAAGATCAAGCGCTTTACCTTGTTGCCGGAACCCTTCATGATGGGATGCGAGCTGACGGATACGCTAAAGTTGCGACGTCCGGTCGTATTGCAGAAGTACGCTACCGAGATAGAGGCGATGTACGAGGAATAACGAGTTTGTCGGCTATCAACTATTTCTTATCTTCGCGGTAAATTTAAAAAAGAAAAGAACATATGATCACATCAGACCAACTACATGACGTGTTGGAGCGCGATAAGGCGCTGAGGGGGTATCTTTGACATCGATAGCAAGACCATTCAGTTAGAAGAGGAGGAGCTACGTACGCAAGACCCCGGTTTCTGGGAAGACGCCAAACGCGCGGAAGTCCAGATGAAGAAAGTAAAGGAGCTAAAGAAATGGATCGAGCTTTACGGTGAGGTACATGCGGCGGCTGAGGAGCTAGAGTTGGCTTACGAATATGTAAAGGAAGAGATTATCACCGAGGAAGAGGTGGACGCGGCTTATAAGAAGGCCCTTCATTTACTGGAAGACTTGGAGTTCCGCAATATGCTTCGCGACGAGGCTGATCAAATGAGCTGCGTGCTCAAGATCAACTCGGGTGCCGGTGGTACCGAGAGCCAAGATTGGGCTTCCATGTTGATGCGTATGTATCAGCGTTGGGCTGAGAATAACGGTTATAAGATCTCTGTCGCCAACTATCAGGAAGGGGATGAGGCCGGTATCAAGACCGTGACCTTCAATATTGAGGGAGATTATGCCTATGGCTATCTAAAGAGCGAGAATGGCGTGCATCGTTTGGTACGTGTATCTCCTTACAACGCCCAAGGTAAACGAATGACCTCTTTCGCCTCCGTATTCGTCACCCCGTTGGTGGATGATACGATCGAGGTAAAGGTAGAGACGGCGGCTATCTCTTGGGATACGTTCCGCTCGGGCGGCGCCGGAGGACAGAACGTGAACAAGGTGGAATCCGGAGTTCGCTTGCGTTATCAGTTCAAGGACCCGTATACAGGCGAGGAAGAAGAGATCTTGATCGAGAATACCGAGACTCGCGACCAACCCAAGAACCGTGAGAACGCTATGCGTCAATTGCGTTCCATTCTTTACGATAAGGAGTTGCAGCATCGTATGGCCGAGCAGGCCAAGGTGGAGGCCGGAAAGAAAAAGATCGAGTGGGGTTCGCAGATCCGTAGTTACGTATTCGATGACCGTCGCGTAAAAGACCATCGTACGAACTACCAGACTTCCGACGTGAACGGTGTGATGGATGGAAAGATCGACGATTTCATCAAAGCATACTTGATGGAGTTCGCCGGAGAAGAAAGCTCGGAAAAATAAGTTTTTCCCTTTAACATTTGCATATCTCGATAATAAATCGTAATATTGCACCCGATTTCAGAGCCTAGCTCTGAACAGGTCCTATAGCTCAGTTGGTTAGAGCACCTGACTCATAATCAGGGAGTCCTTGGTTCAAGCCCAAGTGGGACCACGATGGATGATCGCTAAATAACGTAATATTAGTTATTTAGCGATTTTTTATTGTACCTGCATGAACTAAAAAAGAATATGAGTGTTTGAGGTCACAATTTGTGATCTCTTTAGAGAAACGCCGCCGCCCTCGTGAATATGGAATGAAAGGCTTGGTTGATCAGGCCCGGATCGATACGGGAGTGTGTCGGGAAGGGGATTTGATGGGAGTAAGCGAACGGGAAATCCAGCTCTTCCAATATCTTGCCGGACGCTTTTCCTAAAGCCTTGATCACCCCGCCAGTAGGCATAACGATATCTTTTTTCAATGAGATCGCCCGAATACGATCGCAAGCCCGTTGGAAGAACGACTCCCGGTAATCTCGTAACACATCCTCACGTACCATGGCCTTAAAGGCTTGCTCCAGAAAATCATTCTTGAACGAGGTGGGAAGCGTACGGTTCTCCAAGAAATCATGCCGGAAGTAATGGCGTACCTTGGCGAACGCCTCCTTGTCCATGATATCACGGGCGTTGCCATCCATCTCACTGAAGATGGAGCCACCGCAAAACATGAATAAACGGGTGTCCGTAAACATCTTGTCCGGATTCGCTAATAACAAGACCTGCGAGAGTAACGCCCCGATGGAATAAGCGAATAAGTTGATGGACGTATCTTCCTTGAACAAAGGATGCTCGCCGTTCTTGATTTCATGAACCAATTGCCACATATTATAAACGGATTCTCTGCCCGAGGCGTAAAAGCGTAACGGGTTTTGGGATAGCCGGCTGCTGAGGGCTACGTTGGCGAAGGTGGAGTTCGTCACGTTCGCTATCTCCTCCTTGCGTTTGCTTACCCAAGGGAGGATCGCGCGGGGATTGGCCCATAATCCCGGGGTACGGTTCATATGGAAAGCGATCGGGAACAGGATGACCGGCTTACCGGTCGTATGGGTGAGGTATTCCGCCCATGTGAGGTATTTTTCCCAAGTCCGCTCGTTCAGGCCATGCAACAGGATAATCGCCTCATTATTCTTTTTACGTCCAGAGGGCGTGAATATGGCATATGAGAAAGATTTGTTCTCTTGGATACGATCGTCGGTCATCGGACAGAATCCGGTGGGGGTAAGTCCCTTCTGGAACTCGTCGATCTCGCTGGCGCCACGGGTCTGGGTGAAGCGAAACGGGATGATCTCCAGATGGCTCTCTTCCAATTCAGTCTTTTTGTCATAAGAGAAAAGACTGTTCAGTTGCTTAGTACGAAGTGAAATATCCATAATCCTCTGATTTTTTACTGCAAACAAACAATAGAAAAACATCTCTTCAAAATAAATGGTTTAAACGGGCTTTGTTGGGGGCATAAAGTGTTATTTAGGGGTGAAATCTTTTATAGAGGGGTGAATTTCGTCTGGGAAAATGATTACATTTGTTCCAAAATGGAGGCAAAAAGATGGGAATGTGGGATCAAAAAATACCAAGTTACATATACGGTAAGCAGAATATCGTGAGGCTGATTTTGTGGACGGCCTTGTTTGCGTTGGTGTTTATCAACATCTACAAGCCGTTTAGCTCCACCTCTTGGTACAAGGTCTCGGAGTTTAAGTTCTTTGTATTCTCCAGCTTGATTATCTTGACGGGAGTATTGGTGGTTGTCTTGAGCCGTATTATTCTGTTCCATTGGGGGAAGCGGCATGCTATCACGGTCCGGACCTATGCGATCTGGATCGTGCTGGAGATATTCTTCATGTCGCTTTTCTATACGATTTATACGTTGGTACTGAATCCGGAACGAGAATATATGGAAGTTTTTAACGATTCGGCGGTGAATACCAGTCTGGTTTTATTGCTCCCTTATTCCGTGCTGCACCTGTATTTCTCTTATAAAGAGAAAGAGCGGCAATTGCGATTGTTGGAGGAGAACCAGACGGAAGCGGCGGTTCGGCAAAGCGTTTTCTCTTTCTATGACGAGAAGAACGAGTTGCGCCTTTCCGTGAAGCGAAGTAACCTGCTGTACCTTGAATCGGCGGATAATTACGTTTGTATCTGGTATCTGAATAAGGGGCAGCTCACGAAGTTTATGCTTCGCAACTCCTTGAAGGCGATCGAGGAAAGCCTCGCTGATACGAATGTGCTCCGTTGCCATCGTTCTTTCATGGTAAATTTCGACCAAGTGAAGGTGATCCGCAGGGAGAAGGAGGGCGTTTATTTGGAGCTGGGGATCGAGAAAGTACCCGATATCCCGATCTCCAAGACGTATAGCGAGAAGGTAACCCGCTGGTTCCAGACCTATTCTTCCTAGCGGGCTATTTCAATTCGATATTATTTTCTTTCGCGTATTGCGAGGGGCTCATGTTGAATTGCTTGGAGAAGGCCCGGCTGAAATAGGATTGCGAGTTGAAACCAACCGCCTCGGCGATCTCGTAAATTCTCATATCGCCTTGAAGGATCAACTCGGCGGCTTTCTTTAGCCGGCTGATCTTGATCAACTCGTTGGGCGTTACGTTCGATAGGCCGTTGATTTTACGGTAAAGGGTCGGACGGCTTAGATTCATCAAGTCCGCTATCATGTCCACGTCTAGGTTCACGTCGTTTATATGGCTGTCGATGATATCGTTCAGTTTCTTCAAGAACTTCTCGTCAGCCTTCGTGTAAGCCATGGATTTGATATTAGCAATCGGCGAGTTGAAATAATAGGCACGCATATTGCTCCGGTTGTTCAGCAGGTTCGTCACTTGGGTAAGCAATAGATCCATGGAGAAAGGTTTGTCGATGTAAGCGTCCGCCCCCAGCTCAAGCCCTTCCATGCGAGATTGCAAGGTGTTCTTAGCCGTCAGGAGGATGATCGGGATATGGCTGAACTCCAGATTAGTCTTTATCTTTTTCAATAAGGTGAAACCATCCATGACAGGCATCATGATATCGCTGATGATTAATTGGATGCCATATTCCTGAAGACGGGCAATCGCCTCCTCGCCATTACCGGCGGTGACAACATTGTAATGGACATTGATCTCTTGACCGATGAAATGGAGCATTTCGGTGTTATCTTCCACCACGAGAACCGTCGGGCGGGATTCTTGGGTGACATATTTCCGCTCGCTGGCAGGGTTGGTCAGGACCTCTGCTTTCTCTTCCTCTAGTTTTAATGAGTTCGGTTGGTTCACCGGCAAACGTAATCTAAAGATGATAAGCCCGGCCGGAGATTCCTCCAACGTCAACGATCCCTCGTGCATCTCCGCTAAAGAACGGGCCAAGGGTAGTCCGAGCCCGGTCCCGGATTTATGGATAGAGGAGTCATCCCGGTAGAAAGGCTCGAAGATCTTTTCTTTTATCTCCTCCGAGATGGGCTTTCCATCGTTCATGATATCGATCGTGAATTGCTCGCCATCTTGCGTCTCGAACCGGACGATGATCTTGCTTCTTGCGTATTTAATAGCGTTCGATAGGAGGTTGCTGAGTATCTTCGTGCAAGCCTCCTTATCGATAAAGGCGTAGAAAGATTTCACGTTACACTCGATAATCATCTGCAATGCCTCCTGCTCTGCCGTGTCGTGGAAACGCTCAAAGGTCTCTTGCATCAATGCGATGATGTCCGTATGTATGAAGTTTAGTTTATATCCCTCGATTTCCGTCTTCCTGAAATCCAGTAGTTGATTCACCAGATCCAGTAGCCGGTTTGCGTTTTTATCCACAATTGTCAGATAATTCTTTGCGCTGGGAGATAGCTTGATGTCCCGTGTTACTTTCTCCAGAGGACTTTTAATTAAAGTTAGGGGCGTACGTATCTCATGAGCGATATTGATGAAGAAATCAATCTTAGCTTGATAAAGCTCCTTCTCCTTTTCATTCTCGAACTCCTGTATTTTCTGCTGTATATTGGCCTTATTATGCCGGGAAATGATAAAGATCAGCAACACTACGCATCCGATAGCGATAATCCCATATAGGATTAACGCCTTGGTAGAGAGCCACCATGGGGGAAGGATCGTAATCTGGAACATCGCCGGCTCATCATTCCAAATACCGGACAGGTTCGCCGCCTTCACCTTAAACGTATAATTACCGGGCGGTAGTTTCGTGAAATAAACCCGGTTCTCGCCCACCACATGATACCATTTGGAACTTAACCCTTCCATGCAATAGGCGTATTGGGTGAGGTTGGGGGCTTGGTAGCTTAATGATGTGTAGTCGATGTAGAATGTGGACTGATTATGTTCTAAGGTGATCCCTTTTTTAAAAGTGATGTCTTTTTGCCTCAATAGATTATGGTCGGGGTCCGAATAATTGATTTGTGTCATATAAATCTTCGGTTGGATAGAGAACTGTTGGATATTATCGGGGTGGAACCGAACCAAGCCTTTCAAGGTCCCGAAATATAGTTTGCCGTCTTTAGCTTTTAAAGAAGAGTTATAGTTGAATTGATTGGACAGGAGCCCATGTTCTTTTTTGAACACCTTGATCTCTTGATTGACTGGGTTAAGTACGGCTAGGCCATTTGTGGTACTGATCCACATGTGGCCTTTAGGGTCTTCCTCAATCCGGTAAATGACGTTACTGGGTAGGCCGTCTTGAGTCGTGTATCTTGTCGTACTCTTTAAATTCCGGTCATACATTTTCACTCCGTTTCCGGTAGCGAACCATAGATTGTTTTTAGTATCCTCATGGATGTGATTGATCGTCCGGTTGGCGTTCGTGTTTATGGAATCCAATTTAAATTCGCCGTGTTTTTGCCGGATTGGGTCGAAATAATATAATCCGATATTGAATGTTCCGGCCCATATAACCCCTTCGTGATCCTCGAAGATCGTTTGTATCCTGCAATTACCGGGGAATTGATCGAGAGGCTCGAAAATATCTTTCTCCGGATTATATTGATACATGCCGGATGCCGTAGCTATGAGCAAGTTATTTTTCCGGGTTTTATAGAGATATACGATGATATCGTTTTGGGAGGCGTAAGGATTCGGGGCGATCGTATAATGCTTGATGATTTTCTCCGTACGGATATCCATCACGTCTACCCCGTTAGCGTGTGTCCCGATCCATAGATAGTCTCCAATCACGGTAAGCCCGTGGATACAGCTTTGGGAAAGACCGTCTTTATCTTGGAAGTTCTTATAGGTTTGCGTACGGATGTCGAGTTTATTGAGACCAGCGTCTTCGGTTCCTATCCATATATTATGGTTAGCGTCTTGGCAAATATCATGGATAATATCACCGTTAATTGTTTTTTTCCCGGGTATATTGTAGTCTTTCTTGAATTTGAGATAAGGAGGAAGGTAATTAATGCCCCCATTATCCGTACAGATCCATAAGCCACCTTCCCGGTCCTTGCAAAACTGTTTGGTAGCGTTGTTGGATAGTGAATATGGATCGCATTTGTCTTGCTCAATGTGAAAGGTCTTGTTTGAGGGGATTTGGTAGATATAGATACCGTTGTAGGTGGCGATCCATACCTCGTCGTTTGTCACTTGGAAAATATCCCGGGTATAGAGGGGGCTGTTCTTTTGCCGGGTAAGAACATTTCGGCAAACACCTGTTTGTATATTGACTTGTTTGACTCCGTTATCGCTTGTACCTATCAGTAATGTATTATCGGACGGGGATGCCCATAGAGTCGTCATATTATCTATATGTAGGGTGTCGCTACCGTTATGGATATTTAGAGGGATGAATTTGTTATCGGTCGGGTCTAAGAGAACGACATTACCGTTTAGCGTGGTGGCCCATATCTGATCTTGGGGGGTGATATAGAAAGAGGTGATCGGATCACTATCCTTATACAGGTAGTTTTGGTGTAGCTCGGATTGCTCATTATATTTAATAAGGGAAAAGCCGGATAACAGCATCCACAGATTCCCTTGGTGATCAAATTCCAGATAGGTACAGCCGATTCCTTTCGTGAACTTTATCAAGGAAAAAGTATCGGTTTGGTAATCGTATTTTTGTACTCCCATATTAGTACCCACCCAGAGTTCACCGGAAGGGCTTATCGCCAAGTCGGTAATCCAGCTACTTATTAAAGTTCCTCTCTGTTTGGTTTGATTTTTTATGATATGGAATTTGTTCCCGTCAAATCGATTGAGCCCGTCCCGTGTTCCAAACCACATAAAGCCATAATGATCTTGGACACAACATGTCACGTTATTATTGCTTAATCCATCTTCTACCTCATAGGATTTAAAGTAGTATGACCGGGCGTTGAGCTCTATTGCGGTTACTACAAATAATAGGACGTATAAATAATTCATCAAGTTTTTTTTCATAGATCTCCCTTGTATTTCATGCGCAATATAAAGCCTTTTCCTAGACTTTCCATAGCAGTATCGTATCATTGTTTTTCATTTTGTTTCAATGTCCAGACTTCGGTTTTTGGCTTTAAAAGCCGTTCCTTGTAAGACTGTTTGTTGAGACGATAGGTAATAATTTTGAGAGAAAAGTGCAATACTGTTTGACTTAAGGGGCTTTAATTTTGGCAAAAACAGTGTGAATCTTTAAAAGATAGAATATGAATCAAAAAGTAAAAGTAGGTATAATAGGCTTTGGTCGCATGGGTGGATTTTATTTGGAGGAGATGCGGAAGAGCGATCAATGGGAGGTACTTTACATCTGCGATACGGACCCAGAGGCACGAGATTTGGCAAGGAGGAAGTCGCCGACATCCCGAATCGTAGCGGATGAGCAAGTTGTATTCGAGGACCCGGAAGTACAAGTGGTCGGTTTATTTACATTGGCGGATTCCCGGTTGAGGCAAATTAAGAAGGCAATGGCATTTGGCAAACATGTCATCTCAGAGAAACCGGTCGCAGATACGATCGAGCATGAATGGGAGGTCGTGAAATGCGTGGAAAACTCAAGTTTGTTCTCGACCGTTAATTTGTATTTGCGTAATTCTTGGTACCATAATACGATTAAAGAATTTATCCGGAGAGGAGAGATCGGAGATTTGGCGATCATTCGCATTTGCCATATGACTCCGGGGTTGGCTCCGGGTGAAGGTCATGAATATGAAGGTCCGTCTTTTCATGATTGCGGAATGCATTATGTGGACATTTCCCGGTGGTATGCCGGATGCGAGTATAAGACATGGCATGCGCAGGCGATCCGGATGTGGGATTATCCCGAACCTTGGTGGTTGCAATGTCACGGGACATTTGAGAACGGGGTGGTATTTGATATAACACAAGGGCATGTGTATGGACAATTATCGAAAGACCAAACGCATAACTCTTACATAGATGTAATAGGAACGAAAGGAATCGCCCGGATGAGTCATGATTTTAAGACTGCGGTCGTGGAGTTGAGAGGTGTTAATGAAACACACCGGATCGAGAAGCCCTATGGAGGGAAAAATATAAGTACGCTATGTGATTTGTTCGCAGATTCCGTACGGACCGGAGTTTTTCATTCCCGCCTACCACTGATGCGTGATTCCGCTATCGCTTCCGAGTATGCGTGGAAATTCTTGGATAACGCTAGACGAAATGAGATGCCTTCTATCGGGAATTTACAAACCTTGGAAGAAATCCGGGAGAGAAGACGGAATATGACGGAAGGGTATGGCTTACTTCGCCATGTAAAATTGTCTCATTCTTGATACGATTTTCTCAATGACCGGGGGGGACAGGCTGGAACTTGTATTATGCGACGATCGGAAACGATTTTGATAAAATAGAAAAAGAGGATTCTTCATATCCGTGATACATTTGCTACTGCTTGTTCATAGAGCGAAAACAGAAACATTAATTTAATACTATGTAGCATGAAAAAAATGATTGTTCTTATCAGTCTTTTATGTGGAGCGTTTTTTATGAGTGCCCAACAAAGTAATCAACAACAAAGACCACCGGAAAGATGGAAACCTGAGAGTACTGAATGGTATTATCCGGTTCCTCCTAAGGTAAAGCCGGGTGTCGGAACTGGTGCTCCTTCCGATGCGATCATCCTGTTTGATGGAAAAGATCTTTCTATGTGGGAATCTGCGGGAAAAGATGGAGGTCCCGCTAAATGGACCGTAAAGGATGGGGCGATGATTGTGGCTTCCGGGACCGGATCGATCCGGACAAAAGATTATTTTGGAGATTGCCAGTTACATATCGAGTTCAAGACCCCTACACCGGGAAAGGATAATACATTACAGATGAAAGGAAATAGTGGCATTATGTTACAAAGCCGTTATGAGGTGCAGGTTTTGGATTGTGAGGATAATCCTACGTATGTGAATGGCTGGGTCGGCAGTATTTATAAGCAAAGCGCACCGTTGGTAAATGCTTTCACGAAGACAAATGAGTGGCAGGTTTATGATATTTATTGGAAAGCTCCCCGTTTCGGGACAAACGATGAATTGGAATCTCCCGCTATGATTACTGTGGTATTGAACGGTATCGTAGTACAGAATAATTATGTACTGAAAGGAACGACCCCATATACCGGTTTACCTAAATATGTAGCGCATGGCCGTCTGCCATTAAGCTTACAGGATCATGGAGTGGAAGTGGCTTTCCGTAATATATGGATTCGTAATTTATAAATTGTATAACCTTAAAATAATGATTTATGACTACACGTAGGAATTTTTTAAAGAACTCGACGATGTTGGCCGCTGGCTTAGGTATCTCACCTCTTTTGGCATCGGCAGCTCCTACCGTCTCTCATAAGGAAGAGACTATAAATGGGCGGGTGAATATCGCTGTAATAGGTGTCGGTATGGGATGCCGTGATTTGCAAGGGGCTTTGACTGATAATCCGTGGGTACATTGTGTGGGCATGTGCGACGTGAACAAAGTGAGACTTGATGAGCAGATCGCACGTTTCAAAAAAGACTTTCCGAACCAAACGACTTCGATCAAGGCATATAGTGACTTCCGGGAAGTCTTGGCAAATAAGGATATCGACGGGGTCATTATCGCAACACCGGATCATTGGCATCCTTACATCTTCGCTGAGGCTTTAAAAGCGGGCAAGGCGATTTATGTGGAAAAGCCGGTTGGTAATTCGATTCCGGAGTGCCATTCGATGATGGATTTCCAAAAGAAATATAAAGGGGTGGTAACAACAGGCTTATGGCAGACTAGTCAACGATATTTCTTGGCGGCTAATGAGATATTGAAATCCGGTGTGTTGGGGGATGTTTATAAAGTTCAGCTATGGCTTTGCCAATCGACGGACCCACGTCCGGCCGTAGCGGATTCTCCGGTTCCTTCTACATTAGATTACAATATGTGGTTGGGCCCGGCTCCCGAGCGTCCATTTAATAATTACCGTTTTCGTGGATGGCGTGGCTTTTGGGATTATGGAGGCGGCCAGCAAACCGACTGGGGAGTGCATTGGATAGACTCTGCGTTCGATGGATTGAAAGCGTTAGGATTGTGTGACCGTGAATATCCGGAGGCGGTATTCTCTACGGCTTATAAAGATCCTACCTCTTTTAATGAGACTCCCAGTTGCCAGACAACGATCTTCCAATATAAGAATTTCCATATAGAATGGGCACAACAAGTCGCTCACCTGTATAATCGGAATCAAGGGGTAGCTTGGGTAGGAAGTAAAGCTACCTTAGTATGTAATCGTGAAGGTTATGAATTGATTCCAGAGAAGAACCGGGAGGGTGAGTTATTAACCGACCGTTCCCAGCTTGTCGGGAAGTTCGAGGATGGCGGTATTGAGGCCCATGCGACGAATTGGTGTAAGTGTATATTAAATAAATCTATTGAGACGAACAGCCCGATCGAGAAAGGGGCTTTCGCGACGATCCTAGCCCATATGGCTAATATCTCATATTTGACGGGAACTCGTGTTGTGTATGATCCGCAAGCTCGTAAGTTTGTGGATAATCCGAAAGCGGATGCGTATTTGAAGCGGAGCTATAGAAGCCCGTGGCAATTCCCGAAAGTTTAATGCGATTGAATGCTTAAAAACAACGACCGGTGGATTTTAATACTCTATTATATATAACCATTACCATACGAATTGAATTACAGCACATTGAGATCTCCGGTCGTTTTTTGTAAAAACAATGTCAACTTTAAATGAATGAGTTATGGAAAATCAAAAAAAGAAAGTATGGCTTCGAAAGGCCCTGTTTTTGATCGTTAGTTTGGCGTTATTCTTTCCCATGATGGCGCAAACGATTACAGTAAAAGGAGTTGTAAAGGAATCTATGACAGGCGAACCGATCATTGGTGCCAATGTAGCGGTGAAAGGAACGACTAACGGTACGATTTCTGATATAAGCGGTATGTATCAGATCTCGAATGTATCATCAAATGCCGTATTGATTGTTTCTTATATTGGATATAAGACCGCAGAGATTCCGGTAAATGGAAAGAACACGATAAATGTGAGCTTGGAGGAAGAAAGTATTGGACTTCAAGAAGTGGTAGCCGTGGGATATGGCTCTCAGAAAAAGAAAGAATTGACCGGCTCTGTAGCAGGCTTGAAAGAGGGAGACTTGATCAAGGGCGTACAGTCTGACCCAATGGGTATGTTACAAGGTAAAGTGGCAGGTTTGAATATATCCAAACCAAATGCCGGCGACCCGAATGGAGAGTATAAGTTCCAATTACGCGGAACTTCATCCTTGACCGGTAATACCTCTCCGTTGATCGTTATTGACGGTATTCCCCAAGGGGATTTATCCGCTATTCCACAAGATGATATTGAAAGTATCGATGTGTTGAAGGATGGTTCAGCGGCGGCGATATATGGAACCCGTGGAACGAATGGCGTTATCTTGGTTACGACAAAACGAGGTTCTGCCGGGAAGATGAGCGTTACCTACAATGGATATATGTCTATCTCTTCCATAGCCAATCAATTGGAAGTCATGGATCGTGACCAGTTTTTGGCAAATGGGGGAAACGACCGGGGATATGATACGAATTGGATGGATGAGATTACCCGAACTCCGTTCTCTCATTCGCATAACTTGGCATTGACAGGAGGTACGACCGATTTTAATTACCGGGCTTCTGTATCTTATCGAAATAATCAAGGTATCGCTCTTAAGTCAGGGTTCAATGAGATGATCGCTCGTTTTTCCGCTAATCAGAATTTATTCGATAAAAAGATTCAAATAGCATACGACGCTACTTATCGTCGTTTTGACCGGGAAGGTGAGAATTCCAGCTATGATGATTATTCCGCTTTTAAGCATGCGTATTATTATAATCCTACGGCACCCGTATACGACGAGACGGGAACGATAGATGCCGGAGGGTATTATGCGCTGGATATTCAGGGATATTCAAATCCGGTGGCTTATATTATGCAGCGTGACCGTCGTACAAAAGGCGGACTTTTCCAAGGGTCTGCTCGTGTAACTTGGAACATTTTGGAAGGACTTCGTGCGCAAGCTTTTGGCTCATTGAAATACTCTGATATAAATAAGGGTACTTATACCTCACGAGAGGTATTTAACACTTCTAGTTTCGGGTCAGCGTCTCGGAGTTTTAATACTCGTTTTAATAAAACACTGGAGACGACGATCGACTATGTAAAATCTTTTGGAGAACACCATTTGGTGGTATTAGGTGGGTATACCTATGAGCATAACTATCGGGAATCATTTGGTATGAATAACTCGAATTTTGATTCGGATGTATATTCTTACTATAATTTGGGTGCGGGTAGTAACTTGATTAATAACCCTAGCCAAAGCATGATGGATGGTTCGGTTTCTCAAGATAATTTGGTTTCGTTCTTCGGCCGTGTAAATTATAACTGGGGAAATCGTTACTTGTTATCAGCGTCTGTACGACGTGAGGGTTCTACTCGTTTAGGTGCGGATTATAAATGGGGAACTTTCCCTGCGGTAAGTGTCGGTTGGTCTATCGGTAATGAGGCTTTTATGGAAAGCGCTAGCTGGATTAACGATTTGAAATTGCGCTTGGGATATGGCGTGACAGGAAATATGCCTTCAGATAATTATTTGTCTTTGTCAATGATGGGAGTGGTAGGCCGTTTTTATGATCATACTTCTAAACAATGGATCAATGCTTATGGGCCGACACAGAACCAGAATCCGGATTTGAAATGGGAGCGGAAAGGCGAATGGAATCTAGGTGTTGATTTTGCAGCGTTGAATAACCGCTTGAACGTGACCGTTGATTTGTATACCCGTAAGGTTTCAGATTTGTTGTATAAATATAAGGTTCCGACTCCTCCTTATCAATATTCTTCTATGTTGGCGAATGTTGGCGACGCTACAAGTAAAGGTCTGGAATTCTCTGTTTCTGGAACCCCGGTGCAGAATAAGAACTTCTCATGGACTAGTTCTATTAACTTCTCATTTAACACGAATAAATTGGACAAATTAAGTAATGAGACTTTCCAGACTGACTGGATTGAGACCGGTTATTTGTCGGATGGTGATTTAGGAGGTATGAACTCGACTCCATTGATTCGTTTGGTCCCGGGTGGCAAGGTCGGTGATTTTTATTTGCCGGTATTCGAGGGATTTACGGAAGATGGTAAATGGAAATTCAAGGATGTCGATGGTAGTGGTGACTTTACATATAATGAGGATCGTGAGATCGTAGGTAATGCGCAACCTGATTTTATAGCAGGATGGACTAACGAGTTTAAATATCGTGACTTCGATTTATCGTTTACATTCCGTGCTGTCGTAGGCAATGATGTATATAATGTAAGCCGTATGGCATTGGAGAATCGGAATGTGGCTGGAAAGGAGAAGAATATGTTGGCTTCGGTAATGGATATCCCGTTGCAAGATGCGGCTCAAGCTTCTAGTTATTATTTGGAGGATGGTTCTTTTGTGAAGTTGGACAATATCACATTGGGTTATAATGTGCCGGTGAAGAAATTAGGTTTCATGCAAAACTTACGTTTGTACTTGACTGGTCAGAACTTGTTTACGATCACAGGCTATAAGGGTATCGACCCGGAGGTTGATATGGTAGGATTAGATAATATGGGTATTGAGAGGACTCGTTATTATCCGGCTAGCCGTTCTTTTATTCTTGGTTTGAATGTTACGTTTTAATGGATACTCTAAATATCGAAGGTTATGAAAAAATATAGTTTAATATATATAGTATCAATGATTTGTTTCTTGGTTATCGCTCCTTCTTGTACGGATATGGATGAAGATACGACGGGACAAATGGTATCAAATGACTTTTATGCGGATCCTTCTTTGATTCCGCAAGCGGTAGGTGCTGCCTATGCGGAATTGCAGGCTTATCAGAATCACTGGGGAGTATGGGGGTTGCAGACTGTTTCCTCGGATGAATGTGTTGTTCCGACTCGTGCGCCGGGTAATGACTGGTATGACGGAGGGGTATGGCAGGATTTCCATCGTCATCAATGGCAATACAATCTGGATGCATTGAATAATGTGTGGATTTCCGTATTTTCTGGAATAACGACATGTAACCGTGTGGTTTACGACTTGGATACATATAAAGAGGAGATGGATGTCGATATCTATAATAAATATCGTGCGGAGACTGTTATCTTGAGATGTTTCTATTATTCTATCTTACTGGATTTATTCGGGAACGTTCCTTATATCGACACGTATGAGAGTGAAATCACGGCTTCTCCTCAGACAAGCCGTCCTGAGCTTTATCAGAAAGTCGTAGATTGTATCTTAGATAATATGGAATATTTGGATGACGCTCCGTCTGCCGAGAATTATGGAAGATGTACGAAATCGATGGCTTATACGATGTTGGCAAAACTATATTTGAACGCTAAGGTGTTCAAAGGGGCCTCTTCTTATGATAAGGACGATATGAATAAAGTGATAGAGTATTGCGATAAAGTGATTAACTCTGGATATTATGAGGTCGTATCTGATTTCTCCGCTCCATTTAAAGTGGCGAATGAGTCTTGTAAAGAAAATATTTTCGTGGTACCGATGCAAAATGGTATCAATTCAAATGGAGACTACGAGTTTCATTTCCATAAATTCTCCGGACATCCCAAGTCTCGCCAGATGTGGGGCATCAATGTCGGTGGTTGGAATGGAGGTTGCGCTACTCCGGACTTCCTTGCTTTATATAAAGATGACGATACTCGGAAAAAGGCGACTTTTATTTACGGTTTGATTTATGATAAGGTCACGGGAGAGCCTGTTGAGGATGGTGATAATCCGGGAAAACAATTGGAATTGACTATTGAGGTATCTTCTATTAATGCCGCTTATCGTTGGGAAGGCGCTCGTATTCAGAAGTATGAATATGAGTTGGGTATGACTGGTAATATGAACAATGATTTTGTTTTATATCGTTTAGCCGATATCTATTATATGAAGGCTGAAGCTATTTTGAGAGGTGGTAATGCCGCTACTTTATCAGCTTTGTGTGCGGAACCTGCATTCCAGTTAATACGTGAAAGGGCAAATCAACCCGTGTATACTCCGGAAACATTAACGTTGGATGAGTTGATCAATGAACGTGGCCGTGAATTTGCGTGGGAAGGTTGGCGTCGTCAAGACTTGGTTCGTTGGGATAAGTTCGCTAAAGGTTGCTGGACATTTAAGGAAGCCTTGAATAATAATTCGCGTGATTTATTCCCGATACCATACGATCAGATTACGAAAAACCAATCTTGGAAACAGAATCCGGGATATTAATAGTTGTGTTTTTATGCATATGGATAGACGACAATTCGTGAAAAACCTAGGACTGGGCACAGCCTCTTTAAGCATGGGAAGCTTGGTAACGGCTTCCTCATGTGCCCCGTCCGGGGATTCCTCCCTTAAACAAAACGTCAAGGAAGGAGAGGATGGACAGTTTTTATTTATCGGTGACGATATCGCCATCGCCCAGACAGAGTATGGGAAGGTGCAGGGATATCTGCTGAATCATGTATATACGTTCTTGGGAGTTCCTTATGGGGCTGATACGTCGGGAAAAAATCGCTTTATGCCTCCCCAAAAGCCAGAGCCGTGGACAGATGTGAGACCGGCGGTTTTTTATGGGAATACGGCGCCGCAACGTATGGAGAACCGGTGGCCCAATAATTACGGAACTTTTGCCGATCATTGGAACTACTGGGATGTGAGTGAGGATTGCTTATATTTAAATGTATGGACACCGGGTATCGCGGATGGTAAGAAACGTCCCGTATTGGTGTGGCTGCATGGCGGCGGTTTTACAAATGGTAGTGGGATCGAGCAGGATGGATATCATGGAGAGAATATAAGCCGGGAAGGAGATATCGTATTCTGTTCCATTAATCATCGGTTGGGGCCGATTGGCTTCTCTGACTTATCTGGTGTTGGTGGAGAAGCGTATAAGGATTCCGGAAACGTGGGGATGTTAGATATTATTGCCGCCTTGCGATGGGTACATGATAATATCGCCAATTTCGGTGGAGATCCCGGGAACGTAACGGTTATGGGACAATCCGGAGGAGGTTCTAAGGTCTGTACGGTAGCCGCTATGCCGGCGGCAAAAGGTTTGATCCATAGAGCCGTGGCTTTAAGTGGATCTACGGTAGGAGCTTCCGATCAGGTGATGACCCGGAAGGTGGGAGAATATATTTTGAGAGAAGCGGGGCTGACCGCTTCCCAACTGGATAAATTGCAAAGAATACCTTGGCGGGAATATTTGGATATAGCGGATAGGGCTTGTAAAAAGTGCTGGGAAGATCAAGGGATTAGCATGAGACGGACTTTTGGCCCTGTTGCTGATGACCGGAATATTCCGGCCGGTGTATTCTACTCCGGTGAGAGCCATTTGGAGTCTCCTGTCGTCCCGATGATATTCTGTACGACTTTCCATGAATGGAACCCGAACAGGGCGGATGCGGCTTTGGAAAAAATCACTCAAGACGGTGTGATCGAGAAACTGAGAAGTCAATATGGTGATAAAGCGGAATCGATCGTGAAGGCTTTCGCCAAGAATTTCCCGGATAAGACTCCGATGGAGCTTTGGGCGATGATTTTGTCTTCCCGTCAACGAGTGGTTGAGGCGGCTAACGCAAAATTAAAGCAAGGCCAGCCTGTGTATGTAGCTTGGTTTGGCTGGTGTCCGCCCTTGTTTAATAACCGTATGCGTGCGTTCCATTGCTCGGATATCTGTTTCTGGTTTAAAAATACGGATCGGATGTTTACTCATACGGGTGGAGGTAAGGTACCTCGTGCGTTGTCAGATAAGATGTCTGGCGCTTTGTTGAATTTCATGCGGACAGGAGATCCGAACGGAGGAGAGTTACCCGTTTGGCCGAAATACACGGAAGAAAATGGAGAGGTGATGATCTTGAATAATACGTGTGAGGCTCGGAATGATCCGGACCGGGAGGCCCGTAAATCTTTGGAGGTTTAATTTAAAACGAGAGTGTTATGCTTGAGAAAAAGATTTCAAGACGTAATATGCTTCGGGCCACCGGTCTGGCGGTTTTGGGCAGTACGTTCGCAGGCTTGGCTTCTTGCGCTCCGAAGAAAAAAGAGGAGCCATCACCCGAAGCATCCTCTTCGAAACGTCCTTTCCGTGTCTGTCTCAATGTCTCTACGATAGCGGGTTATAAACTTCCTGTTCAAAAACAGATTGATTTATGTGCCGAGGCTGGTTTTGAGGGAATTGAGTTATGGACCCGTGATGTGGATGCGTTCGTAAAGCAAGGGGGAACTTATGAGACACTCAGGCGTCAGCTGGAAGGTTCCGGACTTTTATTGGAGAATATGATCGGTTTTGCCTCGTGGTTTGCCGATGATCCTTCGAAACGGAAGGAAGGGCTAAACCAAATGCGGCATGATATGGAGATGGTAGCGGGATTGGGCGGTAAATTTATCGCCGCTCCTGCTCAAGGAGTTACTCAACTGGATCGTACACGGTTGCCGGAGTATTCCGAACGCTATCGGGCGATACTGGATTTAGGGGATGAGATGGGTGTCACTCCGATATTGGAACTATGGGGAGCCGGGGTTCTGAATCAATTATCGGATACCATGGCGATAGCGATCGCCTCCGGGCATTCGCGGGCTTCTGTCTTATTGGATTTCTACCATTTGTACAGAGGAGGAAATAGTTTTGATAGTTTACGCTTGATAAATGGGAAGATCCTTCCGGTTTTTCATATCAACGATTATCCGGAGTTGCCTCCTCGTACGGAGTTGAGAGATTCGGATCGGGTGTTTCCGGGAGATGGTATTTGCCCGTTTAATAAGGTACTTCCTTTGCTATACGACTCCGGTTTCCGGGGTGGGTTATCCGTAGAGCTTTTTAATAAGGGATATTGGGAAACCATGGATGTAAAGGAGGTCTTAAAGAAGAGTTTTGAGAAAACCACACAGGTAATCAATAGTTCGATGGGATAAAAGTTTGTTGGGATTTAGGAAAGGGACTGCTTCGAGGTGTTTTACCTTCGAGGCGGTCCCTTCTGTTTTTATAGTATCTTCTCTTAAAAATCAATTATTTTATAATCCGCTGTGATATAAAATGTAGTATATTTGCGTACTCTGTTTTGGGGTACGCAAAAGCTTTGTTCACAAGAATGAATAGGCATTATCCTAAATAAACCGTTGTTTTGCGGAGAGGTCTAGGGGTTGTTATCATCGGGAAAGCCGATAATAAAAGATATACATTATAATGAACTTACTTCTGAGATATGTGGGTCATGGTATAACTATAAGTTTGTTAGTATTTATAATGCTGGTGTTTCATTTGTCTGCGTTAGCACGGACAAGTGAAAAACGTGTGCTCCGGGTTGCCTTTCCGCAGGTGGTAGGCATGAGTTGGACGGCGGAGGACGGTAGTCATCATGGTATGCTCGTGGACTATCTCAATGAGATTGCCAAATATACCGGTTGGGAATACGAGTACATTGATACGAATGGGCAAACCGTGTTGAATGAATTTATCGCAGGTCAGTATGAATTGATGGGTGGAAACTATTATATACCCGGTTTAGAGAAATATTATGCTTATCCGGATTACAATATGGGATATAGCCGTTCTTTGTTGCTTGCTCGTTCTGACGATCGTACTATCCATAGCTATAATTTGGAGAGTATGAACGGGAAAACCATCGGTGTATATGAGAATGCGAAAGAAAATATTCGCCGCCTCAAGGAGTTTTTGGCTATCAACGGATTAGACTGTAAGTTCCAATATTACAGCTTGAAAGATATGCAGAAGAACGACGAGGGATTATATTTTTATTTAATGAATGGAGAGATAGACTTGCTGTTGAGTGGCATTATTTACAATCACGATTCTGTACGGGTGATCGCTACATATAATTCTCAACCCTATTATATCGTAACCAATCCGAGTAATAAGGAAGTATTGGATGGTTTGAATATGGCTTTGGAACGGATATTGGATGCTAATCCAAATTTTGCGGCAGAGCGTTATGCCGCTAACTTTCCTGCCCGACTTGTAAATGTCCAATTTAGTGACCGGGACTTGGAATATGTCAAAAAAAGGAAAACGATCACGGTAGCCGTTCCGGAGAATTGGTATCCCTTTTATTGTAAAGAAACCTCCCAGAAGAACCATGTCGGTATCATGGTGGATGTATTGGATAAGATCAAGGACTTTACCGGTTTGGATTTTTCGTATGTGTATGCGAAGAATTATAGTGATGCGGTCCATCTGGTACAGCGAGGGAAAGCTGATATCTTAGGCTTTTTCTTGGGAGATGAGAACGATGCGGCCCAGCTAGGGCTTGCGCTTTCAGCCTCTTATGTGAGTGCGAACAATATCATAGTACGCAATAAAGCCTGTAGTTATCCCACTCCGGGTTTGGTTGGTGCTTTGGTGGAAAGTCAGCGATTTCCAAGTGGCATATCTGCGGAGAAGATTCGGTCCTATCCGGGCATTAAGGAGGCATTAGCCGCTGTCAATAGCGGAGAGGCTGATTTTATCTATGGATTGTCCTCTAAAATGGAACAGGATATTTCGCGTTATCATTTCACCAATCTTGCTCCTGTGACATTGGTCAATGATCAGAGTGCGATAAGTTTTGCGTTACCTACCCCGGTTGACCCGGATTTATTAACCGTACTCAACAAGGCGATCAATAATCTTTCTGAGTCCGAGAGGACTGTTATACGCAATCGGAATCAGGAATCTATCGGCGTGAATGAATTCTCTCTTACGGACTTTATATATGCGAATCCCTTACAATTTATGTTTATCGTGATGTTTGTCCTGTCGGTGCTATTTACGGCATTACTGCTGGCTATAGGGGCCCGGATGAAAGCGACCGTGATACAGGGCAACCTGAAACGGGCTGAGGCGGCTAACTTGGCGAAGAGCGAGTTTCTTTCCCGGATGAGTCATGAGATCCGTACGCCGATGAACGGAATTGTAGGTATGAGTACTATCGCCATGCAAAACATAGATAATACCGATAAGATAAAGGACTGTCTTGAGAAAGTAATCATGTCTTCCAAGCATCTTCTCGCTCTTATTAACGACGTGCTGGATATGTCGAAGATAGAAAGCGGAAAAGTGGAACTTCGACATGAGAGCTTTAATTTCCGGGCATTCTTGCAGGACTTTGAAAATCTGTATGGCGAGCAGGCCAAGAGTAAAGGGATCAGCTATGAGACGATATTGGCTAGTGATCTGGAAGTACAGATTATAGGAGACTCCTTGCGCTTGAATCAAGTTCTCTCCAACCTGTTATCGAATGCGCTGAAATTTACGCCGGCCAAGGGAATGATTAAACTTCGGGTATCTAAAACAGGTGAGGATCAAGAGAATGTTTACCTTCGTTTCGAGGTAATCGATACGGGATGTGGTATAGCCGAGGAGAACTATGATAAAATCTTCGAATCGTTCGAACAGGAAAATGTGGATGTTACTTATAAATATGGAGGTACAGGATTAGGGCTTTCTATCGTTAAGCGTTTCACAGGGTTGATGGGTGGTGGCATACATGTGACGAGTGTGCAGGGGAGTGGCAGTACATTCACCGTTGATCTGCCTTTCGGCAAAATAAAGGAATCGGGTAAGCCCACTCGTTTTTCCGATATTAATGGGAGGAATGACCTTGCGAAGGATTGTTATGCTGTTGATTATGACTTCAAAGGTAAACGGATCTTATTGGTTGAGGACAATGAGCTTAACCGGGAGATAGCGGAGGAATTGATCGGAGTTACCGGTGCGTCGGTGGAGAGCGCTGAGGACGGGGTACAGGCCGTAGAGATGTTTAAGGAATCTGCCGAAGGATATTATGATTTGATATTGATGGATGTGCAGATGCCTCATATGGATGGCTATGAGGCTACCCGATGTATCAGGGCATTAGGGCGTTCTGATGCTCAAAAGGTTCCTATCTTCGCTATGACAGCCAACGCCTTCGCTGAGGATGTGCAGAAAAGTAGGGAGGCCGGTATGAACGCTCATATATCTAAACCATTAAATATACGTGCCGTGTATAAGCAAATGAACCGGTACCTTCAAGGATAAATAAAAGATTGATAAATAATTAAAAGGGGCCGCCTCTGGAAATTAAACTTTCGAGGCGGTCCCTTCTGCTTTTATTAGATATTCTTTATTTTTCCGTAATTACCGAGAATTCACCGATACCCGCTTGCTTTTTATTATCTACGATACGGGTTGCGACCAAACGGATTTGGTTACCTTTCGTTATCGGGAAATGTACGACTTGCTCGATCGGGTTAGCCTTGATATTGGAGAATTCGCCTTCGGCCACCTTCTTTCCATTAATATATAATTGATAGTTGGAGATATGACCGCTTGCGTCACGTCCTTGGTTCGGGGTGTAGCGGAATCCGGATATAGGCATTTCTTTCGCTAATTGTACGACTAACTCTTGTTTCCCTTGTGGCAAATAGTAGGTTGTGTAGCCGTTTCCGTCTAGGATCAGGCTGGTTTTCTCATCTTTCGGTGATACGATCGTGTAATCACAAGCAGGAATATCGAACGTTTGCGCGGAAACCGGACTGACTGTATCGAAAGTCGGATCATAGGCAATCGCCTTGACAGTTCCTTTTTGAGCGAAAGCGAATGGCGCCTGATAAAGCGGTGAGTCCTTGGTTGGATCTGAACCGTCGGTGGTATAATGAACCTCGGAGCCTTTATCCCCGGCCTGTATGGTTACCTCGTCATTGATATTACGGGCAATCGTTGGCTCGGTCACCAAGGCGGGGGCAAGGTATGCCTCCACGTTATTGATACAAAGCGGCCCGCGGGCGTCCGTGAAGTTGATGCGTATCTTCTCCGCTTTCTCAGTCTGGAAACGGACAATTCGTTTATAGCCGACAGTTGTCGTAGAATCCACAGTCTGTGCCGGAATCCATTTACCCCCTTGCTCGAGTTCGATATTGAACGAGCGTACTCGTTGTCCTAATGGGATATATTCTTGTATTACCAAGCGGTTTACATCGGTAGGATGGGTTAACGTGAAAGTCAATGAACCACTGGTTACTCCATCGTCCGTAGCCCAATAGGTATCCCAATCCCCATCTACTGCCTTATTGGGACTAAAATTACGTCCTCTTTTATTGCTCGCTTGTACGTAACATCCTTTCAACAGATTCTCCTTAAAGTCATTTTGGATGGTTTGATACCATTGTACGGCACGGGCGGAGTCTACCGGACTTATTTTTCCGTTCAACGCTACGGGGAAGTTCAATAGGAAATTGGCGTTATGCCCGACGCTTCGGTAATAAAGATCGACTAATTTTGCCAGAGATTTGACTTGGTGATCTTCCCGGGAGTGATAGAACCATCCCGGACGGATAGATACATCGCATTCTCCACCTAGCCACATCGGTCCGTTCTCATCTCCCCATACACTCTGTTGGAAAGTAGGCATGGAGGGTTCCGGGGCGAAGATGCTCCATTGGGTATCACCGGCCCAACCTTCCTCGTTACCGATCCAGCGGATATCGGGTACTGTCCCTCCGAAAACCATGATGTCCGGGTGGTGCGCCTTGATCGTGTCTCGTGCCCGCTCATATTGATAATAGGTCTTGGCGTCTATAGCACGGGTTTCATTCGTGCCGCCATACCAGCCATTGCCACCGTTTGCCCCATCAAACCAGTATTCGAACAACGGGCCATAGTTGGAGACTAATTCATGTAATTGGGCATGGAATTTCTCTACATATCCCGGTTGTCCGTAGTTCTCACTGTTTCTGTCCCAAGGGGAGAGATAGACACCGAATTTCAGCCCGTGTTTCTTACAAGCGTCGGATAGTTCTTTTACCATATCCCCTTTGCCATCTTTCCAAGGAGAATTCTTTACGCTATATTCGGTTGTGGCGGTAGGCCATAGACAGAAACCGTCGTGATGCTTGGTGGTTAAGATTACGCCTTTCAATCCGGCGGCTTTGATTGTTTGCGCCCATTGATCGCAATCCAGATCCGTTGGATTGAATGTGGAGGCGGGAGTGTTTCCGTAACCCCATTCCAGATCATTGAACGTATTTAATCCGAAATGGACAAAGGCGTATGTTTCCATCTTATGCCATTCAACTTGTGCCGGCGTGGGAACGGGCAGGATAGGGGCGGGCGCTGTCGCTTCTTTACAGGAGAAGAAGGAAAACAACCCAAGCCCCAATAAAATAGAGGAACTCAAGTGCTTCATTATTTGTTTATATTTAGATGAGACCTCAAATATATGAAAAAAAACGGCAGATTTTTATTCTGTCTTTACATTTTCAATCGGATTTTGATTCGCTGCCCGGTAACTTTGCCAGAATACGGTCAAGAAAGAGATAATCAAGCAAAATAATCCGGCTGATATGAAAATGAACGGACTTAATGATATTCTATAGGAATAGTTCGAGAGCCATTGTCGCATGGTATATACCATAACTGGGGTCGTGATTATAAACGCTATAACTACGTAGCGGATGAATGTACATATCAATTTATAAAGTATTAGCGTCCCGTTCGATCCGAATATTTTCCGGATAGCGATTTCCCTGGCTTTTTGTTGGATGAAATAAGTAGAAATCGCCAATAGCCCTAAAAGTGAGATGACAATAGCCACAAAGGCGAAAAGGCTTATGATTTTCAATATTCTTTGCTGTGTGGCAAATGATTCCTCTATCTGACGGTCGATGAATTTACCGGGGAATTCTAGTTGAGTGATATTTTCGTAAACCTGTTTGACTTTATTATATGCCTCGAAAGTATTTCCTTGTATCTCTACCAAGAGGTTCTCGGTGGGGATATTCTCGGTTTTATCTAGTTGGACGAAGATCGGAGGATTGGCCATCGTGATATTGTTGAGTTGGAAATCTTGTATTTTGCCGGCGATCATCCGGGGATTTCCGAAGAATGGGAACGATTTCGCATCCTCGCCGATTCCCATCGTCTTGAAGGCCGCATCGGTAAGGAAACAACCTTCTCCTGTGGCTAAATGATTATCTTTTAATATTTTCAGACCTAGGATATGAAGACTGGTCGTGTCCATGACGAAGCCTTGCAGGCTCACGAGATTTCCGTTGATCTCCATCGTATAGTTATTTCCAACTTTGAAAGGGGTGCTTCGGGCGCATCCGACCTTGTTTACACAAGCCAATTGCTTGAGCTCCCCAAGGAGGGTGTTGTTTAGCTCTTTAAGCTTTAATTCTTCCATCCCGATAGGGATATCGATAATATTTTGAGTGTTATATCCCAAAGGGGCTTTTATCAAGTAATTAATTTGCAGTACCATCGTTAGGGAGGTCGCGATTAACGCGATTGTTATGGCATTTTGAAAGGTGATGAAAAATTTGCTGAACGTCATTTTAGTCTGCAAACGGAAACTACCTTTCATTACATCCACTGCTTTTGCCCGTGTGATATGGATAGCGGGTAAGATACCAGAGACGCATCCCAGCAATAAAATGAGTAATATACCTAATAAGATATTTATCGGCGTGACCGCTCCGGGCAAATTAATATGAGCCTCTAACAATTGATTTGCGTATGGAATGGCTAAAGTGGCCAAGAATAAACCGATTAAGAAGGATACTTGGCTTAAAAGGATAGATTCTAGGATTAATCGGGTAAAAAGTTCTTTTTTCGTAGAACCCAACAGGCTGCGGATAGCGGCTTCCTTGGCTCTGGATCCGATTTGGGCGACAGTCAGGTTCACGTAGTTGATGATGGCGAAAAATAATATGACAATTCCTACAGAAATAAGTATAATAACAAAGTCCCAATCACCATTCTCCAGCATTGAATATTGTGCCTTTTCTATAAAATAGGCTTTTCGCAAAGGAACTACTACGACATCTTTGACTTGATCTCGTTCATAAGGCCAATAGAATCCTTTGAAGAAAGATGCCATATCGTTAGTCTTTGATAGTAGGTCTGAGCCTTTTTGGGTTCGAAGGAATACGAGGGAATTGTAGCAGTTGCTATAGTTCTCTTTATCCATTTCTGGGTACATTTCCGTTAATTTCTCTACTCTCGCTAATATATCGCAGTAAGGAATTACGGAATTATGCATATCTTTCATGATACCGTTTACGATTATTGAGATAGATGGACTGATTTGAAGTGTTTGTCCGATAGGATTTGCGTCTCCGAAAAATTTTTTAGCGAAGGAATCGGAGATAACCGCATAGTTTTTATCGGACAGAACTTGACTTTTAGATCCCGTAACTAAATCGAACGAGAAAAAGTCAAAGAAATCTTCATAGGTGTATTGTATTTTTGCGTTTATTTTTTTGTCTTGCCACGTAATGGGTAAAGCTTCTATGCCACCCCACGGCAAGTTGGAAGAGACTGTCATTACTTTCTCCACTTCTGGGAATTGTGTCATCAAACGTTCTCCTATACCATAAGCCGAGATCATGAAAGATTCGTTACCAAGTACATAGATCCGGTCTGCGTCTTTTTGGAAACTATCCACGGATAGCTCTTGCTTTGTGTAGATACCAATAAGTATCACGAACATAAGGGAGATAGATAATCCAAGTATCTCGATGATTGTGTACAATTTATTTCTGCTCAAAAATTTTGTGAAAGATTTGATGTTTAGTAGATAATTCATAACGTTTGATATAAGATTCTTAATATTGTTGTTGATTTTCATACAAAAAGTATGCCGTTTGTTGTAAGTTGGTGCATTGCAGTATGTTATGGCTAGTTGTGTGTCTGGAAGCTGTCCAATAAATGGACACCTCTGTCTATTTATTGGACACTCTTCTTTAAGTTTATCGGATTTTAGTTATTGATACTCAATGACTATATTGTATGACTTGATGTTTAGTCTAATGAAAAATAGATGAGTTTCCGATATCTAGGTAAAGTATTAAGCTTCCTGTCTTTTATAAGTATCCTCAGAGAAGACGTTTGTAGTGATATGTAATTGTTTATCAATTGTTTGTTGTGCCAATATTTTTCTTTCCTTTGGCACAGCTGTGCCATTGTGGTGGCAACGCTGTGCCATCCGTGTGGCAAGGCCGTGCCATCTATATGGCAAAGTATTGCCACTAGCATGGCAAGGATATCAACTATATCGTTTCCCTGAGCAGTCGTTATTTTTGTGTGTTCTCCTTCTTGTAAGATTAATTTTGGTGTGTGTTATATTATTTGGTGTGTGTTATACTATAATGTACCCGATCCCCCTCATGCGAAAAAACTTGCAAAATAATGCCCGATAAATTTGGATCGTATGTTTTATAGCATTACTTTTGCACCCGCATTCGAGAGAGAACGGCGCTTCAGAAATGATGGAAACGTGGAGGT